>CBDUAY010000007.1:0-39497 GCA_965365245.1 uncultured Flavobacteriaceae bacterium | reverse complement strand
AAGAGTGGGAAAATTGCTATGAAAAAGAAAAAGTTACTGAATTCGTGAATTCAGCAAAACAAATATAACGAATTTTTTGTTAAAAAAATACTGTTTTTCAAAAACTTAGGTTAGAATCTCCGAATCCTCCCCCTCACGAAAACATGTCTTTCACTTTTTCAAAAAATGATTTTTCAGAGTTCGAGGGTCGCGGTATGAAGTTGTCATGGTCCTTCATTCTCTCAAAAAACTCACGCTGCTCCTTGCTTAACTTTCTTGGAGTCCAAACGTTGACATGAACCAAAAGGTCACCTTTGCCATATCGGTCGAGGCTTTGAACACCTTTTCCCCGCAAGCGCAAAATCTTACCCGACTGTGTGCCTTCATCTATCTTGATCCTGACTTTTCCTGTCAGCGTGTCAATCTCCTTTGTGGTTCCCAGTGCCGCATCTGCAATGCTGATGTACAAATCATAATGCAAGTTATTTCCCTCGCGTTTTAAACTCTCGTGAGGCATTTCCTGGATAACGACCAGGATATCTCCGGGGATGCCATCACCAGGTGCTTCATTCCCCTTTCCTGCCACTTTGAGCTGCACCCCGTCGGTGACTCCTGGTGGAATTTCTATTTCTACGGTCTCCTCCTTGAGGATCATGCCGTTCGCATCAGCG
This sequence comes from uncultured Flavobacteriaceae bacterium, assembly GCA_965365245.1. Taxonomy (GTDB): domain Bacteria; phylum Bacteroidota; class Bacteroidia; order Flavobacteriales; family Flavobacteriaceae; genus Lutimonas. Next base: position 38,847 of record CBDUAY010000007.1, on the reverse strand, counting down.
CCTTTGGGGCGATGATCAACCATTTTTCCCGCACCTTTGCAAGTAGGGCAAGTTGTGGCCGTTTGCATTCTACCCAATATGGTATTAGTGATTCGGGTAACGCTTCCCTGGCCGTTACAACTTGAACAAGTTGAAAAAGTGACTCCGGGCGCCTGAACTTGTCTCTTTACTTTAACCTTCTTGGTAACCCCGTTCAGTATATCTTTTAATTCCAGTCTTACGCGGATTCTGAGATTGCTTCCCTTTACCCGAGCCTGACGTCCTCCACCTGAAAAGCCTCCACCGAAACCGCCAAAATGTCCTCCGAAGATATCGCCAAACTGGCTGAAGATGTCTTCCATGTTCATTCCTCCAAAGCCACCTCCGGCACCTCCGTTCTCAAATGCTGCATGTCCGAATTGATCGTATTTTGCCTTTTTATCGGGATTGCTGAGCACCTCATAAGCCTCAGCAGCCTTTTTAAAACGCTCTTCAGCAGCCTTGTCTCCGGGATTTTTATCAGGATGATTTTCAACGGCCCTTTTCCTATACGCCTTCTTGATCTCGCTTGCCGTAGCGTTCTTGCTCACACCAAGAACTTCGTAATAATCTTGTTTCACTTGATTTTCCTTTAAATTTCAGAGGGCATTAGCTCCCCATTACCACTTTCGGATAACGGATGATCGTATCCCCCAGTTTGTACCCTTTTTCGACAACATCAATGATCTTTCCCTTGAGCTTCTTGTCAGGGGCCGGGATCTGCGAGATAGCTTCATGTATTTCTGCGTCAAAAACGTCACCTGTCTTCACCTCAACTTCTTTAAGTCCTTTTTGAGTCAAAGTGTTTTTAAACTTATTGTATATCAGCTTCATCCCCTCAAAAAGAGGTCCGTCAGAGGATTTCTCGATCTCGTTCAAGCCGCGTTCAAAATCATCCAATACGGGTAGCAAAGCTAGCATCAGCTCCCTATTGGCCGTACTGAACAATTCGATTCGTTCTCGGGAAGTTCGTTTCTTGTAGTTCTCAAACTCAGCGAAAAGCCGCAGGAAATTGTCCTTTTCCTTTTGGACCTCATTTTTGAGTTGTTCAACTTCGTCCATTTCAGCCTCTTCTGACCTGGCCTCCTCGGTGGCCACATCCTCGTGCATTTCGTTCTGATCTATTTCGTTTTCCCCAAGGTTCTGGTCTTTTTCCGGGCCTTTCGTATTTTGTTCTTTCTTACTCATTAGATTTCATATTTATCCTTCTACCCTCAGTAAGCAAATTACTTGCCAAGCGTTTGAATGTGCCATAATGTCACTTAATTACAGAGGCCTTCACCCAGAGGGTCAAAAAGTGTTGTCGATTCGCTCGATTTTTGCACCGAGAGCGCGAAGTCTGCCATCGATGTTTTCGTATCCCCTGTCAATTTGGTCAATGTTGTGTATGGTGCTGGTTCCCTTAGCGGACAAAGCCGCAATCAACAGGGAAACACCTGCTCGAATGTCAGGAGAAGTCATGATTGTCGCTTTCAAACTGGACTCGTGGTTCATGCCTATGACCGTGGCTCTGTGCGGGTCGCAAAGAATGACTTTGGCCCCCATATCAATCAGTTTGTCCACAAAGAAGAGTCTACTCTCAAACATCTTCTGATGAATCAGAACGCTGCCCTTGGCCTGGGTGGCCACAACCAGCACGATGCTTAGCAAGTCCGGGGTAAAACCTGGCCAGGGCGCATCGGAAACCGTTAGTATCGACCCATCGAGATAACCCTGGATCTCATAGCTTTCCTGGGCTGGAATGAAGATGTCATCGCCTCTTTTCTCAAGCTGTATACCCAGTTTCTTGAATACATTGGGTATAAGACCCAGATCTTTCCAGCTGACATCTTTTATGGTCAGTTCGGATCTCGTCATGGCGGCCATTCCGATCCAGCTTCCAATCTCGATCATATCTGGCAATATCCTGTGCTCACATCCTTCAAGGGATTCCACTCCATGAACGATCAATCGATTCGAACCTATCCCGTCAATCTTTGCTCCCATGCTAACGAGCATCCTGCTGAGCTGCTGGATATAAGGCTCGCATGCAGCATTGTAAATTACAGTCTCTCCTTTGGCCAAAACCGCGGCCATCAATATGTTGGCCGTACCTGTTACGGAAGCCTCATCAAGGAGCATTTCCGTACCCACAAGCTCATCAGCCTCCACCCCGTAGAAATACTCCTCGCGATTGTATCTGAATTTGGCTCCCAGTTTGATAAAACCTTCGAAGTGCGTATCGAGCCTTCTCCTTCCGATCTTATCCCCACCCGGTCTTGGAATGTAGCCCCGGCCAAATCGAGTCAGCAAAGGACCGACGATCATTATGGAGCCCCTCAAAGAGCTGCCGTCTTTCTTGAACTGCAACGATTCCAGGTAGTCCAGATTGAGATCATCCGCCTGGAAGGTGTACGTATTAGAATCCAGCTTCTCAATCTTGACACCGAGTTCGCCGAGAATGAAGATCAGTTTATTGACATCCCTGATGTCAGGAATGTTGCTGATCGTGACTTTGGAAGGTGTCAACAGGGTTGCACAAATGATCTGGAGAGCTTCATTTTTTGCGCCTTGCGGCACAATCTCTCCACTTAGGCGGTGCCCGCCTTCAATGCGGAATACTGACATGGGAACGGATTAAGCGATTATCTTTTTCTGTAATTTTTCTTGCCTTGTTTCTGACCTGATTTTTGACCCGATTTTTGATAGGACTTGAACACTTTCTGTTTTAGCAGATCTTTTGAGTCGGAGAGAATGTCTTTATCCTGCAGCGTAAGCTTTCCACCGGACAATTCCTTGAGATGACTTAAAATAACATCGTCATCCACAGTGTCTTTGTTCCAGTTCAGGTAGCACTTCTTCATATGATTTGCAATGGCGTAAACCAGTGCGTCTTTCATCTCCCCATCTTCCCAGGTAAGGGCAGTATCGATCATGATCTGGATGTTGTTCCCATAGAACCTGTACTTGGAGGCCGATCTCGGATATGCAAGGGGCTCGGGTTTTGCCTGAAGAACTTCGCGCTCCGGCTTGGGGTAAGGCGTATCCACATCCAGGCGGTAATCCGACATGATGAAGATCTGATCCCACAGCTTGTGCTGAAAATCGGGAACATCCCTCAGGTGGGGCTGCATGTTTCCCATGACGTGGACAATCGCTTCTGCCATCTTGTTTCGCTCTTCGCGATCTTCAAGTGCGATGCAGTGATTAACCAACTTTTGTATATGTCTTCCGTACTCCGGGATGATCAATTTCTCCCGCTCTGCATTGTATTCTAAATCCATTTGTTTTTCTCGCTAAATCATTCGTTTTTTCTCGCCTTGCAAAGTAATCATTTTTTGACTTCAAAGAGGCCGGATTACTGAATTATCTTCAACTTCGCGAATTGAAGAAGCAACTTTTTCGTTTCCCCGGAGTCAAACCGGATCTCTGCTTTCTGATTCCCACCTGTGCCGTCCAGGTTGATGACTTCTCCTCTTCCAAATTTTCCGTGCTCGACCAAGCTTCCCATTTTCAAGTCTGATCCGTCAGCAAGCCCGGAGCTTTTGACCTCACTGACCTTCTTGAAGTTTGCCCCTGATGGCTTTGAGACAGATCTTGAGACTGGTTTTGAGATCTTCTTTGATTCAGTCCTGTTTGTTCTTTTCTGTGGATCGCGCTGAATCGGTTTCTTGAACCGCACCCGTTCCGGGTCGGGACTGCCAAACAAATCCTTGTCGAGAAAGGTTTTTGGCTGTGAAACAGGTTTTGGGGCAAGATCCTCCAAATACCGCTCGTCAATCTCCTCGAGGAAACGACTCGGCTCACAATCGATGAGCTTTCCCCAACGGTACCGTGATTGCGCATAACTCAGGTAGACCTGTCTTTCGGCTCGTGTCAAAGCCACATAGAAGAGCCTTCTCTCCTCTTCGATTTCGCTCCGCGTATTCATGCTCATGGCCGACGGGAACAAGTTCTCTTCCAACCCGACGATATACACAAACGGAAACTCAAGGCCCTTGGCCAGATGTATAGTCATCAAAGAAACCCTGGGCTCATCCTCCTTGTCCTTGTCAAAATCCGTGGCCAGGGCCACATCCTCCAAAAAGAATTCCAATGAGGAGTCCTCCTCCTTTTCTTTCTGCTCAACTATGAAATCGCTAATTCCATTGAGAAGCTCCTGTATGTTTTCAACCCTGCTGATCGCCTCCGGGGTGCCTTCGCTCTCAATGTCCCGCAGGATTCTCGTGGTCTTCACCACCTGGTTCGCCACCTCAAAAGCATCCTTGCTCCTGGCCTCGATCTGCAGGCTTAAAATCATGTTCACAAAGTTCTGAAGCTTCGTCCGAATGCCGGAGTTGACACCAATATTCATAGTGTCGAGCCTCAACAGAACTTCAAAGATGGAAAGGTTATTTTGGTTTGCAGCCAGGGAAAGTCGGTCGATGGTCGTCTGCCCGATTCCCCTTGCCGGATAGTTGATCACGCGCTTCAGAGCTTCCTCATCATTTGGATTGACAAGCAATCTCAAATATCCCAGAACGTCCTTGATTTCCTTTCTCTGGTAAAACGAAAGACCGCCGTAAATCCGGTACTTGATGTTCTTCTTTCTCAAGGCGTCTTCAATCGCGCGAGATTGCGCATTTGTCCGATAAAGCACGGTAAAGCTGTTGTTCTGCAACTGGTGCTGCATTTTGTTCTCAAAAATCGAACTCGCCACGAATCGCCCCTCATCACCCTCCGAAAAGGTTCGCATCACCCTGATCTTTCCGCCTTCCTCGTTTGAGGTCCATATCTCTTTTTCCAGCTTGGTCTTGTTCTTGTCGATGACGCTGTTGGCCGCACGAACAATGTTCTTTGAAGACCTGTAGTTCTGTTCCAGCTTGAATATCCTGACGCCTTCATAGTCTTTCTGAAAATTCAGGATGTTCTGAATGTTCGCGCCACGGAACGCATAGATGCTCTGACTGTCATCCCCTACCACGCAAATGTTTTGATAACGGTCGGCCAAGGCACGCACAATCAGATATTGAGAATGGTTGGTATCCTGATACTCATCGACGAGGATATAGCGAAACCGATCCTGGTACTTCGCCAGGACCTCTGGAAATCGGGTCAAAAGCTCATTGGTGCGAAGCAGCAGATCGTCGAAATCCATAGCGCCTGATTTGAAGCATCGATCCACATAAGCCTTGTAGATCGCTCCGGTCTCAGGACGACCTGCCGCGCGATCCGCCTCTATGAGCTCCGGGTTTTGATAATAGGAGCGCACCGTGATCAGGCTGTTCTTGAACTGGGAAATTCTGTGCAATACCTGCTTGGGCTTGTACCTGTCCTTTTCGAGCTGCATCTCCTTGATAATCGAGGTGAGCAGCCGAACGCTGTCCTGTGTGTCGTAAATTGTGAAATTTGACGGATAGCCCAATTTTTCGGCCTCGCTTCTGAGAATACGCGCAAATACGCTGTGGAAGGTACCCATCCAAAGATTCTTCGATTCGCTCTGGCCCACAACCGTAGCGATTCGACTCTTCATTTCCCGGGCGGCCTTGTTGGTGAAGGTAAGTGCCAGGATGTTGAACGGATCGACATCATTTTCCATCAGGTGGGCGATGCGATAGGTCAGTACCCGGGTCTTACCGGAACCGGCCCCCGCAATAATGATCATCGGCCCTTCTTTCTGAAGCACAGCCTCTTTTTGCGCTTCGTTCAATACATCGAGATAACTGCTCAACTGCCCTTGTTTTTGACCAAAAATACAATGGTTATTGAAGCCCCACAATAAAAGTTATCTACAACTTTTAAAAAAAAAAGGGCCGCATGTCTGCGGCCCTTTCAAATCCTTTCTAAAAGGAATTACATTTTCTCAGCGAGAATTTCAACTCTCCTGTTCTGTTGCCTTCCTTTTGAAGTGCTGTTGTCGCCTATAGGGTTGGCTGAACCAAAACCTACTGAACGTATGTTCTCTGCAGGGAAGCCATTTTCAATCAAATAGTTTCGCACAGCATCGGCTCTCTTTTGTGAGAGTTCATTGTTGATCTTGTCACTACCTGTGTTGTCTGTGTGACCTTCAACGACAAACTTGACGTCCTTGTATTCAGCAAGTATTTTGCTCACTCCTTCGAGTCGAATTGAAGTCTCATCGGTGAAAGAGTCTTTTCCGGTTCTGAAGTAGATCGCTCTGGCCAGATTGGTCAGCTCGGTTTGGGCCGCTTCTGTGATCATGGGGCAACCGTAGTTTTCAGCGAGACCGGCTACGCCAGGACATTTGTCCTCTGCATCCGGAACACCGTCACCATCCTGGTCTTTAACAGGACATCCTTTGTTCTCGACCGGACCTGCCTCGTTGGGGCATTCGTCATTCTTGTCCATGACGCCATCACCATCGGTGTCGGGGCAGCCGTTGAACTGTTCAAGACCTGCTTCATCGGGGCACATGTCTTCTTTGTCAGGGAAACCATCGCCATCCCTGTCAGGGCATCCGTTGAATTCGGCCAAGCCAGCCTCGTTCGGACAAGCGTCCTCAGAATCCTGAATTCCATCACCGTCTGAATCGGGGCATCCATTGAACTGCTCAAGTCCTGCGACTTCCGGGCAAAGGTCATCTTTGTCCTTCACGCCGTCTCCATCAGTGTCTTTTCCTCCGAGGTTGAAATTCAGACCTACCATGATCATGGAAGTCGTCATGTCATAAGCAACTTCAGAACCTGGAACGGCTCCAAGTGGAGGACTATCCGGAATTAGCATCGGGTTCAGGATAGGACCTGAAGTTTTTCCATCACTGGTTCCATAGTGATACACCGCGTCAAAAACGAAGGTGTCGCTGAATTTATAACTGAATCCAAACTGGAAGGCATGTGCAATGACTGCTGTTGCAGGTACAGAGAAAAAGGCGAGGTCCTCATTGATCGGATTCGTGCTGTAGGTGTATCCAAAACGCAATGGCAATCTTTCAATTGCTTTCAATTGCAGACCGGCAGATACAACTGAGATGTTCTCCCAGCCAAATCCGTTGACGGCCCCTGTAGGGAATCCGTTGGACGCAAATGACCAGCCGGATTCTTTAAATCCATCCGTGTTCTCGTAGTCAATGTAGCGATAATCGAGTGCCACGTCGACAATACCTTTGGAATATCCAAGACCTACTGAGTAAATGGCCGGATAATTCATCGTGAACTTCACGTCAGGCGCATCTGTTCCGTCCAGGTATACGTTGTCAAAATCAAACTCGTTGAAATATTGTTGTGACTTATAAGCCAGACCGAATTTGAAACCGTTAAGAGAGTCATAGAAAAGACCGATCTGTCCACCGTAACCGATGGCTGTGGCATCTCCCTTAGGATAGCCTTTTCCTGTACCTCCCATTTCTGGTGGGAAGTCTGGCGCTGCCAAAGGATTGGGCTCCAAAGACAATGTCGCGTAGTCAAAATTGGGCTGCAAACCAATTGAGAATCGGTCTGAAATTTGATAGGCCCAGGTAAATCCAACTTGAAGGAGACTGTAGTCTGACTCAATCCTTCCAAAACCTCCCTGAGACTGAGGAAAGTTAATTGGGTTTTCAAAATTCTCCGGGAAAGTCACTCCAAATCCACTTATACCAAAGGCAGAAACCCCAAAGGTATGCTTACTGTCCTCCTTGCCCCAGGAAATGGCCAGAGCCGGAAGAATTGATGTGCCTCGATCGTCCTCTGTAGAACCGCTGAACGGTCCATTCGGAGTTGGCACTGTAGAATAAAGCTTCGGTGAAGAAAAGAAAGCTCCCGCATCAATCTTCAATTTGGTTCCGTCAAATACGGAAAGGGCCGCTGGGTTCCATTGCATGGCGCCACTAATATCCAGAGGCTGCGCTGTAGCTGCGCCCCCCATAGACATGTTTACCGCTCCCACTCCTTGCATGACATGACCCGTCTGTGCCAGGGCAGCCGTGCTGAATAGAATTAAGATGTATTGTGCAAATTTGTTTAACATGATGAGTAATTTTGTGATCTGCCAGTATTTAGGCATGTTTTGATCCGTTAATATGAGTCAAAATTAGGGTAGTAGTATTGCATTTTCAGTGACAAATATCAGTAAAGTAATGAAATTCACATCTGTGTAACAATTGTGACAATATTTTGAAACTCAGATCAATATTCGAAGCATTCAGGTTACAATACAATTAAGTTTGCTCTTTGGGCGACAAAGTTTATCTTTGGAAGGTAGCACACTCATACATGGAAACAAACAAAATCTTTGAAGTCCTGGCCTTCACACTGCCTGCAATCGTCACCGGTCTTGTGGCGATGTATTTTTTTAAAACCCAGGCGAGCAACGATGAAAAACGAAGAAATTTTCAAATCCGAAAGGAAGGTCAGAAAATTGCCCTGCCCCTTCGGCTCCAGGCCTACGAGCGACTCACAATTTTTCTCGAGCGGATTTCTCCCTCGAAGCTCCTGCTGCGGGTGAAACCCTCAGGAAAAGACATTCAGGCCTATGCCCAAAAGTTGATTGGAGTGATCGAGCAGGAATTCGAGCACAACCTCGCGCAACAGATCTACGTTTCTGATACGGCATGGAAGGCGGTAAAGACATCGAAGAGCGTGATGGTAAAGATCATCCGCAGTGCATCTGAAAAAGAGGGTGTCAAGGATATTGCCGGCTTTCAGGAAGAAGTGATGAAATCCGTCATGAACCAAGAGGGCCCGACCCAGGCAGCACTGGGCTTTCTCAGACTGGAAGTTCAAAAGCTTTTTTAACCTGACCAGCAGGACACATAATCCGCCCATTGAAATAGATTAGAAAGAACCTTAAACCGATACAAATGAAAAAGATTTACATGTTTCTCCTTATCTCAACCTTTGCGATAGGAGCCCAGGCACAGCGCCCGGAAGCAGATCATTTCACCACCTCTGAGGGTGAACTGACAATTCAGCCCGTCTTGCACGGCACCCTGATGATCCAATTCAATGACAAAACGATCTATGTCGATCCCTACGGTGGCAAACAGGCGTTTGACGGGCTTGACAAGCCTGATCTGATTTTGATTACAGACATTCATGGCGATCACCTCAATGAGGATACGCTGGACGGGATTAAAGCCGAAGGAACGCCTATCATAGCGCCACAGGCGGTAAAGGACAATATGTCTGAGAAGTATCAGAATAATACATCTGTCGTCAACAATGGAGAGAAACACGGAGATCTGGGTATTCTGATCGAGGCAATTCCCATGTACAACCTGCCAGAGGCCCCAGACGCTAAACACATCAAAGGAAGAGGTAACGGCTATATTCTTACCCTGGGTGACAAAAGGGTTTATATCTCGGGTGACACCGAAGACATTCCTGAGATGAGGGGGCTTCAAGAAATTGACATTGCCTTCGTCTGCATGAATCTGCCCTATACCATGGACATCAACCAGGCGGCCAGTGCGGTTCTCGAATTTGAGCCCGCCATCGTCTACCCATACCACTACAGGGGAAGGCCTGACATGAGTGACACCGCTGCATTCAAAACACTTGTTGACAACGGATCCAAGGATATCGAAGTGAGGCTTCGCAACTGGTATCCAGAGTACGACTAAGTTAGCAAGGTTTTTTAGTAAATACGATTCAACTGATCACTCGGATGATATCGTGTTTGGTGATGATCTGAAACTTCTCAGAGTCTATTTCCACGAGCACGGCCGGATTGTTTTTGTCTATGAGTTTGGAAATATCCTCCAGAGACGCATTCTTTTGTACAATAGGGAAAGGCTTGTTCATGACTTCCTTTATCGGGCGATCCGCAATGTTTTTGTCTTCAAAGTATGACCTGAACAGGTCTCCTTCGTCGAGAGAGCCAACAAAACCCCCTGCATCGACAACAGGCAGCTGCGAGATGTCATGAGTCCTCATACGCTCGATGGCATGAGAAACCAGCTCCTCGGTTTTGACCGTAATCAATTCGTTTTCCTGGCGCTGCGCCGTCAATTCAGCAGCAGTTCGCACCTTTTCGTCCAAAAACCCTCGCTCGCGCATCCAGTCGTCATTGAACATTTTTCCGACGTAACGGCTTCCGTGATCGTGAAACAAAACCACAACCACGTCATCCGGCTTGAATTTATCTTTCAGCTGAAGCACGCCTTTTATGGCAGAACCCGCCGAATTGCCTACGAAAATACCTTCCTCCCGGGCCAGTTTGCGGGTATAAACTGCACCGTCTTTGTCGGTAACCTTCTCAAAACCGTCTATGATGCCGAAATCGACATTGGCGGGCAGGATATCTTCACCGATTCCTTCTGTTATGTAAGAATAGATCTCATTAGGGTCAAATTCCCCGGTCTCGTGGTACTTTTTGAAGACGGATCCGTAGGTGTCTATACCCCAAATCTTGATGTTCGGATTTTTTTCCTTTAAGTATCTTCCGACTCCTGAAATAGTCCCTCCCGTGCCGACTCCGACGACAAAATGGGTAACCTTGCCATCGGTCTGCTTCCAAATCTCCGGCCCTGTGCTCTCATAATGCGCAGCCGTGTTAGAAAGATTGTCGTATTGCAAGGCATACCAGGAGTTCGGGGTTTCCTCGGCCAGACGACGTGAAACCGAATAATACGAACGCGGATCTTCCGGCTCTACGGCGGTTGGGCATACGACTACCTCCGCTCCCAAGGCTTTGAGAATGTCTATTTTCTCTTTGGATTGCTTGTCTGCGATGACAAAAATGCACTTGTATCCTTTGACGTTCGCCGCAATCGCCAGACCCATGCCCGTATTACCCGAGGTTCCTTCTATGATGGTTCCGCCAGGCTTGAGCAAACCCTTCTCTTCCGCATCTTCAATCATCTTGAGGGCCATCCTGTCTTTCACCGAATTTCCCGGATTGAATGTCTCGATCTTGGCTAGCACTGTGGCATCGATGTCTTCCACTATCTTGTTGAGTCGCACCATTGGAGTGTTGCCAATGGTTTCCAGGATGTTTTTTGCGTAGTCCATACGTATTTCTTGATTTTGCAAAATTACGCAAACATTCCGGGAAAAGCCTCCTTGTTTGATTTGCCCAGTATTTTCATTCTGTATTCGGATCGAAGATAACCCGAACCGTAACCGAAGAATTGCACCAGAACTGCGATGCAACTCAATACACCGACCAAAGGATTCCGATTTTGCCGTGTGGAATCCACCAAGACTGCAATCAAATAAACACCGAATGGAATCAGCAGATAAGGAAAATCTAAAAATGCCAGTACGATTGAAGCAAGCAATCCCACAAGAAACAAGCTCGGGAGTATATAAGTGAATTTCGAAGTGCCCGGATGCATGCGATTGAGTATCGGTCTCGCCGCCCCAAAATTTTGGGTCTGCCGAAAGAATTGCAACCAGGTCGACCGTCTTTTGTGGTAGACAAATGCTTCAGGCAGGAATTGGGTGGAACAATTGTTTTTCAACAAACGAAAGTTGAGATCAATGTCTTCCCCGATTCGCTGTTGTCCAAACCCCCCTGTCAATTCAAATGCCCGAGACGAGATACCCATGTTAAAACTGCGCAGCTGAAATTTTCTTCTTTCACTTTCTGACGAGCGCAGTCCACCTGTGCTGAGAAAAGACGTCATGGCGTAATTGAAGGCTTTCTGATTCAAGCTGAATGAAGGGTGAGCTGCGTCAGGCCCTCCGAAGGCATCAGTGAGGTTTCGCTCAAGAGCCGCGTTGACATTTGAGAGGTAGTCTTCCGGAAGCAGACAATCAGAGTCCAGCAGCACAAAATAGGCTCCTGAACCTCTTCGCATACCGTAATTTCGGCTATCTCCAGGACCAGAATTTTTCTTAAAGCAATACTTGATTTTTAATGAATCTTCATACTGATTTACAACATGTTCTGAAGTTGTGTCTGAGCCATCCTCAACGACTATCACTTCCAGGGGGACATTTCCTTTCTGCCTCGCAACGCTCCCAAGTAATTCTTCGAGCTCGAGAGGCCTGTTGTACACCGGAATGACAATTGAAAACAGCAAGCAAATTCAGTTTTGTTGTATTCTCCTACTCCTCCTCACCCATGAAGTTCTCCATGATGACATCACTGACTCCCATGTTGGAGAAGCCTCCATCGTGGAATAAATTCTGCAATGTTACCTTTCTGGTCAGATCCGAAAAAAGAGTGATGGTGTAGTCAGCACAATCGAGGGCTGTTGCGTTTCCAAGCGGAGACATTTTGTCTGCATAACTCAGGAATCCTTCAAACCCTTTCACTCCACTTCCCGCCGTGGTAGGCGTTGGCGACTGAGAAATCGTGTTTACTCTCACCTTGTGATCCCTTCCGAAGAAATACCCGAAACTGCGGGCAATCGACTCCAAATAGGCCTTGTTGTCAGCCATATCGTTATAATCCGGGAAAACGCGCTGAGCCGCCATATAGGTAAGCGCCACAATGGACCCCCATTCGTTCATCGCTTTTTTGTTGTACAAAACATTCATGACCCTGTGAAAGGAAAGGGCTGAAACGTCAAACCCCTTATGGGTGAAATCGTAGTTCGATTCGGTGTAATGCTTGCCTTTGCGGACGTTGATCGACATACCTATCGAGTGCAGGACAAAATCAATCTTTCCACCGAGGATCTCCATAGATTCTGTAACCAGCTTCTCGAGATCTTCCATCGAAGTGGCATCTGCAGGGATGATCTTAGATCCCGTTTTTTCAGCCAACTCGTTTATCGCACCCATTCGCATCGCTATAGGGGCATTAGTCAGCACGAAACTGGCCCCCTCTTCATGAGCGCGCTCAGCAACTTTCCATGCAATGGAGTCTGCGTTAAGTGCTCCAAAAATTATTCCTTTTTTTCCTTTCAGTAAATTGTACATGTCCAATAGGTTTAATCGTTTCTCATTTTTCAGACAATCATCCAATTCTAGTGGATAGTCATCTTGTTTCTGGTTATTTCTTGTTTCTCAGGTGAACAAATTTAATGTTTCTCCCGAGAAAGGAACACTCAAGACAAAAGTTGTCTCGCATGCGCAAGTGCCGAATCGGTAACCTCGCTTCCCCCGAGCATTTCAGCAAGGTGAACCAATCGCTCATCCTGATTGAGCCTTTTGATGTCAGTGGCTATGCCCGATCCCTCCTCTTTTTTAAACACCTGGTAATGTTGCTGCCCCTTGGATGCGACCTGGGGCAAATGGGTGATGCTGATCACCTGCATCCTGGAGCTCATTCGAAGCAAAAGATCGGCTATGCGATTTGAGACCTCTCCCGAAACCCCCGAATCGATCTCGTCAAAGATGATAGCAGGCAACGCAGCATACTCAGAGAGAATGAATTTAACAGCCAGCATCAATCTGGACATTTCCCCTCCCGAGGCTATCCTTCCCATCTTCTCATAGGTGACACCCTTGTCGGATGAAATCTCGAATTCAAGCTCGTCTATGCCATTGTTAAGAAGAATCTCACCTTTTTTGAGATTTACGCGAAGCCTTGTGTTTTTCATTTCCAGATCCGAGAGTGTTTCCATCATTTTTTCAGTGAATTCTGGCAAGGCATTTTTTCTGTTCTGGTGCAATGAATCCCCAAGTTTTTTGAGCTGTAACTTCAATTCATCTATCTCGGCCTCAATCTCATCGATTCTTCCTGATGCCTGTTCCTTTTCGTCCAGCTTTTCAGCATATGCTGCCTTTAGCTCCAAAAGCTCATGTATTGAGGAAACTCCGTGTTTTTTTTGCAAGCCATACAGAAGTTGCAGCCTCGACTCCACTCTTTCCAACTCAGCCGGGTCGTGCACCAGCTGATCATTCTCAGACTCGACCTCATACAACAGGTCTCTCGCTTCGATGCTCAGGCTCTCCCATCGACTCCTTAATGCCTCATACGAATCTGAGTAACGGGCAATTTTGGACAGCGCGCTCTTTACGCTGCTCAGCATCTCATTCAAGCCGAAAGATTCTCTTTCTGACATTTCGAGAATTTGATTCAGGGTGCTTTTGATCTCTTCCGCATGTGAGAGCTTCTCAAGATTTGATTCCAGCTCTTCCTGCTCACCGATCTCCAGATTCGCGTCTTGAAGCTCCTGGAAAATGAATTGATTGTAATCCTGATCCCGCAAAGCCTGGGTTTCCTTTTCACGCAGCTGCTCAAGCTCTGCTTCCAAACGTTTCAAAGCCTTGCGACCCTGAGCGTAATGATGCAAAAGCTCTTCATTGCCTGCTATGGAGTCAACAATATTGAACTGATAGGACGAATCCGCAAGCTGAAGGGTTTCATGTTGCGAATGAATGTCGATGATGCGTGATGAAATTGACGACAAAGCGTTTAGATTGGTTGGAGTGTCATTGACAAAGGCCCTAGATTTTCCGTTGGGCAAGATCTCCCTGCGAATGATCAGCTCATCATCGTAATCCAGGTCTTCTCTTTGGAAAATCGACTGCAAACCGTATTGTCTCACGTCAAACTTAGCCTCAACCACGCACTTGCTATCCTTATCGTATACCAGAGTCGTATCTGCTCTCTTGCCCAAAACGAGGCTCAGACCACCCAGCAAAATTGATTTCCCCGCACCTGTCTCACCTGTAATTATCGAAAGTCCGTCGGTGAAATCAACCGCGAGATCACGTATCAGGGCATAATTCTTTATGGTCAACGATAAAAGCATACTCGATCAAATCTTGATTTCTTTCCATTTCTCATCAAAAGAAGGATAAATAGTGGAAAGTACCTGTCGTAACCTGGATGTGTCAATACGTTGACCATCCGAAAAGACGTCTACAATTTCATCGCTCTTCGTGTCGAAAAACACCCGAATAAGGAAGTTGTTCGGACGTTCCATGTACAGTCCCTGCAAATCTGAAATGCAAGTGCTCATGGTTTCCTTCGCTTCCCGGCTGTTTTCGACCATTCTGTCAAGTCCTTTGAGGTGATACTCATACATGGTCTTGCGATATTGCTCATATACCGGAGACAGCAAATTCTCGTTGAGCTGATAGCGCGTGAAATTTCCGTCTATCCGGTTCCATCCCTGACCACCGCCCTGCTGCGCCACGTTGACCACCTGCTCCGCTTGGCGAAAAAACATCTCGCCCCCCTTGTACCCAAATGTGTCAGCATGATAACCAAGGATGGTATAGGCGTAAAATGTAAGAAGTGAAATCAGGTTTGATTCGAAGGCGTTTTCATTGTAAACAAAAGGCTGAAACTCTTCATAACCAAAGGAGATATTGTTGTCATTAAAACTCAAAATGTTTGTCACATAGGTTGAATTATAAACGGGTCGGGAAACCTGAAGCTGCAAACTTCCACGAAACGAATTCGCTGAAACCACCTCGAGTATGTTAATGGTGATGCTGCAGTCGATCTTTTGGTGGGTCTGGTAGTTCTGAGTGGTCCACTTCGTGTTGTTCATATACTCGAAGACGTCGTTTTGCATAGTCTCGAAAAGCTTCCGATTCGAAACCCCGACCTGGTCGATGTTTATGTTGACCATGCAATTCAGTTCCTGGCTCATTCCATTGAATCCCAGGAAGAAAACAGCAATCCAGAAAAATTTACGCATGAATGTTCTTGATGATTTCATTGAAAATGTCTTCGGCCACCTCCTCCTTGACTTTCAACTCAAAATCAATGACCTGGCCGTCACTGACCAAGATACTGATTTTATTCGTATCCGATTTGAATCCCGCTCCTTTGTCACGCAAGGAATTCAAGACGATCATATCGAGGTTCTTCTCAACCATTTTAGACCGGGCATTTTCCAATTCATTTTCCGTTTCAAGAGCGAAACCCACTAGAAATTGCCCATTTTTCTTGATCTTTCCTACTGAGGCAAGAATGTCTTTCGTTCTTATAAGTTCCAGGGTCATCGACTCTACGGCGTCCTTTGACTTCTTGATCTTCTCATTAGAAACCGTTTTAGGCTTGAAATCAGAGACAGCAGCAGAAAATATGGCTATATCCACTTCGTTCACATAGCGATGCGTCGCCTGATACATTTCCTCGGCACTAACCACATTCACTCTTTCAATCCCGGAATGCTCCACAGGTAAACTTGTTGGGCCACTGATCAAATATACATGGGCCCCAAGACGGGCTGCTTCATGCGCAAGGGAATATCCCATTTTTCCCGAGGAATGATTTCCCACGAAACGAACCGGATCTATGGCCTCATAGGTCGGACCCGCAGTTATCAAAACCTTCTTTCCCAGCAAAGGAAGACCCGAGCGAATATCATCCTCTATGAATCTGAGAATTTCGTCAGGCTCTGCCATTCGGCCCTCGCCTTCAAGTCCGCTGGCAAGTTCCCCGGTACCGGGTGGAATCATCTTATGCCCCCTTTCGATCAGGGCGCTGATGTTTTTTTTCGTCGTGTCGTGCTGGTACATGTCGAGATCCATCGCTGGGGCAAAATACACGTCGGATTTGGCAGACAGGTAGGTTGCCATCAAAAGGTTGTCGCATACCCCCTCAGTCATTTTGGCCATCGTGTTTGCAGTCAATGGGGCAATCAGCATAAGATCTGCCCAGAGCGCCAATTCGACATGGCTGTTCCAGAGTTCGTTGTCCTGATTCTTGTCATAGAAAGAGGAAACCACCGGATTCTTCGAAAGGGTTGATAGAGTAAGTGGAGTTACGAAGTCCTTGGCTGCAGGGGTCATGACCACCTTGACCTCAGCACCGGCTTTCACAAACAATCTAACGAGATACGAGGATTTATAAGCAGCAATCCCGGCAGTTACCCCGAGAAGAATCTTCTTACCGCTTAAAACAGACATCTCACACGAGGTTATCGGTCGTAGTGTCCGGAGTTCTGTGGTAGATCTCATCATTCAGCCATTCCTGGACTGCGATGGAGGTTGGCTTAGGAAGCCTTTCGTAGAATCGGGAGACTTCAATCTGCTCCTTGTTCTCAAATACTTCTTCCAAACTATCGTTGAAGGTAGCGAACTCTTCCAACTTTTCAATCAGCTCGCTTTTCAAATCTTCATTGATCTGGGAGGCTCTTCTCGACATAATTGCAATCGCCTTGTAGATATTCTGCGTAGGCTCTTCAATCTTGCTCTTGTCGAAAGTTACCGTGGTGTCAGGTGCTCCCGTGTTCTTATAATCCTTCATTTTCAGTTGTTTTCAGAAATTGTAGTTAATTGTTCTCTTGTTTTTAGCAATTCTTCCTGTAATTTCCTGACCATCTCCTCTGTCTCAGGGACCATCTCGGATTCAGGAAAGGCATTTTGAAATTTTCGCTGAGAAAGGATAGCATCGGAAATCCGCTCCTCCTTTTTTCCCATTATACTCTTCATACCCAAGTGGTAGGCAGATAAGAATCTGTAATACAAAGCTTTTTCCTTGAATTCTGATGCCAGGTGATCCTCGTTGAAAATGTCAAAAGCCATTATAGCTGCACTGTACTGCTCCCTGTGATAATATTGCCAGGCGATTTCGTAGTCTTTCTTCTCCAGTCGCTTGTTCAAAACGTCGTAATCAGCATTGGCCTGTTCGATCAATTCTGAGTCCGGGTATTTGTCAATGAAATTCTGATAAGAGGTCAGGGCCTCGTAGGTATCTTCCTGATCCCGGCTATATACCGGAGAGGCAAGAAAATGACTCTTGGCAGCAAGATATGCTGCTTCCTCGACTCTCGAGCTTTCCGGATAGTTCGTGATAAACTTGCCAAAGTAGTAGGCCGCCATCGAATAGTTCTCATTCTGGTAGTAACAATCCGAAATCATGTACTGAATACGCTCCATCTGGGGCTTGTTCGCGTACGGACCGACCAATTTCTCAAATAGCGGGATGCATCTTTTGTACTCGCCCTTCTCATACAGATCGACGGCCAGCTTGTACTTTTCGGTATTCTTGCCCTTGTTGAGAACTTTGTGATATTCTCCGCATCCTGAGAGCAATAGTCCCAGCATCATAAACACAAAAAAGCTCTTGAATTTTTGCATCTGGCAAAATTACTCTTTTCCTGCGAGAAAATGAAATCTATTTTTCACAGGATAAGGAATAATGAACGGTAGTGTAATTAACTGTATTTGTGATAATTAAATCAGCTCAGTCAAAATCGTCTTCAATTGGTCTACGCGGGCTCCTCGCTGGTAACGAGCAACTTCACATCATTGTCAAACAGATAGAGACCTCCTTTGTCGTCGCCAATCAGGTTGATCTTGTCCAGAATGGTTCTTGCCAAAGCCTCTTCCTCAATCTGTTCAGCCACGTACCACTGGAGGAAATTATGCGTTGCGTAATCCTTCTCTTTGAGCGTGATGTCAACGAGCTCATTGATCTTGCTCGATACCATCACCTCGTGATCAAACAGGGTCTGGAACATTTCCTTGAACGAACCAAACTTTGCTGGTGGTGCCTCCAACGTGGAAATTCGGGCGTGCCCTCCCCTTTCGTTGACAAATTTGACAAGCTTTAGCATGTGCATCCGCTCTTCGTCCGAATGGGCGTACATGAAGGATGACACTCCTTCAAACCCTTGTATTTCTGCCCAGGACGCCATAGCTAG
The DNA here is from genome assembly GCA_965365245.1 of uncultured Flavobacteriaceae bacterium. Classification (GTDB taxonomy): domain Bacteria; phylum Bacteroidota; class Bacteroidia; order Flavobacteriales; family Flavobacteriaceae; genus Lutimonas. The sequence goes on along the minus strand of CBDUAY010000007.1, from coordinate 20,429 downwards.
GTAAACCTGAGAAGAGCTAGCTTCTATTTTAATCTGTTCGTTGAGTGCTTTTTCTATAGTTTTGGATAACATGTTTTATTTTTTTAAAGTCGATACAAATTTAGTCATTTTTTGCCGTAAAACCTCCGTTGCGGGAACCAAAGGAAGTCGCACCCGATCGGAAGAGATATCCAGAAGGTCAAGTAGGCATTTTATACCGGATGGATTGCCCTCTTCAAAGATCAGATCGATGCTATCTAACAACCTGTAGAAAATCTCAAAAGCCTCCTTCGACTCTCCTTCTAGGCCTAATTGAATCATTTGGCTGAACTCTTTCGGCAAACCCTGACCGATCACTGAAATCACCCCGTCTCCCCCAGCGAGAACCAAAGGGAGTGCCAGTTTGTCCTCACCTGAAATAACCAAGAAACCATCAGGCTTGTCGCGCAACAGGCAGAGAGCCTGTTCAAAATCGCCGGAAGCCTCTTTGATCCCTATGATATTGTCGAAATCCCTGGCTAGCCTGAGGGTCGTTTCTGCACTGATATTGCTCCCCGTTCTGGGCGGAACATTATAGATGATCAAAGGCAGCTCACAGGCCTGTGAGAGGTGTTTAAAATGCTGGTAAATGCCTTCCTGAGACGGCTTGTTGTAGTAAGGAGACACAGACAAGACTGCTGTAAAACCCTTCAAATCGGTGGCTTTCAATTCCTCGACCACTGCATTGGTGTTGTTTCCTCCCACTCCAAGCACAACAGGCAATCTCCCCGCATTCGATTCAAGCACACAGGACCTGACCGCAGCTTTTTCTTCTGAGTTCAAGGTGGCTGTCTCTCCCGTTGTTCCCAAAACTACCAGGTAGTTCACACCGTTGTCGACCTGGTAGTTCACCAATCGCTCCAACGCCTGAAAATCTACCCGGCCGTGCTGGTCAAATGGAGTAATCAACGCAACCCCGGTTCCCTTTAATTGTTCCATAGAAATTCTACTTAAACTCTATATCAGATTCATAATTCGCATATACTTAACGAGTTCCTCGTGAAAGGTGTCCATTTTGTTCCCTGGAATCCTAATCGCGATGTCCTGCCAATCTGCTCCTTCTTCTTCAAATCCGGCTTTGAGCCTGGCCATGGATCGAGCCAGGATCACTTCTGAAAAAACCCAATTCGAACCACTGTAATTCACCAGGAGGTCAAATTCCTTATCGACGAATTCTTCAAGGGCGGCATTTTTAATCTTGCCGAACAAACCAAAGCTCTCTTCGCTAAACGCCTCGGGCGCGTCCAGCGTGTTCTGATTCTTCCCAGACGGATCGATCAGAGCCACCTGGACCTGGTTCGGAGCAAGTTCAAAAGATTCGATTAATTTTCTGGTGAAGTCGTAGTTCCTGAAAAGATCAATATCTGCCAAGGCCCCGACACTTTTAATCCGGGAAGGAGGATTTTTCTTTTCCGGATTCGGGTTTTGGTGATGATTTTTTATAAATTTAGCAGCTGTCTTAGCCTTTAATCCGAATAGATCCATTTTCAGGTATTATGCGAGCAAAACTATGTAAAATATCAGTACTTGTACTTATATGCTTTGTATTACACAAAATACCAATTTCCTGTAAAGAAAAAAACAAAAACCTCGACTTTGTCAGAGGGAGTCAGGTTGAGCTTTCTTCGGATCTGCCGGAGGATGAAACCGTGCTGGAGCTCATTGCCCCTTTCAAATCGGATCTCGACGCCAAAATCAATGAAGTGCTCTGTTACAATCCGAGATTGCTCGACAAAAAAGAGTCTGAGTTGGAGAGCTCCCTGGGCAATCTCCTCGCAGATGTTTGTTTTGAAGCCGGTGACAGCATTTTAAACAGTGTGAAAGGAACAGGAATTGATTTTGCAGTGTTCAATTTTGGGGGCTTGCGTGCTCCCCTTCAGAAAGGAGAGGTGACCATTGAAGACATCTACCAACTCATGCCCTTTGAGAATCGACTTGTAATTGTAGAGCTTAACCCGGAACAGGTAAAGGCCCTGGTCGAATATATCGTGCGTCAGCACCAGGCTCACCCGATCTCAGGAATACAACTGGCACTTTCCGAAGGAAAAGACCCGGAAGTTTGGATCGGAAAGAAAAAATGGGATCCCAAAAGATCCTACCACGTACTCACCATCGATTACCTTCAACATGGTGGGGGTAACATGACCTTTCTGACAGATCCCGAATACCTCTATGTATCAGATCTAAAAGTGCGAGATGCGCTGATAGGCAATTTCAGGAAACGAGATACCCTTGAGTCAGGTTTGGACGGAAGATTCACTGACAGCAGAATGAATTAATATGAAGAGAAGAGCATTTTTAGGAAATACCTTGGCGGCGAGTGCCGGTCTCAGTATGGGTTTGGGTTCTTTGACATCCTGCTCTGGAAATAATGAGCGTAAGATCACAATACTTCACACCAATGATGTTCACAGTCATATTGAGTCTTTCGAAATGGATCATGCGAGGTATCCGGGCATGGGAGGAGTTGCTCGACGTGCAAGCCTGATTCAGAGCATCCGCAAGGAGAATCCGAACACACTCCTTTTCGACGCAGGTGACATTTTTCAGGGGACGCCCTATTTCAATTATTTCGGAGGGGAGCTGGAGTTTAAGATGATGAGCAAGTTGGGCTACGACGCTGCGACGATTGGAAACCACGATTTCGACAATGGAATCGATGGCCTGGAGAAGCAGTTGCCCCATGCAAAGTTCGATTTCATCATTTCAAACTATGATTTTAGCGACACGGTGATGGATGGACGGACGAGCCCATTCAAAATTTACGAGACCGGGGGTATAAGAGTCGGTGTGTTTGGCTTGGGAATTCGACTTAAAGGGTTGGTTGATTCAGCGCTTTACAAGGAAACCAAATATCTCGACCCCATAGAGATCACTCAGGATATGACGCGAACCCTCAGAGAGGAGCATAATTGCGACCTGGTAATCGTCCTTTCGCACCTCGGCTACAATTACAAGGGCAGCCCCGATCGAATCAGCGACATGTCGCTGGCAAAGAAAACAGAAGGGGTCGACCTGATCATCGGTGGGCACACGCATACGTTTTTGAAAAAGCCAACAGTTGTTCGCAATCTGGCCGACACGAACATGCTGGTCAATCAAGTGGGGTGCTGGGGAGTTCAGGTCGGCAGAATCGACTATGAATTCAACGCCCGTGGAAAGAGCTCTGAAAAAGGCACCAGCATCATCGTCTAATCAAAGAGATCACAGATTGCACGAATTTTCGCAAGGTCGGTAACCATGTTGACTCCCATGCCCTTTATTAAATCCTCTCCAGATGGTTTGCGGGCCGTAAAATGAAGATTCTCAATGCCAGCGTTCGCAAAGGAAAGGGCATTCTCAGGATTGACACCACTTCCCGCCATGATCTCTATATCCGAACCGTATTCCTGCTGCATGGTTTTAATCAGTTCCAGTCCGTCGATGGCCCGATCTTTCAATCCGGAGGTGAGCAGGCGGTCAAAACCCATTTCCACGAGTTGTCCCAGGGTTTTAAGCGGGTCTGTCACCTGGTCAAATGCACGGTGAAAAGTGGCTTGAAGCCCATAAGAGTGCGCCAGATCAAGTAGCTGCCTATTCACTCCGGATACCTCATTGTTGGATTCCAGAATTCCGAAAACAACACCTTTTGCCCCCGCCTGAGAGGCCGCTTGTATGTCTTTCTTCATGATGACCATTTCGGGCTCATCGCAGGTGAAACTTCCACCTCTGCTCCTTATCATGGCATGAACCTCTGCCGTTCCTGCTTCCGAACAGCTTTCGATCATACCGAAGCTCGGTGTCAAACCTCCTTCGGAGAGAGCCGAACACAGCTCAATCCTCTTAAACCCAAATCTTCCGGCAAGCAGGGCTCCTTCAACGCAATCGGTACACAACTCTAGATTCATATGAATTTGGTCAAGATTGTTACAGTTATCTCACAAAACTAAATTTTAATTTTTAAAAGACTATTTTTATCCCAAGAAGAAATCTGTATGCTTGAACTTGCGGGAATAATCATATTGGGAATTCTGGCCCAGTGGATGGCGTGGAAATTAAAAATACCGGCGATCCTACCCCTCATACTTATAGGGCTTTTCGTCGGACCGTTCTCAACCCTGATCTCCGAGGATGGAAACAAGTGGATCGAACCGGTCTTCAACGGAGAATTCGGCCTGTTCCCCGGCGAGAGCCTGTTCAATTTCGTCTCGCTCGCGATCGCCCTTATCCTGTTCGAAGGAGGCCTGACGCTCAAAACTGAAGAAATCAAGAATGTCGGAACCGTAATTTCCAAACTGATCACCCTCGGCTCTTTCATCACCTTTGTTTTGGCTGGGATAGCTGCCCATTTCACCATTGGTCTGTCCTGGCAGATTTCCTTCCTGTTCTCCTCCTTGATAATTGTGACAGGTCCGACAGTGATCACCCCGATACTCAGGAACCTGCCACTCAAAAAAGACATTTCAACCGTCCTCAAATGGGAAGGCATCCTGATAGATCCCATCGGCGCCCTTGTTGCAGTATTGGTTTTTGAGTTTATCGTTTTGAGCGGAGACCACGGCACGCAATACACGAAAGAGACCCTGATCGAATTTGGAAAGATAATCATAATTGGTGTGTCGATAGGCTTTACTTCGGCTTACGCCTTCTCCTTTGCCCTCAAAAACAAATGGATCCCACATTACCTGCTGAACGTTGTGGCTCTCGCTCTCGTTCTTTCGGTTTTTGTGCTCGCAGATCTTTTCGCCCATGAAAGCGGCCTGCTGGCAGTCGTCATCATGGGAATGGTGCTTGGCAACATGAAGATTGCAGCGCTAAAAGACATCTTTTATTTTAAAGAAACCATCAGTATCTTGCTGATTTCTATCTTATTTATCCTGCTCTCGGCAAATATCAATCTGAAGGACCTCGAGTTGATATTCAACTGGAATTCCCTGATATTGCTGGGAATCGTGATCCTGGTGATACGTCCGTTGGGCGTTTTTGCCAGTGCCTCAGGCAGTCAGCTCAAGAAAAATGAAAAAATCTTCATCAGCTGGGTGGGCCCCAGGGGAATCGTTGCGGCAGGTATTGCGTCACTCTTTGGAATCAAGCTCACCCTGCAAGGCTATGCAGGAGCCAACTACATCACCCCTCTTGTATTCATGATCGTTCTGGGAACGGTTCTTTTAAACGCAACAACGGCCCGTATCGTTGCCAAAATCACAGGAGTATTGCTGACAAAATCAGAAGGAATCCTTATCGTGGGTTCTTCAGAGCCTTCAAGGCTCATTGCCAAATATCTCAAAGACAACGACAGAAGGGTAGTCCTGATCGACAGCAACAAATCCAATATCTCCCGGGCGAAATTGGAGGGGTTGGAGGCTATCGAATGTGATATCTACGAAAACGATCTTTTGGAAAACATCGAACTGAATGACATGGGTTATCTCCTGGCCCTTACGGGAAGCAATACGATCAATGAATACGCGCTGAATAAATTCAGGGCCGATTTTGGCGAGGAAGGCGCTTTCAGGCTGATCAGCGCTGAAGAAATGCGTGATCCTGCCAACAACCCGGAACACGGACTTTTCTCTCATACCGATGACTTCATCAACATCAGCGAGGTCGTCCGGGATTATCCTATGATCAATGAGGTTGAAGTAAAATCCAGGGAGCATTTTGAAAAGCTGATTGATGCCACCCGCAAGGAAATCAAGTCTATTCCACTTTTTTTAAAGGACCTCCAGGACGAAATTCACATTCTTCCTGCCGACAGTTCGAAAATAGAGGTGGAGCCCGGGTACAAGCTCATGTACCTGGGGAAGAAGATTTAAATCTTCTTCATCTGCTGTTTCACCATTTTGATCTGGTCTTTCAACATGCCGTGCTTGTCCAGCTTCTTGGCCTCTGCGATCAAGGTAGTAGCCTCCCTTTTTCTTCTTTTAGTCAAGGCTATGCCCGCGAGTTGCAGTTTGGCCATAGCTTTGTCGTGATCCATCGCGAGACCTAAATTCAGCGCCTTTTTGAAGAATCTTTCCGCCTGTGTCAAATTCGTCTGAGAAACCATGATTCCCCTTAGAAAGTTGTAATAGCCCTCCTGCTTTTTGGTCAGGGCAGAAGAAGGATTCTTAATCTTGTCCAACAAACGATTCCCGCCTTCAAAATCCTGCTTGCGAAGCTTGAAAAATGTGAGGAGAAGAATCTCATTCTTGAAATAGAAGAACACGAAAACCCCGGCAAGCAACAGGATTGAAATCCCGTTCATGATATGACCCTTGGAGAATTCGTAAACCGCCCAAACTGTTATCAAGGCGGCAATGACTAATTTGATGTATTTGTTGAACATGAAATTAAATTTTGGGCAAATTTACACTAATTTGACAGATTTGTGATAGGTACTCAATGGTAAAAGAGCGATTGATTCAGAGAATCCTGACAAAGATGTTCTCTGCAAATTTTTGGGATACGCTCTCAGCACGATCATCATAGGCCAAGAGAAGTGATCCATCAAACTCACGGACTTCCTGAACCTCTATTTCAGTGCTGAGAGCCAGGCCCAGCTGTGTGACGTACTTTAAAAACTCGGCAGAGCTGTCTCTTACCGACACCAATCGGCATTTCTGACCTCCCTCCAGGTTTGACAAGAGCACTCGTTCATCTTTGCTGAAATTCCCCTTCTCATCAGGGATAATATGACCATGGGGGTCATGCGAAGGATAACCCAGCAACTTGTCGAGTTCCTGAATCAGTTTGTCAGACTGAATGTGTTCGAGGTCATGCGCCACCTCATGCACCTCATCCCAAGAAAAATTGAGCTTCTGGTGTAAAAATGTCTCCCACAGTCGGTGACGACGGATCAATGCCACGGCTATTTTCCAGCCTTTAGCCGTAAGTTCTATCCTTCCGTACTTCTCATAGCTAACCAGTTCTTTGACTCTAAGCTTCTTCAGCATTACACTCGCCGAGGCAGGTTTAATTTGAAGGTACTCGGCGAGCTGATTCGTTCCCACCCTCTTCTCCTCATCCTCCGAGCTCAGTTGAAAAATAGCCTTTAGATAGTCTTCAACGCTTGATGAAATCAATGATTTTAAATTTTAGTTAGGGTTAATAAAACAATTTGTTAGATAAGACTAACTTTTATACTTTTGTATGACAAAGTTATAGTTTTTTACATGAAGTTAAAAATCAGATGAAGCTTCGGTTGAGCACCATATACCTAATGGGACTAATTGTCCTTATCTCCTTTGATGTTTTTGGGCAAACCGGAAGCATCAAGGGCAAGGTCATTAGTGGTGGCGAAACTCTCCCTTTCGCCTCCATACAAATAAAGAATACCAATATCGGAGTGACGAGTGGAATGGATGGTGGTTTTTACCTCGATGGCCTCGAACCCGGCAAACATGTGATTGTAGTTTCGCATGTGGGCCACATTTCAGAGAAAAAGGAAGTTTTGGTTAAAGCCGGGGAAACAATCACGGTCAATTTCCTCATGAGCCCTTCTGCCCTATTGGATGAGATCGTAGTTACCGGAACCATGAAGCCCACTTTCGTCTCGCGGTCGCCGGTCAAGATCGATGTGGTCACCTCGGAACAATTCGACCTCTATCTACCTTCAGCTGCGTCCTCGATCATTGAAAGCGTGCAGCTTGTAAATGGGGTTCAGGAAGTCATCGACTGTGGGGTTTGCTATACGAATAGCATAAGCGTAAACGGCTTGCCAGGTTCCTACACGGCTATACTGATGGATGGAACACCTATATACGGGAGCCTCGCATCTGTTTACGGACTGAATGGAATTCCCAACATGATTATCGATCGGTTTGAAGTGATCAAAGGTCCCAACAGCACCTTGTATGGCTCGGACGCTGTAGCCGGAGTGATCAATGTGATCACAAAGAATCCCGCTGAGCAGCCCCTGTTTTCAGCTGATGTGATGACTACTACTATGGAGGAGATTTTTGCCAACATAGCCTTCGCTCCAGAACTGGGCAAATCGAACGGGTATGTAGGACTGAATGTGAATTATGTCAACAACTATCAGGACATTAATGCCGACGGGTTTGGCGACGGTGTAAATACAGACGTCATATCCCTTTTTTCCAAGTTCAACATTTACAGGCCCAGTGACAAGATTTTCACCATTGCCGCCAAATACTATTACGAGGACCGAAGAAACGGGGTCGAAGCCTTTGTCAAAGACAGAGCCTACAGGCAATTGAGAGGAAGCGATGAGATCTATGGTGAGAGCATATACACCAACCGGGTGGAGCTTTTTGGAACCTATGCCCTCAACACTTCGGAGAGCATGAAGATCGACTATTCTCTTTCCAATCACCTGCAGGACAGCTATTACGGATCTGATGGTTATGACGCGTCACAGCAGATCGCCTTTGCGAATTTCACCTGGAATTTTGATTATAAAAACCATGATTTCCTTATCGGATCCACCTTGCGTTACGATGCTTATGACGATACCACTGTGGCAACAGAAATAAAGGACGACAGCGGAGAAGTCACGAACAATCCAAACATCCAGTTCGTTCCGGGCATCTTCGGGCAGGACGAGTTCAGGGCCTCCGAAAAGCTCACGGCCCTGGGCGGCTTGCGACTCGACTATCACAACCAGCACGGATTGATTGCCGCGCCGCGCCTGAATTTGAAATACAAGTCATCAGACTGGACGACCTTCCGATTCAATTTTGGAACAGGGTTTAAAGTGGTAAACCTCTTTACCGAGGATCACGCCTTCGTTCTCGGCCAAAGGGATGTGGTGATCCTGGAAGACCTGGAGCCCGAAAGAAGTTATAATTTCTCGTTGAACTACAACCAGGTTTATACCGGTCTGGGAGGAAGCGGATCGCTTGACATGGAAGCCTTTTACACCCATTTCACCAACAAAATCATCCCGAATTACGATCAGCAGGGCCTGATCATTTACCAAAACACAGATGGATGGGCAACAACCATGGGAATAAGCGCGAGCATCAATCACAATTTCAAGTTTCCCTTGAGCTTTAACCTGGGGGTGAATTTCCTGAACTCAACACAAACCGAAGAGGACGAAAACGGAGTGCCTGTAACCGAAGACATCGTCCTGGCACCTCGAATGAGTGGAGTGTTCACGGCGAACTATCGCTTGCCAAAGCAGCAGATCACTTTTGCCTACACGGCTCAATACACAGGAATCATGGCACTTCCCGAGGTATATGACCTCGACGCTAACGGAGTTCCTTTGAATGAACCGAGACCTACCGAAAGCGAACCCTTCAGTCTGCACCAACTGCAGGTGACCAAGGTTTTCAACAATAATTACACCCTGTATTTTGGTGTGAACAATCTCTTCAATTATGTACAAAGAGAATCTCAATTGGTAGGATACGACGATCCGAACTACGCCCCGGGTTTCAGCCCGTATTTTGACACCTCATATGTATACGCCCCGAATCATGGCAGAGAGTTTTACATTGGGTTCAAACTGGATCTTGACACCGCCAAAAATCAGGTCGTGGCCGAGAGATAGAGTGGATCGAAAGCTGAAAGTTCTCAATCCTTTTTCTTATTTTCGTGTATTGTAATTCAATTGACTAATCATGAAACTGAAACTATCTATTACCCTGGTTCTCGCATTTTTCTTCTCAAGCCTAACCGCAATTGCCCAGGAAAGCGTTCCTAAAGAGGTATTCCTCAACACGATCAACGGGGTAAATGAGCTGAAGCTTTCTAATTACAAGACCACGGAGCTCATGGAATACAACAAGGGCTATTCTGACAAGGTCTATGCAATCCTGGAAAGCGACAAATCAGAAAAGGACAAAAAGGAAGCATTTAAAGTTTTAACTGCGGACAAGGAAAGAGACCTGATCGACTTATTGGGTAAAAAAGATGCCAAAAAGTACATGAAATTGATGCAAGACTCGCTTCATCCTCTTATCAAAAAGAACAAAATGCTGAAGTACTTGCTCTAATAGACAACTTATTGAAGAGCTTGCTTGAGCCAATTCATCAATTCACCCGTAAAATTCACATTTGCAGAATCCTGTGGTTGATTTATAATCAAAATGTCTGAATAATCTTTCTGCGACAGGAATCCTTCCAGCTTTGAAATAAAGTCGCGGCCTGATTGATCTTCCTTTGTAAACAAAACGAGAACATCCACATCGTTCTCAATGGCGTTCATGCCGAGTTTGCCAACGGAGTTAAACGGTATTCCAATATCGACATCGAAACCGAATCCGGCAAGATCAACAGATATTTCATTTATTTTCGTATCGGCCTGGTATTCCCGGCTTCTGCAAACCATGACACGGGGCTGACGACCCTCCAACATTGAGAATTTGTTGACGAGAAACTTCAAGGTCTCATCAGGTTCGCTACCCTGAATACGGTCAATAGTCATAAATCAATCCTCAATCGTATCGTATTCGATCAAAAAAATCTCCTCGTTCTCCTTTTTCATCTTGTACTCCTCACGGGCGTACTTCTCGAGAGAATCCGGATCATTCAAGTTGTCAATCACCTTTTTGTCCTGCTCGATTTGATCCCTGTAATACTCGTTGCTTTTTTCCAGATTGTCAATCTCCTTGTCGAGCTCCCAGTGATTTATAAAGGAATTTTCATCAAAAAATATCATCCAAATGACGAACAGCAAAAGTATAATTACATACTTGTTGCTGAGGATTCGAAACAATTTGTTCTCACGCAGTCTTTTAAGCATCAGTCTTGATCAGTCTTTCGTTAATCACAGTTCTGACTATGTCAATGGCAACTGTGTTGTACCTGTCATTCGGGATGATGATGTCGGCATAGCTCTTTGTCGGTTCAATGAATTCTTCATGCATTGGTTTCAGTGTGTTCTGGTAGCGATCAAGAACTTCGTTCAGGTCCCTCCCTCGTTCCTTCATGTCCCGTTTCAATCTTCGAATGAGTCTCTCGTCCGAATCGGCATGGACGTAAACCTTGATGTCGAATAGATCCCTCAACGATTTCTCGGTGAAAATCAATATGCCCTCTATGATGACAACTTTCTTTGGATGGGTCAGAAGCGTGTCGGCCAGTCGATTGTGGGTCTCAAAAGAATAAACGGGCTGTTCAATGCTTTTCCCTTTCTTCAGTTCCAATAGATGATCCTTGAGAAGCTCGAAATCAATAGCACTCGGATGATCGAAATTGATGCTGCAGCGCTCTTCAAAGGTAAGATGATCATTCTGTTTGTAGTAGGAGTCTTGTGAAATGATTGATACTTCCCCAACGGGTAGCTCGTTCAGGATCTGGTCAACAACCGTGCTCTTTCCACTTCCGGTGCCACCGGCGATTCCAAGCGTCAACATCGATATAACTTAAAGAATTCGGATACTTACTCGCGTATTTGAATTCAAAACTATGAAAATGTATTTGATTACTGAACTTAAATTGACTAATTTCAACAATCATAGTCAACTAACCCGAATTTAATGAAATCATTGTTCGCAAATTTAAGAGGTGATATTTTTGGTGGAATCACCGCGGGCATAGTTGCACTACCTCTGGCACTTGCCTTCGGGGTAGCCTCAGGATTAGGGCCCAGCGCAGGTCTTTACGGAGCCATATTTCTCGGCTTTTTCGCTGCCCTGTTTGGTGGCACCGCAACTCAGATTTCAGGGCCCACGGCGCCCATGACGGCAATCAGCACAATCCTTGTTGCCAGTATTCTGCAGGCTAATGACGGTGACATAAGCCGGTCGATGCCGATCATTCTTGCAGTATTCATCATGGCCGGAGGAATGCAGATTGTAATTGGAAGCATGGGCCTGGGCCAGTACATCAAATACATCCCCTACCCCGTGGTCTCAGGGTTCATGACGGCTATCGGCCTTATCATCATCATCACAAACCTATTGCCCATGGTCGGGTATTATGTGGAAGACGATCAGGCTCGAATTGAACAGTATAAACCTGAAGCCGAGGAGCTTCTGCTGGAGCATATTCTCCAGGAAGAAGCCGAAGAAGGGCTTCTGGTGCTTGAAGATTTCAGGGAGACCATCGAAAGGGGTGAGAAAATTACGGAAGAAGAAATCTACAAGGAGGCGGGCATCCTGGCTAAAAAGGAGAATTCAGGAGTAATTGGTGCAATCCGAAGTTTGCCCAGAGCCCTACGGGACGTCAACTACACAGAGCTCATTCTCGCGTTGCTGACCATCATTATCATATACGGGTTTAAGCGGATAACAACTACCATTCCTTCTACCCTCGTGGCACTGGTCCTGGTGTCAGGTGCGTCCATATTGATGGGGCTCGATTACAGGCCCATCGAGGAGATCCCAAGTGGCTTCCCCGTGTTTCGCAGTGACATCTTCACTGAATTCCAGTTCGGTTCTCTATCCCGATACGTTTTTACGGCCATAACGCTCGCTTTTCTGGGTGCGATTGACTCGCTGCTGACCTCGGTGGTTGCAGACAATATGACCAAAACCAGTCACAAACCCAACAAGGAACTCATCGGCCAGGGCATCGGCAACACCATTGGCGCTCTTTTTGGCGGACTTCCGGGAGCCGGAGCCACCATCAGGACAGTTGTGAATATCAATGCCGGGGGCATCACCAAGATATCCGGCATGATCGCAGGCCTGTTCCTACTGTTAATTTTACTTGCCCTGGGGCCCCTGGCCTCAAAAATACCTGCTGCCGTGCTTGCGGGCATTCTAATCACGGTGGGAATTGGAGTCATGGATTACAAAGGATTGAGGGCCATACCCTCAATGCCTTATGCAGAGGTTGTGGTGATGATCGTTGTGCTGGTCCTCTCTACATTTTGGAACCTGGTCTATGCCGTGGGAATCGGATTGGTGATTGCCTCTCTGGTTTTCATGAAGAAAATGGGTGATGCCACAGCCAGGCAGTCGAATGTTAGAAGCCTGAAAACAGAAACGGCATGGGCAGACGAAAGCATCTTCCCCAAAGAATGGATCGACAGGGTTTTCATCAAACACATCAAGGGACCCATATTTTTTGGTTCGACCAGCTTCATTCAGGGTCTTGCCAAACAAATACCGGACGAGGCCACGCACGTCATTCTGAGGATGGATCGAGTCCCGTACATCGACCAGTCAGGCTTGTATATTCTTGAGGACGTCCTGCTGGAACTCGAAAAGAAAGAAGTCCATGTATTGATCGTCGACATACAACAACAACCCTTGTATCTCATGAAATCAATCGATATCATCCCTGACCTGATTCCAGAGGAGCACGTTTTCGAGAATTTCAGGGACTGCACATCCTGGATAATCAGGCACGTAGAGAGGGATTAGAGCCCTTTTGTCTTTCAGTTCATGACAATTGTCATGAAAATTCAAAGGGCTGAATTCTATCTTTATTAGGATAATCCGTAAAGAAATGAATTAACAGAAGAGGTTTCGCACTGATTCTGGGTCTTGTTTTTATGTGGCAGGGGTTTGGCCAGGTGATAAGCGACCTGGACTGGGTCAGTCCGATGCATGAAGGTTTGGCGGCAGTTAAAAAAGGAAACCCACCCGAGATGCATGCCTATTTCATTGGCGAAAGACTTGTTGCCGTCAAAGGAGATAGCGGCAAATGGTCGGTTTTAAAGTTTTGAGGAATAAGAATTGATGCTTTCGTTCAAGAATTACAATATCGCGGATTGGTTTTCCTTCTACAGGGTAGCCGCTTCGCCCTTCCTTCTATTACTCATTGTACTTGGAGAAAGGGAGGCTTTCAGCTGGCTCCTGTTGATCAGCTATTCTACGGACATGATTGACGGGTTTTTGGCCAGACGCCTTAAAATAAGCAGTTCCAGGGGCTCTCAACTTGATTCTTTAGGCGACCAGATCACCCTTGGAGTTGCCTTCATTGGATTGTTCGTATTCGAGAACGAGTTCATCCTGGAGAACTACCAAATCATTTTGATCCCATTTGTTCTTTATTTTTTTCAGATGTTCCTGGCATTCAGAAAATACGGAAAAGCAACGGCGTTCCATACCTACCTCGCCAAGCTTTCTGCAATAGTCCAGGGCGTGTTCATTTTATGGTTCCTTTTTTTCTCACCGGTGCTCTGGCTTTTCTATCTGATGATTGTTCTCGGCATTGTTGAGACGATTGAAGAGATTATTCTAATTTTGATGTATCCCAACTGGGTGGCGGGGGTAAAAGGACTATATTGGGCCTACCGTGACCGACGACGAACAAAAGCAGACATGAAGCAAGAAGATCAATTATGAGGGCCGTCTCGAACAAAGAGGTGTTGTTGCTTTGTGTAGCGATATTGATTATTGACATACTGGCATTTTATTGGCTTCAGTCGATCACTCAACTCATCGGACTTGACTGGATGGTTTACCTGATCCATGGTCTCTTTTGGTTCTTCTCCATCGGACTGGTCAGTTCCATTGTCATTCTAAAGATGCGCCTGGATCGCATCCATCCGCAAAGGAAGCACCTGCTCATAACCTCTCTTTACGGTTTGACCGTTTCCTCTTTTATACCGAAAGTCATTTTTGTCATTATCATCTCGGTGCTCTTTTTTACGAATTACGCCTTCTCACAACAGGAATCCCTGATCGTCATTCCCATAGTCGGGCTATTCTCAGGTTTTTTGCCCTTTTTTGTCATCATGCACGCCATTTTCAGAGCTCTTTACCGATTCAAGGTCCACCATTCCAAAATAAGAACAGGACATCTGAGCAAAGAGACTGGCAAACTCAAGATCGTTCACATTTCTGACCTGCACCTGGGAAGCTTCAATTTCAGGTACCACATCCTGGATCGCGCCGTCAAGATTATCAACCACATTCAACCGGATCTGATTCTATTCACGGGAGATCTTGTCAATAACTTTGCCTGGGAACTCAAGGGATGGAGCGAGGTCCTTCAGAAGCTCGAGGCCGTTCATGGCAAATATGCCGTTTTGGGCAACCACGACTATGGAGATTACAGCAGCTGGAAAACCGAAGATCTCAAGCAAAAGAACTTTGAATCGATCAAATATTTCTATCGAAAAATCGGTTTCAGACTGCTTTTGAACGAATCTGAAACCCTGTCCTTCAAGGGTGCTGATCTCGGAATCATTGGCGTTGAGAACTGGGGACATCCCCCTTTTCCGCAACACGGCGATCTCAATAAGGCGCTTGAGGGCCTGCCCAAGACCGACTTGAATATCCTGCTCTCCCACGATCCGACTCACTGGGCGGAGGAAGTGGTTGGTGTGACAGACATTTTTCTTACCCTCTCGGGGCATACCCACGGAATGCAGGCCGGCGTCAATCTAAAGAACAAGCAGTGGAGCCCGATCAAGTACAAGTATAAACACTGGGCCGGAATCCACAAGGAAGGAAATCAATATTTGAATGTCAACCGCGGGCTCGGGTGGCTCGGATTTCCCGGAAGATTGGGAATGCGTCCTGAAATTTCCTTTATTGAGATTTTGCCGAAGTCCTGACCTCTTTCTGCAATTCGCTTCGGGCCGCTTCATAGCCAATCTGATAGATGTCTTCCAGTTTGTTGACATCCAGAAGGCCGTAATTAACCAACTTAGGCGGCCGGATGAGAACATCACAGGCTTCAAACTTGCGCATCGACCTTTTCGAATAATTGATTCGAATGGCGCGCTCCAAAACGTTTACGGAGTATTTGAGACTCTCAGCCTGAATCGTGTCCAGCGGACTAACATAGCTTCCAACCAGGCAATCCACCTCCGACTTGATGGGGTCAATCGGGAAATTGTCAAGAATACCCCCGTCTGCATACAATACCTCATCAATACAAACCGGAGAAAAGAGTCCGGGAAAGGCCGAGGAGGCCAAAAGCGGGCGTATCAACTCCCCTTCCGAAAATATGCGTTTTTCTCCCTTGAGCATGTCGACGGTAGTCACATACAGCTTTTTCTTGAGGCTGCGGAAGTCATCCAGCCTGAAATACTTGATAAAATCCTTGAAAAACTTGTCAGTGTCGATAAAACCCGGCTTGCCAAAGGCAAACCGACTGATGTGAAACAAGGGGGTTTCAGCGAAAAACCGTTTCATTTCAGCCGGGCTGTAACCGTGACAGTAAAGAGCGCCCACAACAGCCCCTGCGCTGGAACCTGATATGACTTCAGGAAAAATTCCCTGCTCCTCCAGAGCCTGGATGGCCCCGATGTGGGCCATGCCTCTGACCCCACCCCCTGACAAAACCAATCCTGTCTTCTTCCTGCTGTCTTCCATATCCTTCATTCGGTTTTTGCTTTATTGATTCTTCTTATTCTTTTTTGCTTCCTTCTTCTCCTCCTTCTCCATTTTTTTGAAATATCCTTTAAAAAGAAAGTTGTGTCTCATCGCCTCGAGGTTTTCGTTCAAAAGGACGCTGCCCTGTTTGACATTCTTAACCGTCTCATCAATGTCATTGACCAGTGCTGTGTCATTCACGATGTAATTGAATGTTCCGTCCCCCTCTTTAACCTCCAGGATGACCGAATTGAGATTCTCAACCGCCACCTCGATTTGCTCACTGGATGCCTCAAGGTGGGTCAGCGTGGACCTGAACTGTGACGCGGCGAGGCTGTCATTGACCAAAACATAAAGAAGGCTCTCTTCGAATTCAATGTCAGAAATCACCGCTTTAAGGTCGTTGATTACAGCCGTTGCCTCCCGACTCACCTTGTTGAGATTCCTGACAGTCTCTTTCAGGTCATTTCCCATCTCCTCGTCATTGAGCAGCCGCCCAAGTGTCCCCTGACCTTGGTTCAATGAACTGGTTATTTTTAGAAGTTCGGATGATAGCGCCGCAGCATTCTCATTGGTGACACTGAGCGTGGACATCATGTCGCTCGTACTTATCTTGCGAATCGAACTAAGCGTGTCTCCAGGCTTCACCAATTCAGACTCCATAGTTCCCGGGAAAATGTTGAGCACCATGCTCCCGACCAGGCCATCAGAACCGATAATTGCTTTTGCATCATTTCGGATGTGTTGCATAATGCTGCTCTCCAATGCCATGTCCACGCAGATCGTGGTATCGTTGATCATGGTGATCCTTCTCACAGTTCCAACATTTATGCCCGAATACCTTACGTTGTTGCCCAACTTCAAACCGTTCACATTGCTGAATATCGCACTGACGTATGTATTGCTTCCAAAAATATTCTGTTTCCTGCCGATCAGGTAAAGAGCGGTCACTAAAAGTATAGCCGTGATAATCACGAAGAGTCCGAGTTTGATCTTTTGCGCATTAGTAATTCTCATATTCAGCTATTTAAAAAAGGCCCTGATTTTCTCGTCTTTTGAAGCTATCAGGTCCGAAAAGCTTCCTTCAGCATAGTTCACCCCATCGATTAGAAGTATCATGCGGTCAGCGATCACCCGGGAACAATCGACGTCATGGGTAATGATCAGGGCCGCAGATCCATGCTTTTTCTGTATGTTTCGCATCAGCTGGATGATCTCTTTTGCCGTGATCGGATCCAGCCCCGTTGTCGGCTCATCGTAAATGATAATCTTCGGATGCAGGATTATCGCACGGGCCAACGCGATTCTTCGCTTCATGCCTCCCGAGAGTTCAGATGGCATGAGTTCAACGGCATGTTCCAATCCGACGCTTTCCAAAGCATCCATGACCAACTCGTCCTTCTCCGACTGCTCCATCTTCTGCCTTCTCAGAGGAAACTCCAAATTTTCCCTCACCGTCATCGAATCGTAGAGGGCACTTCCCTGAAAGAGAAAACCTATTTGCTTGCGCAAAAGATCGAGCTCCTGCTGTTCCATGGATAGCACATCGAGATCCATGATCTCGATCTTACCCTCGTCGGGCTGCATCAGGCCCATTACGCATTTGATCATGACCGACTTCCCGGACCCTGATTTGCCCATGATCACCAGGTTTTCGCCCGGATGGAGCTCCATATTGAAGCCGTTCAGCACATGGTTGTCACCGAAGTGCTTGACCAGTCCTTCGATCCTGATGACAGCGGGTTCGCTATTTCGTTTTGACTCATTCATATCTCTGTGAAGATGTCGGTTACAAACACGGCGATGAAATCAATCACAAACAACAGCATCGAGGTGAATACCACCGCAGAATTCGAAGCTTCCCCTACCCCTACGGTTCCACGCGTGCAGGTGTATCCCTTGTAAGTTCCAACCAGCCCGATTGCAAAACCGAAGAAGAAGGACTTGACAATGGCTGGGTTCAAATCCGAGTATTCGAGGGCATCAAAGGCTGAATTGAAATAAAGCTGGAATGACACATCTCCTTTGAGGTACTCAACCAGGGCGGAGCCCAAAAGAGCGATTGCGTCCCCGAAAATAATCAACAGCGGTATCATGAGCGTAGCGGCGAGTATTCGAGTCACAACGAGATACTTGAATGGATTGGTACCCGAGACCTCCATGGCGTCAATCTGCTCGGTTACCCGCATGGATCCCAATTCGGCTCCGATTCCGGAACTGATCCTGCCCGCGCAGATCAGGGCCGTGATTACGGGTCCGATCTCACGCACAATGGAGATGCTCACCATAGACGGCATCCAGGACTCCGCGCCAAATTCCATCAATGTAGGCCTTGACTGCAGGGTAAAGACCAGGCCGAGAATGAATCCTGTAACACCTACGAGCAACAACGACCGGTTTCCCATGTTGTAGCACTGCCTCATCAATTCCTTGAACTCAAATGGCCGGCTGAACAATTCCCTGAAGAATCGTCCCGCGAAATAGGACAAATCTCCGATCTCGATCAAAAAAGATCGGACATTCTCCGGTAAACGGATCCTTGTTTCCATCAGAGTCCATTAAGTCATTCTATCAAATGTACTCAAGGATCCCAAATAAAATCATGACTTCGATCATGCCTCTTAGATGGTGATCTCTTTTCCACCAAGCGCTGCTGATTTGAAAATTGCCTCAACCACGCGGATGTCGAGCAGGCCTTCCTCACCGGGTACGAGTGGCTCTTTATTTTCAAGGATTGCCAGCGCGTCATCATCCATCTGGCGGGCCTGTTGATTTCCTTTGAAAGGACTCAGAATCTTGTTGTCACTCGTCTTGCCTTTTACTCCGTTGTACGACTGAAAAGGCCTGAGTTCATACCAACCCTTTTCGCATTCTGTTCGCAGGGTATTGAGACCTTCTGAAAAACTTGTTTTGCAACTGGCCACGATTCCCTCCGGAAACTGCAGCTCAAAAATCGTGGTTTCATCGGCTTCGAATAACTCAGGTCTCGAGCGTTCTATCGTTGCCCGAACACTAGTCGGTTCCATCCCTGTTGCGTACCGTACAGCATTTAACGGATAGACTCCCATGTCAAACATCGCGCCACCTCCAAGCTCTTTGAACAGCTTCCAATGGGTGCCGTCTCCGCCTCCGTTGTAAAAGCCTGCTTCAGCCTTCAATTTCAAAGGTTTTCCATAGGGCCTGCTCTTGTTCCAGGAAATGATCTTCTGTGTGACCGGCTCATGGTGCATGCGATAACCAATCGTCAGTTGAACCTTGTTCTTCCTGCAGGCATTGATGATCTCCTGGCATTCAGCGACGTTGATCGCCATGGGTTTTTCACACCAGACATGCTTACCGGCCTCTGCACCGATCACGGAATACTTTTTGTGCAATGCATTGGGCAGGACGATATACACCACATCAATATCCTCGTTGCCTGCCATCTCATGCATGTTTTCGTAATTGTAAACATTTTTGTCCGCTATTCTGTACTTTTCCTGCCAAACCGGAATTTTCTCAGGAGTCCCTGTGACAATGCCTTTCAATTCGCAGTGCTGCGTCAATTGAAGCGCGGGTGCCAACAAGTCCCTGCTGTAATATCCCAAACCGACCAGCGCAACGCCCAATTTCTTTTTGGTCTGGGGAACAATAAAACTTGAAAATGGAAAACTGCTGGCGGCCAGAAGGAGCCCCGAATTTTTTAAGAAGGTTCTGCGGCTATTCATATGTGAGAGTATTGAGAATCATAAAGTTATGAATTCTCACAACAAAAAACCAAGGGAAACTGTTAAATCCGGATCACAAAAACACCTCAAGTAGCCTGCAGCCCTCAGAATTCAGGTGAATCTCTTCGCATTCTGCCGGGATGAGGATGGTTTCTCCAAGATTGAGATCAAAAACCATGTTGTTCGTGTAGAGCTGAGCGTCTCCTTCCACACACATGTAGATCACAAAGGAATCACGATCTGACAGGTCCCGCTCGATGCGCTTGTCGAGGATGAGAATTTCAGTCTTGAAATAAGGCGAATGTATCAGGCGATTAGCTGCATTGACCTGCTCATTATATTCTGTACGATAGGAGTCATGGAGCTCAAAATCAATCGCATTTTTGGCCAGTTCCGTATGAAGTTCGCGTTTCTGACCTGTTTTGGAATCGACCCGGTCATAATCGTAGATTCGATAGGTAACATCTGAGGTCTGCTGTATTTCTGCCAGCAAGACCCCGGCGCCAATGGCGTGAACCCTTCCTGTCGGAATGTAAAATGCGTCTCCTGCTTT
>CBDUAY010000006.1:0-39809 GCA_965365245.1 uncultured Flavobacteriaceae bacterium | reverse complement strand
TACAACTATGAAACGCTCTCAGAAGAGCTGCAAACCCAGGCCATGACCTTTTACCAAGACGATTTCAAGGCGCTTGGCCTGGTGAGTACCTTCAAGCGCGTGTGGATTCAATCCAAAACGGAGGCATTGGAATTCAATGAATACGGGAACTACGTCAGAACCTACTCAATCGATGGAGCCGATCAAATTTTTCCCTTTCAAAAAGGAATCCTCGTTTTAAATGAAGGCGCATTTGAATACCTGTTTGAACAGGAGCGTCGAAAGGTAGATCTCGATTACAAGGGATACATGAAAAACGTCTCGGTAAGCGGCTCATCTCTATTTATCTACGACGGCAAGAAGGTCAGCCAATATCAATTGCGGCTCTGAAATTTGCCGGAAAGGCTGAAAATAAGCCATATTTTTTTTATTTTCGTTCTTCCGTTCGACCAGAGACGGAAAGTCCTTTCTCAAGGGGGCGCATCGAATCAAATCAAACCAAATTCATATGCATATTGCAATTGCCGGAAATATTGGAGCAGGCAAAACGACGTTAACGAACTTATTGGCAAAGCACTACAAATGGGAACCGCATTTTGAATCGGTAGCGGAGAACCCCTACCTGGATGATTTTTACGGCTCGATGGAGCGCTGGTCTTTCAATTTGCAGATCTATTTCCTCAATACACGTTTTCGCCAGATTCTCGAAATCCGGGAAAGCGGCAAGAACATCATACAGGATCGAACCATCTACGAGGATGCGAACATCTTTGCTCCCAACCTCCACGCGATGGGCCTGATGACCAATCGGGACTTCAGCAATTACGAAACCCTGTTTGAGCTTATGGAGCGGCTGGTGGCTCCGCCGGATCTTTTGATCTACCTCAGAGCGAGCATCCCGACCCTTGTCGGTCAGATCCACCGGAGAGGACGGGAATTCGAGAATTCGATCAGCATAGACTACCTCAGTCGACTCAACGAGCGTTACGAGGCCTGGATCTCCACCTACAAGAAGGGCAAGCTATTGATCATCGATGTAGACAACCTGAACATTGTCGACAAACCCGAAGACCTCGGTTCGGTGATAGACCGCATCGACGCCCAGATTCACGGTTTATTCTAGATTTTTCTCAACTCTGTCCACCTCTGACCCCTCAAAATCAGGGCATAAAAAAACTCCCGATGAATCGGGAGTTCTTTCGCACTAAATTTAATAAGATATTTACTTCTTGACGTTGTCTTTGATATCTCCTTTCAACGTCGAATAATTGATCTTCAAAGCATTGACATTTCTCAATTCTTCTTTGATATCGGTGATGGTACCCACATTGGATTCGATATCCGCTTTAATCGATGTTGTAAGCAGAGGAATCTCGTCTTCCGGATGCGTTTCACGCTCAGCAAAGATGAAATACTTCACGTCTTTGATGTCGGCAATACGATCGTTCAACTGGATCTTGTCGCCGTTCTGACCTTTCACCTTTCCTACATATATGTAGCTCACGAGGCTCTTGCGCTCCAGCTTCTTGATTTCAGTAGCTTTAGGCAATTGCGGTTTCTGAATCTTCAATTCGGTTTCACGCATTACGGTTGTCACCATAAAGAAGAACAAAAGCATGAATACAATATCTGGCAGGGACGCGGTAGATATACCGGGCATTCCCTTTTTCTTCTTTTTAAACTTTGACATACGTTTCTACTTTGTAGGTTCAGCCTCAGAGATGATCTGAGGATACTTCTTCTTGATATTGTCTATCCGCTGCTTGAGCGTCTCATTTGACGGATTGTTCGAGGCATCTTTAACCATCTGCTCATAGGTCACACCATAGAGCTTCTTGGAAAGTCTGTTTCGGAGCTCCGTGTAGGCACCCACCAATTCGTTCTGAACAGATATGTAGGTTCCATAAGAGGTTCCGCGATCACTCTCCAGCGAGATTACCGCTTTGTTCGGATGATCCGATGACTCGGGATCCTTTGCTCCTTCACACCAATCACACTCAGCAGGTTCTGCTCCTTCGATTGGGTTGCCCAATCCTCCACCGTTGTCGATGAATTTCATCGCTTCTTCACGAATCTGATCTACAGTCATGAAGGTTTCACCCTCCACGAGAATGTCATTGTTACGGTTTACGGTCACAATGAAAACATTCTTTTCCTTCAGCTTCGGCGGATCTGGCATGTCTTCCGGCTGCTTCTCAGGTAACTTCCGATTGATTCCCGTATCGACATCCATCGTGGTGGTCACGAGGAAGAAGATCAACAGTAGGAATGCGATATCGGCCATTGACCCGGCATTGATTTCCGGTACATCTCTTTTTGCCATAATCTTACTTTGTTATGAGTCCTTTCACAAAATCCCACAAGAAGAATGCCAAACCGATTCCTCCGAGGATCATAGAGTAGATGATCCCTGTGCTGACCCATTTTGATACGGGACCAGCATCTCCGTCTTTGATCACCATGCCTGAGGCGTTGGTCACGGCGGCATCCGATGCCAAACCGTATGCAACGATCAAAAGCACAGCCATTGCGGCGAGTGAGATCAGCGATTTCTTCAGCAATTTAGGTTGCCTGATAAGGTTCCACAAAGAGAACACAATGGCAATGACTGCTGTAATGATCAGTATAATTCTCGCGAATGAAACGAAAGGAGAAACCAGGCTGTTTTGCAGGTCCAGGCTCTCTTTTACAGCATCATCGCCTTCCATGATTATCCTGGCCAGGAAGTAGATCGCAATCAATCCGATCAATCCCGATACCAGAGATAATATTTTAGATACAGTACTGTTCATAGCTGATTATTTATTTCTGATCAACAAGTCAACCAATTTGATTGAGGCATCTTCCATGTTATTCACGATACCGTCGATCTTGGAAATAATGTAGTTGTAAAAGATCTGAAGGATGATCGCTACTACAAGACCAAATACTGTTGTCAAAAGGGCCACTTTAATACCCCCTGCAACTACCGCTGGTGAAATGTCACCCGCTGCTTCGATCGAGTCAAAGGCGCTGATCATACCGATTACCGTACCCATGAAACCAAGCATCGGAGCCAGGGCGATAAAGAGCGAGAGCCAGGAAACGTTCTTCTCCAGCAATCCCATTTGCACACCACCGTAGGCAACTACAGCTTTTTCTGCAGCATCTACTCCTTCGTCCATTCTG
Organism: uncultured Flavobacteriaceae bacterium; assembly: GCA_965365245.1. GTDB lineage: Bacteria > Bacteroidota > Bacteroidia > Flavobacteriales > Flavobacteriaceae > Lutimonas. The sequence goes on along the minus strand of CBDUAY010000006.1, from coordinate 36,662 downwards.
TCCAATCCCTGATAGAAGATCGAGGCAACAGGACCTTTTGTGTTTCTGCACAATTCTTTTGCAGCTTCCACTCCACCTGAGCTCATAGCCTCCTCAACGCTGTCGACGAGTTTGTCAGTGTTCGTTGTCGCCATGTTCAGGTAAATGATTCTTTCAATGGCAATGGCCAACCCGAGTATCAGGGTAACCAATACAATCCCCATAAAGAAAGGACCACCCTCAATAAAGCGCTGCTTCAAGACCTGGTGAAAAGTTTTGTCTTCGACAACTTGTTCTGTTTGCGCATAAATGTCTTGAGCTGAGCTCAATAACATCAATCCTGTCATGACAAGGATAGTAGATACTTTTTTCATTTGTTTAAAGTTTGTTATTAAATTTAGTTAATGGGTTTAAAGATATAAAAATTTTGGAATAATAGAACATCTTCCGCGGAGAGAAAGGGATTCGAACCCTTGTTATGATCTCTCATAAACACGCTTTCCAAGCGTGCGCCTTAAGCCACTCGGCCACCTCTCCAAAAAGCCAAAATTTCAATAGAGCGGCAAGTAAAGAAAAATAATTTAATTGGAAAAATATTTTGATCTAAAACTCGGACAGCTCTCCCCTCAGAGGCCTCTCAAAATGGGTCTTGAACTCCTCCCGGCTGAAATCGAAAGTGAGCAGGTAACGGAGTTTTGCCAGGGCTGATTCGGTCGTGATGTCACGGCCGCTGAGCACCCCGATTCGCTTCATCCCCGAGCTCGAGGCATAAAGCCCCTGCAGGACGCTTCCGCTGACGCATTGGGTGACATTGACTATATGGATGCCGGCTTTGATCGCTTCACTGAGGCATTCCAGGAACCAGCCTGCGGTAGGCGCATTTCCCGCCCCATAGGTCTCGAGCACAACTCCTTTCAATCCCGGAATCGAAAGCACATGTCTTACCGTGGTCTCCGCAATGCCTGGAAAGAGCTTCAGGATCACCACATCAGACGACATCTCCTTTCTCACCACGAGTTCTTTCCCTTTCTCGTCCGGCTTCAGCCGCCTCAAGATGGGATCGTTGAAGGTCAGGTGCACCCCGCTCTCGGCCAGGTGAGGAAAATTCGGTGACTCAAAAGCCTCGAACTGTTCGGAGCTTACCTTGGTCGTTCGGTTGGCGCGGTAGAGCTTGTATTCAAAATAGAGGGCTACCTCCTGGATCTTCGGCACTCCATCCTCCTGGGCTGAGGCTACCTGAATGGCCGTGATCAGGTTCTCCTTGGCATCGGTTCTCAAGTCCCCGATCGGCAATTGAGAGCCCGTGAAAATGACCGGTTTTCTCAGGTATTCGAGCATAAAGCTCAAGGCAGATGCCGTATATGACATGGTGTCAGTGCCCGTTAGAACGACAAAGCCATCGTGATCTGCGTAGTGTGACTCGATGATCTCCGCGATGCGCCTCCAAAGGTCCGGCGTCATGTCAGAGGAATCGATAGGTTGTTCAAATGAAATAGTTTCTACCTGACAATCAACGAGTTGTAGTTCAGGGATTCGCTCTTTGATATTTTCAAAGTCGAAAGCCTTGAGGGCGTTGGTCTCGTAATCCTTGATCATACCGATGGTTCCCCCGGTATAGATCAGCAGCAATTTGGATGGGCTGTCAGACATAGAAAAAATTTGCACGCTTTTTGATATCTTGGTAAAAGTAACTGAAAAAAAGAAAACACAATGACTGGTTCCTTTATATTGATTGTAGTCATAGGTTTGCTGGGCATGCTGGTTCAGGGCAGGCTCAAGAGCAAATTCAGAAAATACTCGCACCTTCACCTGCAGAATGGAATGAGCGGCAGGGAGATCGCCGAGCGGATGCTCGCAGACAACGGCATTTACGACGTCAAGGTCATCTCGACCCGCGGTCAGCTCACCGATCATTATAACCCGCAAAACAAAACGGTTAATCTTAGCGAGGCCGTCTATGGTGAGAGAAATGCCGCGGCTGCAGCCGTAGCCGCCCATGAGTGCGGACACGCAGTTCAGCACGCTCAGGCCTATGGCTGGCTTCAACTCAGATCCCGGCTGGTTCCCGCAGTGGGCATTTCCTCAAAATTGGCATCTTTCCTGCTGATCGCTGGAATCTTTACCGTGGAGATCTTTCCTCAGCTATTGCTCTTGGGTATCCTGCTTTTTGCCGCTACTGTGGTCTTCACCATAGTCACTTTGCCCGTGGAGTACGACGCCAGCAACCGGGCATTGGCCTGGCTCGAAAATAAGCAAATGGTGACTCCTCAGGAACAGGATGCGGCAAAAGATGCCCTCAAATGGGCCGCTCGCACCTATGTCGTTGCTGCTTTGAGCTCGATCGCCACCTTGTTGTACTACGTAAACATTTACAACAGCAGAAGCTGATCAGATCTTGATCTGTCGATCGATCTGCTGATCCAATGAGATGAAGGTCTCCGTTCGCGCCACGCCTTTTATGTTTTGAATCTGGTGGTTCAGCACCTGCATCAGGTGCTCGTTGTCACGGCATAGAATTTTCACGAAGATGGCGTAGTTCCCTGTTGTGTAATGGCTTTCGATGACCTCATCGATGTCCTGCAGACGCTTGATGGCCTCCCTGTACTTGCTGCTGCTGTCGAGAAATATCCCGACAAAGGCGAGTGTCTTGAAACCCAGAACCTTCGGGTTGATGACGAATTTCGAGCCTGAGATCAGGCCCGAGGCTTCCAGCTTTCGGAGTCGTTGATGAATCGCCGCACCTGAGATGCCGATCTCGCGGGCAATGCTCAAAATAGGCGTCCGGGCATCTGACATGAGCCGATTGAGGATCATTTTGTCAATGCCGTCCAGTTTGAGCTCCCCTTGTTTCATCAGAACCTACTCTTCAGGTTGCATGACAAAATCTTCCATGAACTTGGTGGTGTAATTGCCCGACACATAATCCGGGTCATCCATCAGTTGACGGTGGAACGGAATCGTCGTTTTGATCCCTTCGATCACAAACTCATCCAGGGCACGACGCATCTTGCTGATGGCCTCTTCCCGGGTTTGAGCGGTTACGATCAGCTTGGCGATCATCGAGTCGTAGTTCGGAGGAATCGTATACCCCGCATACACATGCGTGTCCAATCGCACTCCGTGTCCGCCTGGGGCGTGGAAGATCGTGATCTTGCCCGGCGAAGGTCTGAATCCGTGATAAGGGTCCTCGGCATTTATCCGGCATTCGATCGAGTGCTGAGTCGGGTAATAATTGATTCCGATGATGGGCACCCCGGCGGCAACTTTGATCTGCTCGCGGATCAGGTCGAAGTTCGCGATCACCTGTTCAGTGATCGGATGCTCCACCTGGATTCGGGTGTTCATCTCCATGAAGTAGAAGTTTCGGTGCTTGTCAACCAGGAACTCAATGGTCCCTGCTCCTTCGTATTTGATGAATTCCGCAGCTTTCACGGCAGCTTCTCCCATTTTCTCACGCAGTTCCTGCGTCATGAAAGGAGAAGGTGTCTCTTCTGTAAGCTTCTGGTGCCTGCGCTGCACGGAACAATCGCGTTCTGACAAATGGCAGGCTCTTCCCTTGTCATCACCTACGATTTGTATTTCAATGTGTCGTGGCTCTTCAATGAGCTTCTCCATGTACATCGCATCATTGCCGAATGCTGCTTTCGATTCTTTACGAGCCGAATCCCAGGCTTCCTCAAGGTCGTCTTCGCTCCAAACCGCACGCATTCCTTTGCCACCGCCACCAGCGGTAGCCTTGAGCATTACAGGATATCCTATTTCCTTCGCCGTTTTTTTGGCCGCGGTCAAGTTCTCAAGGAGACCCTCTGAACCGGGCACGGTAGGAACTCCGGCTTTCTTCATCGTGGCCTTGGCTGTTGCCTTGTCACCCATCATATTGATCATTTCTTCGGATGCGCCGATGAACTTGATCCCGTGCTCTTCACAGATCTTTGAGAAACGGGCATTCTCCGAGAGGAAGCCGTAACCCGGGTGAATTGCGTCCGCGTTGGTTATTTCAGCAGCTGCGATGATATTCGACATCTTCAGATAAGATTCCGAACTCGGGGCAGACCCTATGCGAACGGCCTCATCCGCAAAACGTACGTGAAGACTCTCCTCGTCAGCCGTTGAGTAAACTGCTACGGTTTTGATCCCCATCTCCCGGCAGGTCCGAATGACACGCAGGGCGATTTCTCCCCTATTGGCTATCAGTATTTTTTTAAACATGGATTCAGTGCATTTAGTTTGATCACGAAGGATCAACCAGGAAAAGAGGTTGATCGAATTCAACCGGTGAGGAATCCTCGACAAGCACTTTCACGATCTTGCCTGATACTTCTGATTCCACCTCGTTGAATAATTTCATCGCCTCGATGATGCAGACCGTGTCTCCCGCTGAGATCGTGTCTCCTACCTTTACAAAAGCAGGCTTGTCTGGCGAGGGTTTTCTGTACAAAGTACCGATGATCGGTGATTTGATCTCGATGTACTTCGAGGTTTCATCGGCCTTTGGCGTTTCAGCAGGCGCTTCCTGGGCAGGTGCTGCCGGAGCAGATGTTTCCACAGGAGCGGGTGCCGGTACGGCAACTTGCTGAGGTTGTTGAATTATGGTAGTTTCGCCTTTTCCGGAACCGGTTCTGATGGTGATCTTGACGTCACCGGTCTCCAGTTTCACCTCGCTCGCGCCTGACTTGGCCACGAATCTGATGAGGTTTTGTATTTCTTTTAAATCCATAATTGATGATTTTGAATGTTCTAAGAGTTGTAACACCATTTGAAATAAATCGCTCCCCAGGAGAATCCCCCTCCAAAGGCAGCTACGATAACCGTATCCCCTTTTTTCAGCTCTTTTTCATAATCTGCAAAGAGAAGTGGGATGGTCGCTGAAGTCGTGTTCCCGTATTTGCTGATGTTTAGCATGACCTTGGATTCATCGAGCTTCATCCGCCTCGCGGTTGCCTCGACAATCCTCTTGTTTGCCTGGTGAGCCGCCAGCCATTGCACATCTTCACCTGTAAGATTGTTGCGCTTGAGAATCTTCTCACTGACGTCCGCCATGTTGAAAACGGCATTTTTAAATACCGTCTGCCCATCCTGGCGCGCATAGTGCAACCTGTTCTCGACGGTCTCAACCGTTGCCGGCATCACGGATCCACCGGCAGGAACTTTGAGAAACTCCCGTCCTGAACCATCGGATCTCATGTATTCGTCGAGCAGGCCAAGCCCTTCGGTATCCGGCTCAACCAACACTGCACCCGCTCCGTCACCGAATATGATGCAGGTCGTTCTGTCCTGGTAGTCAATCATCGAGGAGTTCTTGTCAGCCCCGATCAAAAGTATCTTTTTATATCGCCCGGACTCAATGTATCCGGCAGCGACCGACATTCCGTAAAGAAAACTGGAACAGGCCGACTCGAGATCGAAAGCAAATGCATTTACGGCACCGATTTCAGACGCCACATAGGCACCTGTTGAGGCAGCCTGCATGTCTGGGGTGGCCGTACACAGAATGATGAGTTCTATTTCTTTGGGGTCAAGGCCGGTTTTGGCCAGAAGATCTTCAGAGGCTTTGATGGCCAGGAAAGAGGTTCCCTTGTCGGGATCCTTCAAAATACGCCGCTCCTTGATGCCTGTTCGGGTCGTGATCCATTCGTCATTTGTGTCGACCATAGTCTCCAACTCCTTATTCGTCAGAATGTGATCAGGAAGGTATTTCCCGACAGCTGTGATCGCGGCTGTAACTTTGCTCATGTCTGCGGATTTACTGGTTTGCGCCCTGCTTCAGAATGGAAATGGAAGGCAAAACAGAATTCAAAAGTAATAAAATTCGGAATCTAAGTTGATCAAAAAAATGCTATTTTTTGAAAAAAAGCGTCCAAAAATGCAAAAAAACCCTCAATATTGAGAGTTTTTCGCTTTTTTTCGCCGTATTTATCGAGCGTTTAAAGAACCTTAAGCCTGGTTCTCCGCAGCATCGATCAGTACCTGACCCCTGTAGTAGAGTTTGCCTTCGTGCCAGTGAGCACGGTGGTACAAATGAGACTCTCCTGTCGTCGGATCCTTCGCGATTTGAGGAATAGATGCCTTGTAATGCGTTCTTCTCTTATCTCTGCGCTGCTTTGACGTTCTTCTTTTAGGATGTGCCATTTTTGCTTATTTTTTGTCTATTAGTAATTTCTTCAAATCGTCCCAACGGGGATCAGTTTCTTCTATGTCTTTCTTGTTTTCCGGACTCAGTTCATCCAGTTTTTCAAGTATTTCCGATTTTAGCGTGCCATCTTCGATTCCGGGATGCACTTTTTTCGAGGGCACCGCCAGCACCATCATTTCATAAATGTACTGTGCCACATTCATCTGATGCTCTCCATGCGGCAAAATCAACACCTCATCATTGTCATCGTCAAAATGCTCTCCGAACTTGACCACCAGATCCAAATGACCTTCCAGCGGAAGATCAAAGGGCTCGTTGCTCAGATCACAGTTCACATTGACGTCACCGCTTCCTGTGAAATGCAATTCCAGCATGTTGCTTTTCTTTCGAAAATCCAGCTTGATGTCCAAATTCGCCGAGCGAAATTCATCGTACTTAAAAAACTCAAAGAACTCTTTGTCAAGTTTATATTCGAATCTGTGCAGACCTTCTTTCAGTCCGAAAAAAGAAATCTCATATTCTTTCAACATTTTCATCCGAACACAAATTTGAGCGCGCAAAGATAATCATTTGTTTGAGATTAAAAAAGCATTCTACTCAGATTCTTGATTTTTCGTGTCTCCTGACTACTTTCTTGTATCTCGCTGTATTTCAAGCTTGTTTTTTTTCAGTTCCTGGTTGGTTGTTCTCGCCTTGAACAATTCCAAGGCGGCAAACACGGCCTCACTGAACGACTTGTGATCGGCTTTGCCCTGTCCTGCAATGTCAAACGCGGTACCGTGATCAGGTGATGTTCGAATCCTGTTCAGCCCGGCTGTGAAATTCACGCCGTGTCCGAAGGCAATCGTCTTAAATGGGGCAAGCCCCTGGTCGTGGTACATGGCCATGACGCCGTCAAAGTTCTTGTAGTTCTCACTGCCGAAGAATCCATCAGCTGCGTAAGGTCCATAGACCAGAAGACCTTTTTTCTGCAATTCAGCAATGGCGGGCGCCACAATCTCATCGTCCTCCGAACCTATCACACCTTTATCCCCACAATGGGGGTTCAGGCCCAAAACGGCAATCCGAGGTTTGTTGATATTAAAATCATTCTTCAGAGATTGATGCATGATTTCAACCTTTTTTACGATTCGAGTGACGTCTATTGCTCCTGCAACCTCCTTGAGGGGCAAGTGGCCTGTTATCAATCCGACGCGAAGATTCTCGGTCATCAGGATCATCAGGGCCTCTCCTTCGAGCTCCTGTTCCAGGTATTCGGTATGTCCGGCAAAAACAAATTCTTCGGACGCCATGTTGTGCTTGTCGATGGGCGCTGTCACCAAAACATCGATATCCCCCTTTTTCAGGGCAGCCGTGGCACTACTCAGCGATTCAAAAGCGTATTTGCCTGAAATATCTGTTGGGGTTCCGAGTTCCAGATCGATCATTTCTTTCCACACGTTGAGCAAATTCAACTTGTTCGGGACCACCTTGTCCATCCGATCGACGCCGTGAATTCCGGTTTCAATTCCGAGGGCCTTCTTGTGAAAGCTCACGCTTTTTGAAGAACCGAAGACAATCGGTGTGCAAAATTCGAGCATACGGCTATCTTCAAAGGTTTTAAGGATCACTTCGATGCCTACGCCATTGAGATCTCCCACCGAAATTCCAACCTTAATTTTCTCCTCTTTTTTCATTCAGATCTAGTAGATTTCTTAATTTTGAACGTCCTTCAGGAACGCCCGAGGACAAATTTAATCAATATATATAGAACATGTTCACAGGAATCATTGAAGAGCTCGGAGAGGTGACAAAACTCCAACGTGAAAAGGACAATCTACACATCACAGTTCGCAGTTCGTTGTCGTCTGAATTAAAGATTGATCAGAGCCTTGCGCACAACGGGGTTTGCTTAACGGTGGTAGCTCTCGGCGAAGGAACACATACCATTACGGCCATCGATGAGACCCTTGAAAAATCAAATCTGGGCGAGTTGGAGGTGGGCTCTAAATTAAACCTGGAACGGGCAACAAAAATCGGGTCGAGACTGGATGGTCACATCGTTCAGGGGCACGTAGATCAAACAGGGACCTGCACGCAGGTCCAGGAATTGGAAGGAAGCTGGATGTACACCTTTGCCTATGATCCCGGCTATGAGAATATTACCATCGAAAAAGGGTCCATTACGGTAAACGGTGTAAGCCTGACCGTAGTTGGTTCCAAGGAAAACAGCTTCAGCGTGGCTATTATACCCTACACTTATGAAAACACGAATTTCAAACAGATTCGCACTGGCGACACTGTGAATTTGGAATTTGATGTAATTGGGAAATACGTCGCCCGACTTCTCCAGAAGCAGGCTTAGGCAATAATACTGCCCGGGGCAGAGATCTTACTTTTTGGAATGATCGTGTATTTTCTTGACGGCATATCCGGCACCCAGGATCATCAGTCCTATAATACCCCCATCAATGGGCAATGGCGGAGGAGGAGGGGGAGGGCCTTGGGCCAAGCTTAGGGTAGTTGCAAAAACGGCAAGAAACGCCAAAATTGCTTTAAAGTATTTATTTGCCATACATTTTATCTTTCCGTAGGTATAACGAAAACAACTTAATTTTGTTGCAAATATATAAAATTGAACAAAAACTGTTTCCAAACCTAAGGACAAATTTAACATTTAATTCAATGAATTCACAAAAGTCAGCAAACTAAATCAATAATTTTCTTCGAATAGATAGAGATTACTCAATTTTAAAAGTGTTTCCTTGAAAAAATGTTGAGAAAATTATTCGTGAACCTTTGATATGACAAATTATTAATGACTGCCGAAAACAAAAAGCCTGATCAATCGACCAGGCTTTAAAAATTTTCATTCTCTCGGTGGACCCAGAAGGGCTCGAACCTTCGACCCCCTGATTATGAGTCAGGTGCTCTAACCAGCTGAGCTATGGGTCCCAAACGGGCTGCAATATTACTATTTTTTTACGTTCTAAACAATAGTTATATTTGAATAATTCATCACTGTAATCCACCTCGCCATGTTTAAAAGACTCTTTGCCAGCCTGCTTTTCTGCTGGATAGTTTCCTCCGCCTTTGGTCAACAGAATACCCAATCCTCCAATTCTCAATACACCTATCAAAAAGGGGTACAGGAACAAAATACGACCCAGTCCCGGTCTCAGCAGCAATACGACTATCAAAGGCACTGGAGTTTTGGGGGGTGGTTCAGCATGTCTTTCTGGAACGGGGGCACCGATCTCCTGATTGCCCCGAAAGCCTATTATCACGTTTCACCCAAGTTTCTGACGGGGTTTGGCGTCACCTACATCTATTCCGATTCAGATGACGATTTCTTCAGTTACCATTCGAATTCAATAGGAGGAAGTGTCATGGTTGGGGCCCGCCCGGTTCCGATGCTTCAGATTTCGGCAGAATACGAAGGATTGAATACCACCCGCAGCGGAGCTTTTCCAGACACTTATTGGAACAATGCGCTCTATCTAGGCGCTTCCTTTGTGTCGGGAGTTGTTTCTTTCGGAGTTCGTTACGACGTGTTGTATGATTCGGGTACGAGTGCCTTTGGGTCCCCATGGACACCATTCATCGGATTTTATTTCTGATCCATACCTTCTGCCACTCTCTTTTGAGCAACTCATAGGTGCTTCTCTCGATATAATCAGGGAAACCGCCTTCGGATGGGCTCATTTTCGACTGTGATACATCTGCACGGTACAACAAATTCAAAAACCCCTGGAAATTTTCTCGGACGAGACTTTCCAGGATAACCTTCAATTTTTGTACAACTTCTACCGGGGGGAGCTCCTCGCCAATTGAGGCTTCCAGGCCGCTCATCGACAAATCCTTGTTGAGTTGTCTGATCAATTCTTTGGTAAGTCCCTGAGATTCTACCTCCGTAAACAGTTGAAGCCCTTTATCCCCGGCACTTCCTTCCAAATCTTTGGCTGAGGTCATGTTTTTCTTTTCATTAGGAGGTTTGAAAACTCCCGCAAAAGATCTTTACTCTTCTCGTCGAGACTGAGCCCTTCGACATTTTGAAGTGCCTTGCTCGTGTAGTCTTTTATCTCCTTCAGCAGAAGTTGATCAGCTCCATATTTTTTGAACAGGGATTTTACTATTTCAATGCGTTCGGCGGCAAGGTCTCCATCAACTTCAGAAGTCTCTGTCGCTAACTGCAGGGGCTCCTCGTAGATTTTCAGAAATGTTTCCCGATCCTTGGGGTCGGCATATTCCAAAGTCTTCAAGTAAAGAAACGTTTTCTTCGCTTCCAGAATGTCCCCGCCTATGCGTTTCCCGAAATCAGCTCCACCGAAGCTGTCGAGATAATCGTCCTGAAGTTGAAAAGCAGTTCCCAGGTTCACCCCGAAATCATAAATGGCCTTCTGGTCAGCCGACCCTGCTCCCGCAATCTTAGCTCCCATTTGCAACGCACATCCCAAAAGGACGGCCGTCTTGTACCGGATCATTTTAAAGTACTCATGACCTTGCACATCTGTTCTCAGCTCAAAATCCATATCCATCTGCTGACCCTCGCAAACCTCAATAGCGGTCCTATTGAATATTTGCATCAACTCCTTGTAGAGCTCAGCAGGGTAACTCTCGAGCTGCTCGTAACTTAGGATCAGCAAAACGTCTCCCGAAAGGATCCCCGTATTGAGATCCCATTTTTTATGGACGGTCATTTTTCCTCTTCGGATGTCAGCACGGTCCATGATATCGTCATGAATCAAAGTGAAATTGTGAAACATTTCAATAGCCATAGCCGCATCTAAGGCTTTGGCAGGGTCCGATCCAAAAAGATGACAGCTCATCAGGGCAAGTGACGGACGGATCCGCTTGCCCCCCAGGGTCATGATATAGTTTACCGGGTCATAAAGATTCTCGGGTTCTTTCGATTCTGTGATTTCCTGCAGGCGGTTCTTAAACAGGTTGGTGTAAAATTCCATGGGCCGGATCTAACTTTTTGGTAAAAATAGCCAATATCCTGTAACGATTATCGTCTGTTCCCGTCAAAATTGTCACTGTATCGAGGCTTCTGTCACTTGCACATCCCCACAACCTTTCAAGTGTTAAAAAATTGTAAACTTTGGAAACTTTTTTTGTTTCGATAGTTTCCGAAGCGTATCTTTGCATTCCCTAAAATGGAAAATGAAAGACAAAATTTTAAATAAAGCGGCCGATCTCTTCCTCTCCTACGGATTCAAAAGCGTAACGATGGACGACATCGCGAATTCACTTGGGATCTCCAAGAAAACAGTCTATTCCCATTACCAAACCAAGCGTGACCTGGTCAACGCCACGACTTTTCACGTCTTCGAGCAAATCAACCAGGGCATTTGCCAGATCTGTGCCGGTGAGGAGAACCCCGTGGAAGAGTTGTACAACATCAAGTCTCTGGTACTGGAGCAGCTCAAAGGAGAAAAAACATCGCCTCATTACCAGCTGCAGAAATACTACCCGAAGATCTTCGCCAAACTGAAGGAAAAGCAATTTGAGTCCATCAACCAATGCGTCTCAAAGAATCTCGAGCGGGGGATGGAGCTTGGCTTCTACCGAGATGACCTGGACATTACTCTCATGACCAAATTCTATCTCAATGGAAACCTGGGCCTGATGAACCTCGACATCTTTCCAGTGGATGATTATGACATGCCTTCACTCAAGTCGGCATTTCTCGAATACCATATACGCGCCATTGCAACTGAAAAAGGATTGAAAATACTAGAAAACCTATTGAAAAAATGAAAAGAATCTATCCCCTTATTTTTTTCGCCCTTCTCCTGAATGGTTCCCTTCGAGCCCAGGAGGATGTCTATACCTTCTCACTGGACGAGGCTGTTGCTTATGCCCTGGAAAACAACTATACGGTGAAGAACGCCAGACTCGATATAAATGCGGCAGAAAAGCAGAAATGGGAAGCCACCGCATTTGGTCTTCCTCAGCTCGACGCAACGATAGATTATCAAAATTGGCTGAAGCAACAGGTGACCTTTCTACCCTCAGAGATCGTTGGCGGTCCTCCGGGTGAATTCACCCCGGTCATTTTTGGAACCCAACAGAACATGGTCGCGACGGCCACTTTGAACCAGCTGATCTTCGATGGTTCCTACCTCGTCGGACTTCAATCTGCAAAGACCTTTTTGAAAATCTCCAATCTTGCCAAGGAAAAGACTGACCAAACGATACGCGAAGCTGTGATCAATGCCTACGGTAACGTGCTGGTCGCCCAGGAGACCCTCGAGATCCTATACAAGAACAAAGAGGTTTTGGAAAAGAACCTCAACGAGACCCGAATCCTTTTTGAGAACGGATTTGCTGAAGAGCAGGACTTCGAGCAACAGCAGATTACTCTGTCGAACATCAACAACGACATCAACCGATCCTCCCGTTTGGAGATAATTGCCAGGCAGGCATTGAATCTCACTCTTGGAATCCCGATTGAAACGCCAACGGAGCTGACCGAGAATTTAGAGAACCTGGCATTGAAAAGCACAGACCTGCAAATGCTCTACCAGGAGTTTGACCTCAAAAACCACATTGATTTCAGGATTGCCGACAACCAGGTTCTTTCGGATGAGCTGCTCGTCAAGTACGAAAAAAGCAAAAACATTCCCTCGATCAATGCGTTTGTCAACTATTCGACCTTCCAATACTCAAACAATCTTGTGTTCTTCGAGAACCCTCAGGACAACTGGTTCAACTCCTCGCTCCTGGGAATAAGCATGAGAATCCCGGTATTCAGCAGCATGCAGCGAAACGCAAGAACACAACAGGCCAAAATTAGCCTGATGCAATCTGAGATCAAGCGAAATGAGATTTCAGAAAACCTGAAACTGCAGGTGAACACAGCTAAGAACAAATACCAGTTTGCCCTGGATCAATTTCAAACCTCGAAAGAGAATCTGGCTCTTGCTGAAAGCATTGCCAGCAAGGAGCAGGTCAAATTTTTCGAAGGATTGAGCACGAGCATCGATCTGACCAACACTCAAAATCAATTGTTCGGCTCCCAGCAAAATTATATTCAGTCGATCCTGGAGATCATCCAGTCTAAAGTAGAACTCGAAAACGCACTTAACCTATTCTAAAATGAAAAAAATAATTCCCCTAATTGTCAGTCTTCTGGTCCTTGCGGCCTGCGGATCCAAAAGCGAGGGTTCTGTGGAGAGTATTATTGCCTCCAGCGACCTCAAGGCCATCCGCGCCAAAAAAGCCGAGGTCATAGCTGAGCAAAACCGAATCAAGGAACAAATACAATTGCTCGACGAGGCGATTGCCGAGCTCGACGAGAACACCAAGATTCCCCTGATTACAACCTACCAGGTCGATAAGGAGGTCTTCACACATTATTTGGAGCTTCAGGGCAGTGTGACGACAAAGGACCTGCTTGTGATCTACCCCGAATACTCCGGTATTTTGACAGATGTTTACGTCACGGATGGCCAAAAGGTCAAAAAGGGACAGGTGCTGGCCCGTATTGATGACGGAGGGCTTTCACAGCAGTTGGCCCAGCTCAAGATTCAGGCAGAACTTTCCAAAACCACTTTTGAAAGGCAGCAGCGCTTGTGGGATCAGAAGATCGGAAGCGAAATGCAGTACCTCCAGGCCAAATCCAACTACGAATCCCAGGCCCAGGCCATTGCCCAACTAGAGCAGCAGGTGGCCAAAACAGTTGTTACGGCCCCATTCTCAGGAACCATCGACGATGTTATGTCTGAACGAGGAAGCGTCGTCACGCCGGGTCAGACCCCCTTGATGCGCATAGTAAGCCTCGACAATATGTACATCGTCACTGATGTTCCCGAAAAATACGTCTCAAACATCGAAAGGAACAAAAAAGTCCTGGTGGATTTCCCGATCCTGAACAAGCAGATGGAGTCTAAAATCCGGCAGGTGGGAGACTTCATTGATCCCAACAACAGGACATTCAAAGTCGAAATCGCGGTGCCAAACAACGACAGTTCCATCAAGCCCAACCTGACCGCCAAGCTCAGCATCAATGATTATACGAATCCGGAGGCCCTGTTAATACCTCAGAGCGTAATCTCAGAGAATGCCAGTGGCGAACAATACATTTATATTGTCAAGAACAAGCAAGGAGACGATGCAGTTGCCGAAAAGATCACGATCGAAACCGGTTTGACACAAGGGGACGTCATTGAGGTCCTTGCCGGTCTTGAGAGTGGGACAGAGATTATCCTGGAAGGTGCAAGAAGCGTGAACGACGGACAGAAGGTCCGCATTATTAACTCCGAATCCTAAAACTATGCCCCCGACAAACAAGAAACTGGACAAGGAATTCAAATTGTCCTCCTGGGCGATCAACAATAAGACAACGATCTATGTGATCATTGCGATCATTCTCTTTGGTGGCTTGTCTGCCTATAACAGTATGCCCAGGGAAAGCTTCCCGGAAATCAAGGAGACTAAGATCTACATCAGCTCGCTCTACCCGGGCAACACGGCAGAAGACGTTGAAAAGCTGATCACAGATCCCCTTGAAGATCGGTTGAAGACAGTGAGTAACGTAATTGAGATCACCTCGACCTCCCAGGAAGACTATTCGATGATTATCGTGGAGTTCGACGAGAACATTTCGGTAGATGCGGCCAAACAAAAGGTCAAGGATGAGATCGATGCCGAAACGGCCGGTGAAGACTGGCCGACCTTCAACGGAGCCAAGGTAGAGCCTAATGCCTTTGAACTGAGTATTTCAGAGGAATTCCCAATCTTAAACATCAACATTTCCGGGGACTACCCCGTCGGTAAGCTCAAGGAATTCGGTGAATACCTCGAAGACGAAATCGAGGAGCTCCAGGAGATCAAACAGGTAGACATTCGCGGGGCCCAGGAGAAAGAGGTGGAAATTGCCGTGGACATCTACAAGATGATGGCGGCCAAGGTGAGCTTCGACGATGTGATCACGGCGGTCAATAACGGAAACGTGACCATGTCAGCCGGTAACCTCGTGACCAGCGGGCAGCGAAGAACCATCCGAATCCTCGGAGAAATTGAAACGCCAGGCGATCTGAACAACTTCGTGGTCAAATCTGAAAACGACAAATCCATCTACCTGAAAGACATCGCCGAGGTATCCTTCAAGCAAAAAGAACGGACCACCTATGCCCGCGAGTTCGGTAGCACAGTGGTCATGCTCGACGTTAAAAAGAGGAGTGGCAAGAACATGGTGGCCGCCGCCGAAAAGATCAACGTCATTGTGGAAGACGCCATACAAAACGTCTTCCCTAAGGATCTAAGCGTCACGATTACCAACGATCAATCCTCGAAAACCATAGGCCAGGTGGATGACCTGGTCAACAACATCGTATTCGGGATCATACTCGTGGTCACAGTCCTTATGTTCTTCCTGGGTTTCAGAAACGCCCTCTTCGTAGGTTTTGCCATCCCAATGTCGATGTTTATGTCACTTATGATCCTTGACGCTCTGGGATACACCATGAACACGATGATACTCTTTGGTCTGATCATGGGACTGGGAATGCTCGTCGATAACGGAATTGTGGTTGTGGAGAACGTGTATCGTCTCATGGACGAGGAAGGAATGAGTCGAAAAGAGGCCGCCAAAAAAGGAATCAGCGAGATCGCCTTTCCGATTATCATTTCAACAGCAACAACGGTTGCAGCCTTTATCCCCCTGGGCATGTGGCCCGGCGTCATGGGCGAGTTCATGATCTATTTTCCGATCACGCTCTCGGTGGTGCTTGGGTCATCGCTTTTCGTGGCCATCTTTTTCAATTCGGTCATGGTCTCTCAATTCATGAGCGTTGAAGACAAAGACATGCCAATCAAACAGATCATCAAGGTCACGGGCATCTCGGCCCTGTTCGGCATTCTGATACTTCTGATGGGAGGTCCCTATCGATTGATTGGATCACTGCTAATCGTTACAGCGGTGCTCCTCTGGGTGTATCGTTTGGCGCTCAGAAAAATGGCCAGGTATTTTCAAACAAATGTCTTGAGCAAGTTTGAAGCAATTTATGAGAAAACGCTGAAAAGTGCCCTTACCGGATGGAGACCCTATGCGATCACGATTGGCACATTTGTCCTGCTATTTATCGCGTTTGGCGGATTTGGCGCTTCGGTGGGAAGCCAGCGAACTAAAGTGGAGTTCTTTCCTGACAATACTCCAAACCAAATCATCGTATACATCGAATATCCCCAGGGAACCGATATAGAAAAGACGAATCAAATCACCAAGGAGATCGAAAAAAAGGTGTATGCCTACTTGAATGAGGATCAGTACCAGGAGGGAGATTTCAACTTCCTCGTGGAAAGTGCCGTATCCCAGGTGGGAGAAGGAGCCGGAAACCCCCAGACAGATGGCGGTTCCTCAGCTGAAATGCCACACAAGGGGAAGATTACGGCCTCGATGCGTGAATACAAGTACAGAAAAGGAAAGGACAGTGAAGAGCTCAGGCAACGAATTCAGGAGGCACTCGTGGGAATTTATCCGGGTGTGGCCATCAGCGTGGAGAAGGATCAGAACGGACCACCGGCCGGCTATCCGATCAACATTGAGATCGAAGGTGACGACTATGCGGAGCTGATCCAAACCGCAGAGAAGATGAAGGACTTCATCAATCTTCAAAACATCGAAGGTATCGACGAGCTCAAAATTGACGTGAATCGCTCAAAGCCATCCATGACGGTGGAGATCGACAGGAAAAAAGCCGGGGAACTAGGCGTTAGTGCCGGCCAGGTTGGGCAGCAACTCAGAAATTCCATCTTTGGGGCCAAGGCGGGCACCTATAAGGAGGAAGGAGAAGATTACGACATCTACGTCAGGTTCCGGGAAGAAGATCGATACAACAAGAGCGCCATCTTCAACCAAAAGATTACCTTCCGGGATCCTGCAACCGGCAAGATCAAGGAAATACCGGTGTCGGCGGTGACTCGGGTCAAGAACAACTCCGGGTTCTCTGCCATCAAGCACAATGACGGAAGAAGAGTGGTCACCCTCTACTCCGCCCTTTCTCCTGGTTTTACGGATGCCGGTGCGATTGTCGGTCGAATCCAGTCAGAAATGGAGGGGTTTGACGGTCTGCCCAGAGGGATAAAGATCGACTATACCGGGCAGATTGAAGAGCAGAACAAGCAGATGAATTTCCTGATGGGTGCGTTTTTCTCCGGACTGGGCTTGATTTTTCTGATCCTGATCTTCCAATTCAATTCGGTTTCGAAACCCGGAATTATCATGCTGGCCATCTTCTTAAGTCTGATTGGGGTATTTGGCGGACTAATCATTACGGGTAAACCCTTTGTCATCATGATGACAATGATGGGAATCATCTCGCTTGCGGGGATCGTGGTTAACAACGGAGTTGTGCTCCTGGATTATGCCCAATTGCTGATCGACAGGAAAAAGGCAGAGCTGAACCTGGAGGAAGATGAGTACCTGGAAACTTCCAAGCTCTTCCAGACCATCGTTCAGGCAGGTAAGGCTCGTCTGAGACCCGTTCTGCTGACAGCCATCACGACCATCCTGGGACTGATCCCGCTTGCCATAGGATTCAACATAAATTTCTATACGCTATTCACAGAGTTCGATCCCCAGATCTATTTTGGTGGAGACAATGTGATCTTTTGGGGGCCCCTGGCCTGGACAGTCATCTATGGTCTTCTAGTGGCAACCTTCCTGACGTTGATCGTGGTGCCTATCCTGTTCTTCCTGACAACCAAACTCAAAATGAGGATAAAGGGTAAGAAACAGCCAGTGACGGTCACTAAAAGCAGAAAGCTCGAAGCAGCCTAATCGAATCCGGATCCACAAAAGGGTCCGGATTTTTTTTAGAACCAGAAGCCTACGTTGATATACCAGAAATTATTGTTGTTGTCTGGGTTCCAGGAGTAGATCAGCTCAATGGGCCCGATCACGGTGTTCAGTCCGTAGCCGAAAGCATATCCAGATCGTGTGTCTTCAAATATGTTTCCGTCGTTCCAGATGTCATCATTAACGCGAGCGAAGTTTCCTGTAATGGAAAGAAAGTTCTTCTTAAAGATCTCGTAACGAGCAGTCAAAGCTGTCCTCAGGAATGCTGATTCGTTTAGTTCGGAGAATCCATAACCGTAAAACGGAACAAACGTATTGATGTAATTCTCGTTGTATCCACCCAGGTGATAGTCGAGTACTTCATTTTCATTATTGCCCAGGGTGACCCCGGCCTCGGAGACCAGGTGCAGGGTTAACTTGTTCCAAAAAGTTTGAGCAATCCCAAGTCTTCCAAATAACTGAGAGAACGGGTCAAAATTGTCATTGTAATCACTCGAATAACCGTATAGTATGTAGTCGGCGTTAAAATAGAAACCTTTTTTTGGAAAAACCTTGCTGTCGTAGGTATCGAGCGTCACTTTGCCAAATAAGTTGAGGTAGTGACTCTTGTCAAAGAAGACTCGATTGGTCTGATCGTCTACGATCTCATCGGTATGCACATTGAGAAATTTGTGCTCCACTCCGACACCGAGTGCCCATCGGTCGCTGAATGTTGTTTGCAAATAAAGGCGGGTAGTGAAATCAAAATAGTCGATAGGCACTTTAAACCCGGATTCCAATGGGGCACTTCTAACCGGCTCTGGCAAAGCACTCGAGACTACATCAGCATTAAAGGAATTGAATCTCGTGTTGATTCCAAAACTCCAGTTGAATCCGTTGTCGAGAAAGTAGTCTATGTCGTAACGAAGGTTGTCTCCGATGACAAAATCCGCTGAAATGAAGTCGTTTTTGAAAAGGAGATGGCGTGTCGTGAAATTCACCAGGACGCCGGTTTTGTAAAGATCATCATAATGGGCACCGAACTGTATCTTGCTTCGTCCCTTGGTTTCGGTGATTTCAAATTCGACTCTAACACCCTCTTCAAGGGGTATCAACCTGTAAAAGACACTTTCAAAATTGCCGGTTGCAGTGAGTTTGTCAATGCCCTTCATGAATTCCTCGCGATTCACAAGCTCCCCTTCTTCCAAACCGAGTTTCTTGATACAATATTGATCTGTGAAGCTCCTGTTACCGCGTATCGAGATCTCCTGTATGAGCAGATCCTCTATTGCAGGGTAGTTTTCGATGGTTCTTTTAGGTCCTGCGCGTTTTTGGCGCTCAGCCAGGTCGATCAACTCTTTTTTCAACTTATTCGCGGCTTCTTCACCTCTGACAATGATCTCCTGCCCCTCCTCGAACGAAAAGGTATTGTAATCTTCCAGTTCAGGTCGAATATAGATGTCGCACTGCTCAATCTTGGAATCCCATTGCTCATACATCTGGAAACCGGCGATCTGCATCAGGATCTCCGGCAGGCTATTGATGTTCTCGATGTCACGCAGTCCTCCTGAGACGTTAACTCCAATGATTATGTCTACACCCTTTTCTTTCATTTTCTCCACTGGAAAGTTATCCACCAGCCCTCCGTCGACAAGAACCTGGTCTCCGATGCGAACAGGCGTCAACAGACCGGGGTAGGAGCCGCTCGCCCTTATGGCCTCGGGGAGGAATCCGTGGTCCAAAACGATTTCTTCCCCCGTCTCCAGGTTGGTTCCGATGCAAAAGAAGGGAATGGGCAGCTTGCTGAAATCATCTGTCGCATGCACGTGCTCCGTGAGTTGAGAAAAGACGTTGAAGGCACTTTGCCCTCTGGATACAGCCGATGGCAGTTCGATTTTTCCACTGACCAGTGGCAGCGAAATGGCGTATTTGGCATCATTCTCCTTTTGGTAAAAAGAAGATACGTCTCTTGGCAGCTGATCCCGAACCAATCCGTTCAGATCATAGACGCGAAGCACCGAATCGAGCTCCCGGGCATTGTACCCCGACGCGTATAGTCCTCCTACGATTGCTCCCATGCTGGTTCCTGCAACATAGTCCACCTCGATGCCAGCTTCCTCTAGGACCTTGAGTACACCAACGTGTGCGAATCCTTTTGCTCCTCCCCCGCTCAATACCAAACCCACGGTCAGATCCTCCTTCTGATCAGGTTCTTTTTGACCGATGACCAGAGCAGAAACTAACATTGCAATGAGAAGGAAGCAATTTTTCACGATTCGGGCTTGTTGTTTTTTTCAGCTTGAAAATGGGTGGTTATCCGAAGAGCCTTGTCCCTACCTATAAGTTGCTCCAAATCGTCAAACGTTGCATTTTTTATTCGTTTTAAGGATTTGAATTTCTTCAAAAGGCTGACAACCGTCTTTTCACCTATGCCGGGAATCTGGGTCATTTCAGTTTGGAGGGCGCTTTTGCTCCGCTTGTTTCTATGGTGATTGATCCCGAAACGGTGAGCCTCGTTGCGCAATTGCTGAATGATCTTGAGGGTTTCCGATTTCTTGTCGAGGTAGAGCGGTATCGGGTCCTCCGGGTAGTAGATCTCCTCGAGCCTCTTTGCAATTCCGATTATGGCTATCTTTCCCCGCAAACCGAGTACATCGAGGCTTTTTACGGCAGATGAGAGCTGACCCTTGCCTCCGTCTATCACTACGAGTTGAGGCAAGTCCTTGTCTTCCTCCAACAATCGCTTGTAACGCCGGTGAACAACCTCTTCCATGGAAGAATAGTCATCCGGGCCCACTACTGTCTTGATATTGAAATGCCTGTATTCGCTTTTAGCAGCTTTACCGTCCTTGAACACCACACAGGCCGCCACCGGATTGGTCCCCTGGATATTCGAATTGTCAAAGCACTCTATGTGCCTGGGTTCCTCGGTGAGCCTTAAATCCTTTTGCATCTGCTGCATGATTCGCCGGGTATGACGATCGGGATCTACGATCTGTATCTGTTTGAGGCGCTCCAGTCGGAAGTATTTTGCGTTGCGGGTTGAAAGCTCCACGATACGCTTCTTGTCGCCCTGCTTGGGCACCGTCACTTTGATGTCATCTCCCAGGTCAATCCTGAAGGGCACATAGATTTCCCGCGAGGTCGAACGGAAACGTTCCCGCAGCTCCACAACAGACAATTCCAGCAATGACTGATCCGATTCGTCGAGTTTCTTTTTGATCTCCACTGTATGAGACTGAATGATCGCCCCGTTGGCCATTTTTAAAAAATTGACATAGGCATACGTCCGATCTGATACGATGCTGTAAACGTCGACGTTGTTGATCGAAGGGTGCACTACCGTAGAACGCGCCTGGTAACTCGACAAAAGCTCGATCTTTTCCTTGATCTTTTGGGCCTCTTCGAATTCGGCGCGATCAGCAAACTCCATCATCAGTTTCTCGAAGCGCTTGAGTGATGACTTGAAGTTCCCTTTGATGATATTTCGTATCTCCCGGATATCTGCCAGGTACTCCTTCTCTTCCTGCATTCCTTCACATGCACCCTTGCAATTCTTGATGTGATACTCCAGGCAGACCTTGTATTTCCCGCTCTGGATATTCTCCTCGCTCAGGTTGTAAGCACAGGTCCTTAGCGGATACAACTCCTTGATCAGGGCCAGCAGAGCTCGTGCTGTTTTTACCGAGGTGTAAGGGCCGAAGTACTCGCTGCCGTCCTTCCAGACATTACGGGTCATGAACACCCGCGGGAAGGCTTCTTTTTTGATGCAGATCCATGGATAGGACTTATCGTCCTTGAGCAGGACGTTGTACTTGGGCTGGTACTTTTTGATCAGGTTGTTCTCGAGCAGCAGGGCGTCGGTCTCGGTCTTGACCACAATGTGCTCGATCCGGGCGATCTTCGAGACGAGAACTCTTGTCTTGCCGTTTTCATGGGTTTTCGTGAAGTAGGAAGAAACCCTTTTTTTCAGGTTCTTGGCCTTGCCCACGTAGAGAATTTTGTCCTCCCGGTCGTAATACTGATAGACTCCGGGGGAATCCGGCAATGAACGTATTTGAATATCCAGTTCCAAAACAATTCAATACTTATCGGAGCAAATATTCCGTCCCTGAAAACGGTTTATTATTCTTAATTTTGTGCTCACTTTTCGCGTTAAAAATACGCTTTTAAAAGCAAGCAGATGAAATATTGGAAAAAACTTCCTCACCGGGAGTTACAGGAGAGAATTGAAAAAGCACTGGAGGAAAATGTAGATTTTGAAAGGGACGTGTCCCTGGGGTATCCCGCCTCCAAACTCGACGACAAGGTATTCTACAGCGATGCTCCTTTTCTAAAGGATGCTCCCACCTTGAAAACCTATGTCGCCAATCCGAATCACATTGGCTGCCATACTTACGGAACTTCCGAAAAGGCCTTCAGCGGCACCCAGGAAATCGAACGGGAAGTGCTGCGCGTGCTGGCCGTGGATTTCTTTAAAATGGAAGATGAGCAGTTCGACGGATACATCGCCACAGGGGGAACAGAAGCAAACATACAAGCCATGTGGGTTTTCAGAAACTATTTCAGGCGAAAGTTTGGAGCCCGAAACGAAGAGATCTGCATCCTCGCTTCTGAAGACACCCACTACTCCATTCCGAAGGGCTCAAATGTTCTCAGCATAGATCTCTACGCGGCACCCGTGAACTTCGACACTCGCGAAGTGGATCCCGAGGCCCTGGACAAGGTCATTGACCAGGCGGTAGAAGATGGTAAAAAATACTTCATCGTGGTCGCCAACATGGCCACCACCATGTTTGGTTCGGTTGACGATCCGGACATCTATACTGAGGCCCTCGAAAAACTGGGCTTGAATTACAAACTGCATATCGATGGTGCTTATGGAGGATTTGTCTATCCCTTCAGCAACCTGCAGTCAAAGATCAATTTTTCAAATCCGAAAATCGATTCGATGACCATCGACGCGCACAAGATGTTGCAGGCCCCCTACGGGACCGGCGTTTATATTTGCAGAAAGGGACTCATCGAGAATGTCCTGACCAAAGAAGCGGAGTACGTCGAAGGAATGGACCTTACCTTGTGCGGCAGTCGCTCCGGCGCAAATGCAGTTGCCGTCTACATGATACTCTTTACATATGGTCCCTATGGATGGTATGAGAAAATCAGCATCCTTCAGATGCGAACTGACTGGTTTTGCAAACAGCTCGATCAGTTGAAGGTGAAGTACTTCCGCAATGAGCACATGAACATCGTCACCATTGATTCTTCATCAATACCTGCGGAACTCGCCCTGAAATACGATCTGGTTCCCGAGCAACACAATGAGAACAACAAATGGTACAAGGTGGTGATCATGGATCACGTCGAAATCGATGACCTCATGAAGCTGGTGGATACCCTTAAGAAAACTGAAAAAAGTGATGCCTAGGCTTCAGGCTCCACGTTAGTGGAACTTACCGTCTCCGAAGTGGCACTCTCAACCTCAGAGGCGAGGCCAGAAGCCTCAGAGCTTTCAGCCTTCTTGGGAAAGATCGACTTGTTGAAAACAATTAATAGGCCAACACCCGTGCTTATGGCTGTATCCGCGATGTTGAATACCGGATCAAAGAAGGTCAGGTGCCTGTTTTCAAAAATGGAAAAGCGATTGCCTCCTACCAGGGGCAGCCAGTCGGGAAAGTTGAATCCGATGGCAGGCACCCAATCGGGCAGCATCGTATCGATGATCGGAAAGTAGAGCATGTCGACCACTTTGCCGTAAAACAAGTCTTCGTATCCTCCTTCAGGAGGTAAAAAGGTGGCTATTTTGTGATAGCTGTCGCTGAAAAATATTCCGTAGAAGACCGAATCGATAATATTGCCAAGGGCTCCTGCAAAGATCAGGGAAATAGCGACAATGAGAATTCTATGCGCCTGATTCTTCAGCGCGTCATACAACCAGTATCCTATACCGGCTATGGCAACAATTCGAAAGAGTGTAAGGAAAAGCTTTCCGGATCGGCCCCCAAATTCCTTGCCCCAGGCCATTCCATTGTTTTCAAGAAAATGAATCCGGAACCAGTCCAGCCCAAACACACGTATCTCCTCACTCAGAACAAAGTGGGTCTTAATGTATATTTTACTCGCCTGGTCGACAAGCAACACCAAAAAAATGATGATAAGGGCCTTTTTCACTCGGATGGCTTGCTATCAGTACTGCTGATTCTTGGCCTCGATGCTAAGCGTCGCATGCGGAACCAATTTGAGTCTTTCCTTTTGGATCAGGTTCCCGGTTACGCGGCATACGCCATAGGTCTTGTTCTCGATTCGCAACAAGGCGTTCTTAAGGTCACGGATAAACTTCTCCTGGCGGATGGCCAGCTGAACGTTGGCTTCTTTTGACATGGTCTCAGATCCTTCTTCAAAAGCCTTGAAAGTCGGGGATGTGTCATCCGTCCCGTTGTTGCTGTCGTTCTTGAACGTGCTCTCGATCAATTGCAGATCGGTCTTTGCCTGTCGTATTTTCTCTTCAATAATCGCTTTGAATTCAGCAAGGTCCTTGTCTGAATATCTAACTTTGTTCTCGCTCATTTCTTTACACTTTTTCTAATAATAATGCTGTGTTCACTGAATCGAACACCACATCATTTCCGTTATCAATCTTTTCCTTTAATATCAAATCCCTCGTAAGGGTCTCATTTTTAATATATTCCGCATTGGATTCAATGGCCAAATCCACAACTCCGTCCTTTTTGACAAAGAGCCTGATCTTATCGGTCACCTCCAGTCCTTTCTCTTTTCTCAGGTTCTGAATCCGGTTGACCAGCTCCCTGGCTATCCCTTCATTCTTCAGGTCCTTACTAATAGAAACGTCCAAGGCTACGGTTAAATTGCCCTGATTTGCTACCAGCCAGCCTTCGATGTCTTCTGTGCTGATCTCCACCTCTTCGAGCAGCAGATTTTCCGTATTTCCATTCACTTCAATCTCGATCTGTCCTTCCTTTTCGATCCTGCTTATCTCCTGATCACCCAGGCCTTGAATTGCCTGGTTCACAAAGCGCATATTGCCACCGTATTTGGGGCCCAGAACCTTGAAGTTCGGCTTTATCTTCTTGACCAGTATTCCCGCAGCATCATCCAAAAGCTCCACTTCCTTGACATTGACCTCTGAGGTGATCAGATCTGAAACCGCTTCAATGTCTAAACGATCCTGCTGATCCATCACTGGAATCATTATCTTTTGCAAAGGTTGGCGGACTTTGATCATCTCCTTTTTCCTCAAAGACAGAACCATGGAGGAAATATTCTGAGCTTTCTGCATTTTTCTCTCGAGATCGGCATCGATCCAAGAAACATCAGCACTTGGAAATTCAGCCAAATGTACAGAACTTATTTCACTTGAAGAAACGTTTTTTGTCAGGTCGCGGTACAGATTATCCATGAAAAACGGGGCAATCGGAGCTCCGAGTTTTGACACGTTCAACAAACAGGTGTACAGCGTCTGATAGGCTGATATCTTGTCCTCCTGGTATTCTCCTTTCCAAAACCTTCTTCTGCAGAGGCGCACATACCAATTGCTCAGGTTCTCACCTACAAACTCCTGTATGGCCCGCGCCGCTTTGGTCGGTTCGTAATCTTCGTAGTAGGATTCCACCTTCGCGATCAGCGTGTTCAATTCAGAGAGTATCCAGCGGTCGATCTCCGGGCGTTTCTCTTTTGGGATATCCGCCTCAGCGTATTCGAATCCATCGATGTTGGCGTAGAGTGAGAAAAACGAATAGGTATTGTAAAGTGTGCCGAAGAATTTTCGCTTGACCTCAGCGATTCCTTCCAGGTCAAATTTGAGATTGTCCCAGGGGTTGGCATTGGAGATCATGTACCAACGGGTCGCATCAGGACCGTATTCGCTCATGGTCTCAAAAGGATCAATCGCATTTCCCAGTCTTTTTGACATCTTCTTGCCGTTCTTGTCGAGCAAAAGCCCGTTGGATACGACATTCTTGTAGGCGACGCTGTCAAAATTCATCGATGCAATCGCGTGCAGGGTATAGAACCATCCTCTTGTCTGGTCAACGCCTTCAGCTATGAAGTCAGCCGGAAAGAACTTGTCATTCTCGATGCGCTCCCTGTTCTCGAAAGGATAGTGCCACTGCGCGTAAGGCATAGCACCCGAATCGAACCAAACGTCGATCAGGTCTGCCTCTCTTTTCATAGGTTTCCCTGAAGGAGACACCAGAACTATTTTGTCTACGATATTCTTGTGAAGATCGATTCGATCGTAATTCTCCTCGCTCATGTCTCCGATGACAAAATCTTCAAAAAGATCTTTCTCCATAAATCCGTGTTTCACGGATTTCGCCATCTCTGTTTTGAGCTCCTCCACCGATCCGATGATGAGTTCCTCAGATCCGTCCTTCGACCTCCATATGGGAAGCGGAGTTCCCCAATATCGCGAGCGTGAGAGGTTCCAGTCGTTGGCATTCTTCAACCAATTTCCAAAGCGGCCTTCTCCCGTTGACTTGGGTTTCCAGTTGATGGTCTGGTTGAGCTCGTACATGCGATCCCTTTTTTCGGTCACTTTGATAAACCACGAATCCAGGGGATAATAAAGGATCGGTTTGTCTGTCCTCCAGCAGTTTGGATAGCTGTGCTTGTATTTCTCTACTTTGAAGGCTTTGTTCTCTTCTTTGAGTCGAATGGCGAGCTCTACGTCAACAGAGCGCTCAGGTTCCTGTCCGGAATCGTAATACTCGTTCTTCACGTACTTGCCGGCATGTTCACCCATGTCGCGGGTGAATTTCCCTTGCAAATCAACCAGTGGAACCGGGTTCCCGTGGTCATCCAGCACCAGCATTGGCGGCACCTCGGGCTCAGCCATCTTCGCCGCCAGAGCATCGTCAGCTCCAAAGGTAGGAGCGGTATGAACTATACCCGTACCGTCTTCTGTTGTGACAAAATCACCTGCTATGACCCGGAAGGCATTCTCAGCCCCCTGATAGGGTTTTGCATAGGGCAGCAATTGCTCGTATCGAATCTCCAAAAGATCCTCACCCTTGCACTCTTTGGCTACCCAGTATGGAATGGTTTTATCTTCCTCCTTGTATGATTTGAGTTCAGCAGGGTCCGACGCCTGGTGAAACTTCTTTCCGAACTGATAGCCCACTAAATTTTTCGCCAGGACTACGTTGATTGGTTCAAACGTATACTGATTGTAGGTGCTTACCACTACGTAATCGATCTTCTTGCCAACCGTCAGTGCTGTATTGGATGGCAATGTCCATGGCGTTGTGGTCCAGGCAAGGAAATATAAATCTCCTTCTATGTCTTTTAGGAAATCGGGCAAAGTGTCCGGGATAACCTTGAACTGCGCCACTACGGTGGTATCCGTGACATCCTGATAAGTGCCTGGCTGGTTCAATTCATGGGAGCTCAATCCAGTTCCGGCTTTCGGAGAATAGGGTTGGATCGTGTAGCCTTTGTAAAGGAGTCCTTTTTGGTAAAGCTGCTTCAATAGCCACCACAAAGTCTCCATGTATTTGGGCTTGTAGGTCACATATGCCTCTTCCACGTCCACCCAGTATCCAACCTTCTTTGTAAGGTCCTCCCAAACGTCTGTGAAACGCATCACTGCAGTCTTGCAGGCCTCATTGTATTCTTCAATGCTGACCTTCTTGCCAATGTCTTCTTTTGTGATGCCGAGCTCCTTCTCCACACCCAATTCAATGGGTAATCCATGGGTGTCCCAACCGGCTTTTCTCTCCACCTCAAAGCCCTGCATCGTCTTGTAACGGCAAAAAATATCCTTGATGGCCCTGGACATCACGTGATGGATTCCAGGAAGGCCATTGGCCGATGGAGGGCCTTCGAAAAACACAAATGGGGTGTTGCCTTTGCGGGTAGAAATGCTCTTCTCAAAAATATCATTGTCGTCCCAGAAACGAAGTATTTCGTCGGCGACATTCACCAGATCCAAGCCCTTGTATTCTCTGAATTTCTGACCCATAATCAACTGCTGATTCCTTTAAGTTTGCAAAAGTACATATTTTCTCAAATAGATCAGTAGCCCGAAACAAAAAAAGCACCCGGTTTTGCCGAATGCTTTTCCACTAATAGTTTGATTTTTCGAATTCTAGAAATACTATTTTTTAATTACCACAAACTCGGTTCGTCGGTTCTGTTGATGCTCAACCTCGGTACATTTTACCCCGTTGGAGCAATTGTTCACAAGTTGGGTCTCTCCGTAACCCTTTCCGGTTATTCGCTTTGGATCAGCTCCTATGCTGATCAGGTAAGAAACCGTTGATGAGGCTCTCTTCTGAGACAGCCACATATTGTAGCCGTCACCTCCTCGGGAATCCGTGTGCGATCCAAACCGAATGATCATCTCAGGGAACTTGTTCATCAGTCTGACTACCTTCGCTAAATCGTCATAGCTGCTCTCCAGGATATTTGCCTTGTTCAGCTCAAATTCAATCGACTTAATGTTGAGGATTTGTCTTCCTTCCAGATCGATGAACTCTTTCTCGTCAAGGCTCAGGGTCAGGTTATTCTGATAAGCGTTCTCCTTGCTTGTCACAAGGGATTCTTCTGCTTCAAAATAACCGTATTTGTCGCCTGTGACCTTATAGGGTTGCCCACATTTTACCTTGAATGTGAATTCTCCGTTCCGCATGGTTTCCAGGCGCCTGACTTTTTCACCCGAAGAGTCATAAAGCGTGGCAAAAGCATTGGGAACCGGTTGCCCGCTGATTTTGTCTACGATGACTCCTTTTATCACCTGGTCACATATGGGGTTGACCGTTACTTCCTCAAAAGAATAGATGTCGTCATCTCCTTTGCCACCTGAACGATTCGACGAAAAATACCCTTTTTGCGTGTCGGTATCGATTACAAAAGAGAGATCATCTCCCTTGCTGTTCATCGGCTTTCCGAGGTTGATTGGTTCTTCAATCGACTCATCGAGTTTGGTCATATAAATGTCGAAACCACCAATTCCATCTGGACGGTTGCTCGAAAAATAAAGAATGTCCTGATCTACGTGAGGTGTGTACTCTTTGTATTTCGAGTTGACAGTAGGGCCCAGGTTTTTTGGTGCACCGTAATGACCATTGTTGATGCTGACTACGTAGATGTCTGTGTCTCCCAATCCTCCTGGCATATTGGAAATAAAATAGAGGCGCTTGCCATCCTTGCTAACCGAAGGATGACCGGTATCATATTTATCACTGTTGAAAGGCAAGGTCATCACGTCTTTCCACTGACCTCCGGATCCCACTGAAGCCCTGAAAATTTTGACACCTCCTCCTTTTCTTCCCTGGCGACTGTTGTTCGAAGTGAAATACACGTAACGCAAATCGGGTGAGAAAGCGACCATCGCATCGTGATACTTGGAGTTTAGTGTGCTGCTGAAGGGTCTGACTTTGGTAATCTCTCCATCGGGTTCAACATCCCCGATATAGAGATCGAGAAACGGCTGGTCATTTCCATCCCATTTCTTGGACGAAAGTCCCACTTTTCGAGAGGAGGAAAAAACGATTCTGTCTGAACCATAAAAGGTGGTTCCGAAATCGCCATACTCGGAATTGGCCTCTAAACTCTTGACCTTGTACTGGGCCGCTGTGAGTTGGCAATTCGCCGATGTGGAGAATAGAATAATAAGGAGGAATAGAATGCTTCTCATAAATTGTCAATCTTGCATAAACGCTTACTAAAAAGCCAACGAAATTCGTTGGCTTTTAGTATCTGATCTGCTACATTTTTATGATGACAAATTCGGTTCGCCGGTTCATGGCGTGTTGAGCCTCAGTACATTTGACCCCATCTGAGCACTCATTTATGAGTTGTGTTTCTCCGTATCCTTTACCTGTGATACGGCTGGAATCAATTCCGTGATCGATAATGTAGTTCACTGTTGAAGCTGCTCTTCTTGTTGAGAGCCAGATATTATAGCCCGTGATACCTCTGGAATCCGTATGTGATCCGGACTCAATAATCATCTCAGGATAACGGTTCATGAGATCCACAACTTTGTCAAGTTCGCGTTTTGCTTCCTTATTGAGATAAGAAGAGTTCAACTCGAAGTAAATCGGTTCTATGTTAACCACATATGTACTAGGTCTTACTTTGACAATCTCCTCAGGAATCTCCTCTGGCATGCCTTCAGGTCGGTCTTCAGTAGCAACTGCCGCCATTTCAGTGATGTCACCCGTTCCGAGCAGTATCAACAACTTCATGCGTTTGTCAGGCTCAGCGGAGGTTGTCAAAGATTTGCTTTGAGTGGTATAACCTTCTTTGCTTCCTTCCAAAACATACTCGGTTTCACAATAAACAGGCAGTTCGAAAGAGCCATCTTCTTTCACTTCCATTTGTTCCAACGCATTTCCGTCAGCATCCCTGATCGTTACAGTAGCTCCTGCTATGATCTCTGTGGTGTTCTGATCTCTTACCTCGCCCGCAATGACCTGAGCACATTTGAAGATCACCGGCTCTTCTTCCAGGAAGGAATAGATGTCGTCATCGCCTGCTCCACCTTCCCTTTTAGAAGAAAAATATCCCCTTCTCGTTTCCGGATGGATGATAAACGTAAAATCATCAGCAGTAGAGTTTATAGGCTCATTCAGAAGTATCGGGTCTGGAACGAAGGTTGTCAGTCGGGTAGCATAAATGTCAAGGCCACCCATTCCTCCGGGTCTGTCGGATGCGAAGTAAATAACATCGCCATCAATAAATGGAAATGCGTCTTTTTTCGGAGAATTGATCTTAGGTCCCAAATTGACCGGATTCCCAAAACCACTGTAGTTGATATCCACACTGTAAATATCGGTGTCACCATATCCTCCGGGCATATCCGAAACAAAGTACAGGGTCTGCTCATCTTCGCTCAAAGCAGGATGTCCAACAGAATACTCAACGTTATTGAAGGGCATAGGTATGATATTAACCCACTCTCCCTCATCGTTTACGGTCGCCTTGAACATAGCCAGGTTGGCCATCTCACGCGAATCTCTCGAAAGCTTCTTGTTATAATAGTTGTTTCGGGTGAAGTAAACCGTCTTCATGTCTTTGGTAAACGCCACATCCGCCTCGTGGTACCGTGTATTGACATCACCTTTGAGATAGGTAGGGTTCATAAGATCTCCGTCAGGAAGAATGTCGGCAACATACAGCTCCAAAAAGCGCTGATTGTTCTCAAGCCAGACGTCATTTACAATTGTGATTCCCTTTTTCGGTGAAGCAAAAACCAACTTGTCTTCGCCATAAAAGGCGCCACCAAAATCAGAATTCTCGGTGTTTACAGTAAGTTGCTTAATGGCGTATTTTCCTGCTCCTTCTCTCTGTTGAGCCATTAATGTGACCGTGCAACAAAGCATTAAAGCCAAGATGTACTTTTTCATGTGTTCCCCTTTTTTATATTTTACTTCTGCCTCCTAGAAGAATCTAGGCGACTTCAAGTTCTTTTTTGACAGGTCAAGGTCATACAACAATATGATCTCGTGGGATCCCGCTGTTTGCGAATTTGAAAACTCTGAGATCGTGTAGTCATAAGCATATCCAATTCTGAAGTCAGGGGTCACCCCAAAATTGACTATGGCGCTAACTGCATCCTCCCATCGGTAACTTGCACCAAACTCCAATCTTTCGTATAACAGAACGTTGGCATTGATATCAAACGATATCGGTGCTCCAGCTACTCCTTTTACCATCAACGATGGTTTTAGCTTCACTGTGCTCGAAAGATCGAAAACGTACCCACCGGTCAAGAAATAATGAACTTCTTCTGAAGCCTTGGTATTTATATTGTCTTTGTCCAGATGCTCTGATTTCAAGATATTGGGCACTGAGAATCCGGCGTACCATTTATCGGTGTAGTAAAAGACTCCAGCTCCAAAATTCGGAAAGGCATCATTGATGTTCTCATCAAAAACCGGATCGCCGGCATTCAATGTTTCCGGTAAAACAACGCCTAAAAGGTTAACGTCAAGCAATGTAACTCCGGCCTTCAATCCGAATGCCAATCTTCCAACATCGGAGGTGTTCAAAGTGTACGAGAAATCCGCATAGATATTTTGCTCTTTTGCGGGTCCGATCTCGTCGGCGATCACCGATATCCCTACTCCCACTTTCTTTCCTAAAGGTGCGTGGGTGTTGAACGTCAGGGTTTTTGGAGCGCCGTCAACACTTGTCCATTGGGTCCTTCCTAACAAACCAAAACTCAAAGTCCCTCTTGAACCAGCATACGCTGGATTTACAACGTTCATGTTGTACATATATTGTGTATACTGGGGATCTTGCTGGGCCTCCGCTTCATGGATGAACAGTAAAAAACCTAAAGCAAGGAAAATCGATAATTTTTTCATTTGTTAAAGTTTATTCATTTGACAATCGCTTGTCATTTAAATAGATCGGAGCAATTTCAGCTTATCCTCTCTTGTTGTATGTCTTTATTGAGAGAGCAGAACCCCTGACGGGATCCTGCTCCATTTCTTTAGTAATTAACGTAAACCCATCCCTTGGCCGGTGATGTGTTACCATCATTGAACTCGATCAAATAGAAATAGGTTCCAGCCGGAACTAGTTCTCCTTTGCTGAGTGTCATGTTCCCGGTCGATCTTCCGTCCCACCATACAGGGTTTGAGCTGCCATTATTGTTATACTTGTAAACACTGTTGCCCCATCTGTCGAAAACCTCCATTTTAAAATCAGGTGTTTCGATCAATCCGGGAATAAGGAACAAATCATTGCTTCCATCACCATTGGGCGAAAAACCACTTGGAATAATTCCGGTATCGAAAATCAATCGGACCGCATTAGAGATCAACTCTGGGTTCGGATCACAAGCGAAATCATAAGATGTAAGCACCACGCGATAGCGATTGCCCTCGAGGCGTCCTCTAGCTCCGGCTATGGTCATTCGATCGGTATTTACACCGCTAAACTGGTCATTGTTCATCAGATCTGTCCAACTGGTGCCTCCGTCGGCGCTTTCTTGCCACTGGAATGCTGAAGCCGATCCTGAAACCTCAAAAACGGCATCCTCACCCAACGAAACAGTTACGTCAATCGGTTGATTGTTGATAGATGACGGAGAGCCAGCTTCCTGGAAGTCAAACGTACCGCTGTTGTTGTTGTCATTCGGAGTCGTATATCCGCCCTGTCCGACTACTTGTCCGTCTGCATCTACACTTACAGGAGAGGTTCCAAGGATTCCGTCTCCGTCCGGATCTGGATTTGAACCTGGATCTGTAATGTCTCTCAAAGCTTCGACCACGTCGTCACAACCGTCACCATCAGAATCAAGACTGATTCTGTCCGGCACACCGTCGTTATTGGAATCCGTGTTTTCACCTTCAACAGAATCATAAATACCATCGTTGTCGTCATCGATGTCGACTATGTCAAACACCCCATCGTTGTCTGTATCCGCCAACGTGTTATAAGTCACTGAATCTGAAATATCTCCTGGATCACAGGCATAGGCCACATTGGTGGCGACCACCCTGTAGAAATCAAAGTAATTTGGAATCAACAAGTTCGAAACAGTGAGACTATTGGTTGTTGTACCACTGTATGTAGCATCATCTGTCAAATCACTCCAGTTCACTCCATCTGTGCTTACTTGCCATTGATAGCCGGCTCCGTCACTGTCAGCAGTGAAGGTCGCGCTACCGTTGAGAATAAAGTCCTGATCCACAGGTTGAGTTGAAATTGTAGCTCCTGAGCCCGCCTCCTGGAAATCAGGAATTCCATTTCCATCCAAATCATTTGGTGCTGTGTATCCGCCCTGATTCAATACCTGGCCACTGGCATCGACAGTCAAAGGAGCCGTGCCCAATTCACCATCACCATCACCATCTGCAAATCCGGCTTCTGTAACGTCAAAACAATTGTCAGAATCAGCATCAAGTTGAATCCTGTCGGGAGTTCCGTCGCCATCTGTGTCGCGGTCAACTACGCCATTGTCCTCAACTGTATCGAGAATACCGTCGTTGTCATCATCCACGTCGACCAGGTCAGGCACACCGTCATTGTCAGTGTCATCAAGCAATACGAATCCGACAACATCAGAAGTAGTCACCGGGTCGCATGCATATGCTATGTTGTTGACCAAAACCCTGTACTGGTAGTTCAAAACTGAAACGTCAAGATTGCTAACGGTCAAATCGGCCGTTGTGGCTCCCGCATAGTTTCCTCCATCAGCCAGTGCATTCCAAGTTGTTCCACCGTCCTGGCTTTCTTCCCACTGGTAAACATCTGCCGTTGCAACGACAGAGAAAGTAACGTTGTTTCCAGGCAAGAATTCCTGGTCAACAGGTTGAGTCGAAATTGTTGCTGCCGCTCCTGCTTCCTGAAAATCAGGTGTTCCGTTTCCGTCAAGGTCATTTGGTGCGGTATATCCATCAGAGCCACTGGTCACCTGACCATTGGCGTCAACAGTTACAGGTGCATCACCCAACTGTCCGTCACCGTTATCATCCGTAAATCCGGCTTCCGTGACGTCAAAACAAGTATCTCCATCAGCATCTAAATCAATTCGGTCCGGATTTCCGTCTCCGTCCGTGTCGCGATCTGCGACTCCATTGTCTTCAACCGTGTCTAAAATACCGTCATTGTCGTCATCCACGTCAACGACATCCGCGACGCCGTCACCGTCAAAGTCATTCAACGCTGTGAAACCAACCTCTGCAGAAGTAGTAACCGGATCACAAGCATAAGCTATGTTATTCACGACAACCCTGTATTGGTAGGCTGCCCTGCTGATGTCTGAATTTGTGATGCTGAGGTCCGCAGTAGTCGTTCCAACATAATCACCTCCATCAGTAAGTGCATTCCAGGTAGTTCCTCCATCCTGGCTTTCTTCCCACTGATAGGTGTCAGCTGTGGCAACCACACTGAATGTGTTTATTCCAATTACCAAATCCTGGTCTGTAGGCTGGGTGGTAATCGTCGCAGAGGCACCTGCTTCCTGGAAATCAGGGGTACCATTGCCATCCAGATCATTCGGTGGTGTGTATCCATCGGTTCCACTGGTTACCTGACCATCAGCATCTACGGCAACCGGGAAATCACCCAGGAATCCATCTCCATTGACATCCGTAAAGCCAGCCTCTGTTACATCAAAACAGGCATCACCATCAGCGTCCAAATCAATACGGTCCGGATTTCCGTCACCATCTGTATCGCGATCCACTATCCCGTTGTCTTCATCGACATCGAGAATACCGTCGTTATCATCGTCTACGTCAACAACATCAAATACCCCGTCGCGATCAAAATCACCTGGTGTGACAAAAGTCGCCTCGGACGAAGTGGTCGTCGCATCACAGGCAAATGCGATGTTATTTACAATTACCCTGTATCTATTGAATACTTTACTGAAGTCTGGAGTTGAAACCACAAGGTCGGCTGTAGTGGTTCCGGCATAATCTCCTCCATCAACCAAAGGCACCCAGGTTACTCC
This sequence comes from uncultured Flavobacteriaceae bacterium, assembly GCA_965365245.1. Taxonomy (GTDB): domain Bacteria; phylum Bacteroidota; class Bacteroidia; order Flavobacteriales; family Flavobacteriaceae; genus Lutimonas. Next base: position 1,352 of record CBDUAY010000006.1, on the reverse strand, counting down.
GTTATCCGTACTTTCCTCCCACTGGTAGACAGCATCACCTGCAACCGCATCTGTTACTACAGAGAAAGTCGAACTTCCTGTCAAAACGAAAATCTGATCTACCGGCTGGGAGGTGATATTCGCCGCTGCTCCAACCTCCTGGAAATCAGGGGTTCCGTTTCCATTGAGATCATTTGGTGGTGTGTATCCATCTGTTCCGCTGGTCACCTGACCAGTAGCGGGATCAACTGTAACCGGCAGATCCCCTAAGAATCCATCACCATTTACATCCGTAAAGCCGGCCTCCGTTACATCAAAACACGAGTCTCCGTCAGCATCCAAATCGATGCGATCCGGATTTCCGTCTCCATCGGTATCGCGATCCACAACTCCATTGTCCTCATCGACATCGAGAATTCCGTCATTGTCGTCATCGACATCCACGATGTCAAAAACACCATCCAGGTCGAAGTCATCCGGCGTGATATAACCTACGTCCACCGATGTCGTAGTCGGATCACAAGCGAAGGCTATGTTGCTTACGATTACTCTGTATCTGTAAGTAAGTTTGGTAACATCATTGTTAGTCACCTGCAGGTCAGGTGTTGTTGTTCCTGCATAGTCTCCTCCGTCAACCAGAGGCACCCAAGTCGTTCCACCATCCTGAGTTTCTTCCCACTGGTAAGTGTCAGCCGCAGCTACTACGCTGAAAGTTGAAATCCCAATGATCAAATCCTGATCTGATGGCTCTGTCGTAATCGTTGCTGCAACTCCAGCCTCCTGGAAGTCAGGCGTGCCGTTTCCATCTAAATCGTTTGGCGGGGTATAACCATCTGTCCCGCTGGTCACCTGACCCGTAGCCGGATCAACCGTGACTGGCACATCTCCCAGGAATCCGTCTCCATTGACATCCGTGAAGCCGGCTTCCGTTACATCGAAACATCCGTCGTCATCGGCATCCAAATCGATGCGGTCGGGATTTCCGTCTCCATCGGTATCACGATCTACAACCCCATTGTCCTCATCGACATCGAGAATTCCATCATTGTCGTCATCGACATCCACGATGTCAAAAACACCATCCAGGTCAAAGTCGTCTGGAGTGATATAGCCAACGTCAACCGAGGTCACAGTCGGATCACAAGCGAAAGCAATGTTGCTCACGATAACTCGATATCTGAAAGTAAGTTTACTTACATCACTATTTGTAACCTGAAGGTCAGGTGTCGTTGTGCCTGCATAGTCTCCTCCGTCAACCAATGGCACCCAGGTTGTTCCACCATCCTGAGTTTCTTCCCACTGGTAAGTGTCAGCTGCGGCTACTACGCTGAAAGTTGAAATCCCAATGATCAAATCCTGATCTGATGGCTCTG
>CBDUAY010000005.1:0-41531 GCA_965365245.1 uncultured Flavobacteriaceae bacterium | reverse complement strand
CCAGCGGAACAAGCAGGACCTGTGGGTGCTTTTCAAGGGACGCCACAATCAAATGGACCACAGCTACCTCGCGGGAAAATCGAATCGAGGACCAACAGTAAGAGTCGATCTGGCAGGAAACGAAAGCATTAAAAACTACCACAAGATCAACAACAATTATTTTGGACCGCGACCGCCAAAAGGAGGCCCAAGCGCCGAGACCATTCAGCTCGGAAACAGTTTTACCTCGATGGCACCTAGTTACACCCTGGTGTCTGACAACTTTTTTGATCGCTGCAATGGCGAAGTCGAGGTCATTTCCAGCAAAACCAATTTCAACGAGTTCAGAAACAATATCTTCTACAAAAGCGAAGGATCCCTGGTAACGCGCCATGGAAACTATTGCATCGTAGATGGCAACTATTTCATAGGTGATGAAAATTCGCCTCATGTAGGTGGAATTCGCCTGATTGGAACCGGCCATTGGGTGACCAACAACTACTTCTACAACCTGAGAGGTGAGATTTTCAGGGCTCCTCTTGCAATCATGAATGGGATCAAGCGTTCACCCCTGAACCGCTACATCCAGGTTACCGATGTTGTGGTTGCTTTCAACACCTGGGTCAACTGCAAATCCCCATGGCAAATCGGCGTTGGATCCAATGTCGATCAGAAGGATGTTCTCCCTGCTTCTGAAATAAGGTCTGAAATCCCTATTCGAACCCTCATCGCGAATAATGTGATCTACAATTCTGAAGGAGACAAGATGCCGATCGTTCGTTACGACTCAATAAACGGCATCGATTTTCAAAGCAATGTGATCAACAACCAGGGTGTTGATTTCAAGGGAGTGGCGGGTCTGCAGACTATGGATTTTTCAATGACTGAATTGGAGGACGACGTTTGGGTTCCTTCAAATGAACTGAGTGAGGTCCAGGTGCATTACGGTTTTGAGTTTGATCAAATCTCCAAGGACCTGGCGGGCAATTCGCGAAAAGACAACAACCAAATCGGAGCCTTCAGCGGAGCTGACATGCAAAAAACAAACCTAATGGACAGGTCACAATACGGCCCGAAATGGTACGATTCGGCAGAAGCCACATCGGAGCCAAAAGTCCATTCAGCAGCCACCTCAGAGGAGCTTGCAGCAGCCTTGTCAAATGCAGCTGACGGGGATGTGATAGAACTGACTTCTGAACGTTTCGAGATAGGTTCTTCACTAAAAATCAGCAAGAACCTTACCATACAACCCGCTGACTCGTCGAAAAAAACAACCCTGATCTATACAGGAGCTTCTGCAACACCGGCTTTTGAAATGAATCCGAAAGGCCAGCTCAATTTAAAATCAGTCATCCTGAAGGGGTCGGGTGAGAACTACGCTTTTGCTAGTTTAAAAGAGAACATGTCCAGTCTCTACAACCTGAAAGTGACAGATTCTGAAATATCTGACTTTGACTACTTGCTCAAAGCCTACAAATTCTCGTTTTCAGAGCATATTGTTTTTGAGTCCACGAATGTCACGAACTGCAACAATGGGCTGGAGCTTTCATCCGAAGATGACGACAGAGGCGAGTACAATGCCGAGAACATTTCGATTGTAAATTGCAGATTCGAGGGAGTAGATCAAAATGTTGTGAACTACTACCGGGGAGGATATGATGAATCTACCGTTGGTGGAAATTTGGTTGTCCGCGGAAGCACTTTCTCCAAATGCGGGAAAGCAGAAAAAAGCGGGACATTGATCAATACCTATGGCATTATTAATGTTAAGATTGAAAACAACGAGTTCATCAATAACCCAGTGAAACTTGTGGCTCGACTTTGGGGCGCCAAGAACAACTCCGAATCAAACAATGCCCTTAAGAATTCAGGGAAAATAATAACCGAGCAAAATCTACCCTTGAAATTGATGTATTGATTATGAGAGGGTATTTATTTCTTAGTTTTTTATTCTTATCCGCCTGGGCCTTTGCTCAGGACATTCCTTCCGATCGTGTATTGAGCATCGAAGAACTGAAGGGAGTTCTAAAACAAGAGGTTAGGGAACAGATCAGCGGGGATGGAGAGATAAGCGAAAGCGAGCTGGCAGCGTATTTTCGCGAGAAATTCTCAGAGCGTTTCTTTTACGATTACAAGACATTCTATGATCGACTGCCCCACTACAACAGCGTTTTCAACAATCAGGTCGGGCATAAAGAAAGAGCGCTGGATCATTTGGGAAAATACAATGATTCAACCCAATGGATTCTTCCGTTCGACTATTTGAACGGAGAACCTGTAAACGCCTATGCCCTGAGACACCTGGCCAGGCAACACAAAATGGTTGACATTGCTTTTCTCTATTTCAACGGTGATAAGGACACAAAGCTCATTCAATATTTCGAGAATCAAATGCGATCGCTCAATGCAGCACTTGATGCAGGTCAGTATGAAAAAATTGAAGATGGAAATGGGGTATACGAAGCCTTCAGGTCGGGATATCGAATTCTGAACTGGCTGTGGATCCACAACATGTTTTTGAATGAAGAGGAATATTCAGACGAAGATCAGCTTATCACCATAGCAACGCTCCTACAACACGGTCAGCACCTGTACGAGAGAAACGCAGCATACAAGTCAGGAAATCATCAGACAAGAGGGGTATCGGCTCTGGCCATGCTTTCTATCCTATTCAGAGATTTCAAAGGAACAGACCAGTGGATGGAACGAGCCATGCTCAGGCTTGGGGAACATCTTGACCGCGAAATCAACGAGGACGGATTTCAATTCGAGCGCTCGGTTCATTACCATATGAGCGATATCAACAATTTTTTCTACGTCTATCAGCTCGCCCAACTCAATTCTATTGAAGTAGACAAAGAGTGGGAGAAAAAACTCAGGGGGCTCTTTACCACGCTGGTAAAAATCGCCTATCCTGACCGGTCAGCTCCTGTTCTTCAGGATGATACGGATAATCCCTGGGGAGAGACCAATGATATTTCCGGGGCCATGACATTAGGCTATTTGCTCTTCGAGGACCCTGAATTTGGTTACTTCGCTTCGGAAAAAGTGGATGATCGCGTCTATTGGTTCCTGAGTAATGACCAAATAGAAAAGCTCAATAAAATTGAACAAAGGAGACCCGAATACGGTTCATTGGCCTTTCCAACAACAAACTATTACATCATGAGGGAGGGTTGGAATCCGATGGACAAAATGATGATCATAAGTGCGGGGCTCGATGAGGAAAAACCTGATCACCAGCACGGAGATATGCTGGGCATCCAGGCGATGGCTCATGGTCATGCGATCCTTCCGAACTACCAGGTACGATATTCACTTGAGGATTTCGATGTGTTCAAGAATTCAATGGTGAAAAATGTAGCCCTTGTTGACAATGAGTTGCAAGGCAAAGAATGGACCTCCAACAGAGGAGGAAGTGGTTTTGGAAAGTTTTTGAATCTTCCCAAACCGGAAGTCATCGCGTGGGAAACCCATGGCGATTTTGACTTTTTCGCAGGCCGGCATGACGGGTTTGAGAATATAGGTGTGAAGTACAGTCGTCAGGTGATCTTCGTGAACAACAGTTTTTGGATTGTCAAGGACGATTTTAAATCTGATGAGGCGCACCAGTATAAACAGGTGTGGCAGGGTCACTATACGCATGAAAACGGACCGGATCTTTTGAGGGCAACTGCGCCTGATGCTTCCGGTCATGACATCCTGCAGCTCTACAGTACGGATTCGGTTTATTCTTCCGGAACACGGGGCAAGCAATGGAGTGTAGTCTCCAGAAATTCTTCAAGTTCTTTTGATTTTCTGACAATCATATATCCCTATCAGGGTTACAGCAATCGTTTGGATGAGGATGCTGAAAGCGTCAGGATCGATGATTGGACCGTGAATCCATCGGATTGGAAACTCCAAGGCACAAATCCCGTATGCCTGGGTTCAAAACGCGGAGCTTTCTTTTTCAACGTTGAAGAAATTGCGAAAAACGACCTGATTATCAAGGCATCTCAGGAATCAGATTTGTATGTGAGCATTGAGAGCAACCAGGTCCATATTTATTCCGTTGGGAATAAAACACAAACTCTCACTATAAACCGGGGTGACAAAAAGAAGGAGGTTTCCAAAACAATCGCTCCAGGAGAGAAATTGATGCTAGAATTGTGAAAAATATTCCGAAAAAGTTCAGATTGAAAATAGCAGATCTCATTAAAAGCCAATTTTAGAAAATGCCTAAAAAAGTAATAACATTTGGTGAAGTCATGATGCGTCTGTCACCGCCGGGACACTCAAAATTCTCTCAAGCCACCTCTCTCGAGCTTGTATATGGAGGAGGTGAAGCCAATGTTGCCATTTCATTGGCTTATTTGGGTATGAAAGCAGCGCATGTGACCCGATTTCCCGATAACGCCCTAGGAAAGGCAGCCACACAATTTTTGCGTCAGCATTGGCTGAGCACTGAGCATGTGATTTACGGTGGCAACATGCTGGGCAAGTACTTTCTTGAAAAAGGAGCCGTCCATAGATCGAGCGAAGTTATTTATGAAAGGGAAGGATCTTCTTTCTCCTTGATAGAACCCTCGATGGTCAATTGGGAGGATGTTTTGAAAGATGCAGACTGGTTTCATTGGACAGGCATTACCCCGGCGATTTCAGAGGGTGCCGCACATTGCTGCCTGGATGCGATCAAGGCAGCCAATAAATTAGGCATACCTGTCTCAGGAGACATCAATTCAAGAGACAACATGTGGAAGTACGGAAAAACCATGGAGGAGGTGATGCCTGAACTTGTGCAAAACTGCGACATTGTGATTACCAGCAGCCGGGGGATTCGTGAAATGTTCGGCTTGGGAGAAGAAAAAGATAAATTTAGAGCCGCTTCCAAAAATCTGATGGACCATTTCCCGAAAATCAAGAAGGTGGTTGGTAAGACTCGTAAATCACTAAGTGCCTCACATCAACAAATTCAGGGCAAAATGTGGAACGGCACCGAATACATAAAAACGGAGGTACTCGATATTACTCCGGTCATCGATCGTGTAGGCACAGGAGATGCATTCGCGGCCGGTCTGATCTACGGATTACTGCATTACCCAGACAAAGAAGCCCTTGAATTTGCTTCAGCTGCATGCGCACTCAAACATACGGTGCCCGGCGATGTGAACATGGTCTCTTTGAATAATGTGTTGAGCCTGATGCAAGGCGACACCTCCGGTTCAATAATTAGGTGATGCACATCAAAATACCGCGATAAACTTCTTTGACCGGTAAACTCAATCGAAATATCCGCTTGATTTCAGAAAAGCATCCGGGTCTTCCATTTTGAGAATCTGTTCAATCGCCAATTTCTTATCAGCTGCCGTTTCATAATAATGGTTGCATATCTTGTATCCCATGGCATAGCCCATCAACTTCGGATAAGATTCCTGGTCAATTGAATCCCAAAGCCAAAACTTCTTATTTTGGGTTTCCAGGTCTTCAAGAAATTGATTCTTGAGGCGGGCTTCGTTCGTATCCAAATATTTCAGAGCCTTCGTCTGGGTGATATTGCCAAGAACGAGCGAGGTGATGAATTCGGCTCCACCTTCCCTGAGGCATAGACCGAGCATATTGCCAGATGACGTGTACAATGATTGGTATTTTTGACCTCCCATGGCCATGGCTTGCTGAAAGTGCGTTAATTCATGAGCAATCAATTTCTGTAGCTTTTCGGTGTCATCGACTACGCGGGTCAGGGTAATCAGCTGACCTGCCAATGAGGCCTGCCCGATACCCCGGTTGGCACCGACCAACAAATAGGTCGGGGCGTACATGGCATCAGGCATGACTTTGTGATAGTTATGCATGAGGGCTTTGAACTGCACTTCAACCTCCCCAACATTCTCTAGAAAACCGGGAATCAGGGCATATCGCTCAGGGTGTGCCATCATGGCGTCCTTTAACAACTCGGGAGTCAATTGATGCCTATTGACAAATTCCTTCAGCCCATCCGATCCAGGGTCAAAATAAAGCGTTTGCAGAACCTGAATTGTATCTGCATGGGTTTCAAGCGCCTTGTATGCTTTCGTGAAATTGACCAGATCGCTGTAAATTAGTTCTGCCTGTTCCGGATTCCGTGGATAATTCGGCTGGGCGATAGCAGCTTGATGGAGCAAAAAGATGAGTATTCCAATAAGGTTCAGAACTCGTGTGCTTGAAAAAAAGGATTTCATATTTAATGGTATTGGTTACTTTCATTGAGACAACTTCGGTCCTGATCTGGTTACATTCGCCTCAAATTCTTGCTTGAATCATAATTAGCCTGAACGTATTAGCATTCATGATAAGTATATTTATCTTTACAAGATCGAAATGGCAAACCTGTAATACAAACGGGTAGCAAAACAGCGCAAAATGGCATCCGTCTGGCAACTTACCTTGTTGATCTATCCTGGCAAGACCTCTCTTTCCGGCGTCATTCTGGATCGGGGAACCTCAACCTCGACAGCTTCGGCCAGGACGTTGAGAAATGCATTTGCCATTGCCAGCTCCTATTTCCGAAAAACGAGGTCCGGATCCAGTTTGCGCGCTGAATGGGGAGGGTCGAGTTATACCACACAAACAGACAATCGAGGAAGCTTTTATATAGAAGCGGAACTCCCCTTGAATCAGGATGACGATCTCAAGCTATTTTTGGATGATAAACCCCTGCCCTTTGATCCGGAGGTCAGAAATATTTATGAAGTGGGCGACAAAAATGACCTCATCATCTCAGATATTGACGACACCGTTCTTGTTTCTCACACGAACCAACGCTTAAAAAGCGTTATTACAACCGTTTTCAGGACCTATACCCAGAGAAAGCCCGTGCAATCCACCTCGAAGATATTCGAAGCCATTGGAAGGCAAAGTGATTACTTCTTTGTCTCGAGAAGCGAGTACAACCTGTTTCCGTTGCTGGCGAATTTCATGAAACACAATGAGCTTCCAAGAGGTCCTTTGTTTCTCACCCCTTTCATTTCTTTCGGAGAACTGATACAGAACAAGAAGGATCCGGAATTCAAGATCAAAACGATCAATTCACTCCTGGATCATGCCGCGCATGAAAACATATATCTGTTCGGAGACGATACGCAGCACGATCTTCATGTTTACGCAGAAGTGGCTAAAATTCATGGGGATCGCATAAAGCGTATTTTCATCCGGCAAACGGAGCCCGGAACCGACAGACGAGAATCAAGTGTCTGGGAGGAGCTCAACGAAAATTCTGAAAAGATCAATTATTACAACGAACATTCAGATCTTGATATGATAGTCAGAGCTTTAACTCAATAAAATCTCGAAAAAATGAGACTATTTTTTATAGTGAACCCGATTTCCGGGGGTGTTGACAAAGAGCCTTTTCTCAAGGAAGCTAAGGCGCTCTGCGAAAATTACGGCCTGGAAATCCAGGTATTCAAAACAACCGGAAAAGACGATAAGAAGAACGCCCTGGAACAAATCGAAGCATTTCAGCCGGATAAAATCGTTTCAGTGGGCGGGGATGGCACAACCCTATTCACAGCCACTACCCTACTTGACACAAATTACCCGATGGGCATCATACCTTTGGGGTCGGCCAACGGCATGGCAACCGAGCTCTTTGTTGATCCTGTGCCCATCAATGCGCTGAAAGACATAATCATGACCGACATCGTCGGTGATCTTGATTTGTTGCTCATCAACGGAAAGCATTACACCATGCACCTGGGTGATGTGGGAATAAACGCACAGATCGTAGAATCCTATGAAAATGATGCGAAACGGGGAATGATTACCTATGCCAAGTACTTTCTCTCGGAACTACAGAAACTCAAGAAGTTTTCTGTAAAAGTGGAAACAGAAGAGGAGAGTTACCAGGATATGGTGTTGATGACTGCCATCTGCAATGCCAGAAAATACGGAACCGGAGTACCGCTCAATAAAACCGGGAATCCCATGGATGGAAAATTCGAGATTGTGTTACTTGAAAAGCTCGACCTTCCGGGCCTCATCAGAACCGGGCTGGCCGCATTGAATGACAAATTTCTTGACAGACAGAAGTCAAAAGTGATTACTACCAAAAAGGCACGGATCGAATTTGACGAACCCAGAATGCTACAGCTTGACGGGGAAGTCATTGAACCACTTCAAGTCATTGATATAGAGCTCCTGGCTGGTGCTGCGCGTTTGTTAACTACTGCAAAAAATACACATATGCATGAAGGTCAAGGTTAGTAATAAAGTTATGTTCATGCTTCTGTTCGTAGGCATTTGCCTTAGCGGATTCTCGCAGAATGCTGAAACGGGAATGGCATCCTTTTACAGCGACAAATTCGAGGGGAAGAAAACGGCGAGTGGAGAAATCTACAAATCATCGAAAATGACGGCAGCACATCCTACCTTACCCTTTGGAACAAAGGTGAAAGTAACCAATCTGTCCAACAATAAATCTGTAATTGTAACCGTCAATGACCGTGGACCATTTGTCAAGAACAGAATCATAGATCTGTCAAAGGCAGCAGCCATCAAACTTGATATTATTGACCAGGGTGTGGATAAAGTGAAAGTGGAATCAATTTCAAAAACACCAAAATAGTGAAGGAGGGAATAATTAAAGACGCTTACGAACTCATAATTAAGGAAGTCCAGACGATCATTTCAATTTCCTATATCGCGGCCGTCGGTATCGGCATGCTTTTCAACTATCAAAAGTTTATTCAATTCGGGATCAACATTTTTGACTATGCGGATGTTTTCGACTTTTTGATTTCCCCATTTTCAGATGTAAAAATATTGTCATTTACGATATTATCGATCCTAATGGCCTTATTGATTGCATACCTTGACGTCTCGTGGAAAAGGAAATTTCCCGAAGCCTACTCCAGATTCAATCTTGGATGGGATGAAAAATCCTGGTTTACGGGGTTAAGGATAATCTCTACAGGAATTCTAATCATTCTATACTTGGTAATAGCATCAGGGATATATGGAAAAATATCCAGGAAAGAAATCTTGAATCAGACCCTGACCCGGATTCGATTTTCGGACGACGAAATAAAAAGTGGAAAAATGATCGGGAAGACTAATGATGTCATTTTTTTGTTATCCGATGAAAAAGTAGAAGCCATTCCAATTACATCTTTGGTCAAGGAAATCGAAATAAGGCAGTAAATTGCGTATGATTTAAACTTGCAGATCCAACAGGCTTGAATTATGAGGAACCTAATTTTACTAATAACTCTTTTACTGGCGATTTCCCTGGTCAATTGTGCGAAAAAAGAACAAAGTGAAGCCAACGATCCTTCTGCCTCTTCCACCCCTGAAACCTCATCGGGCTCAACCTATAATTTTGAGCAGATTCCTGCTGATCAAAGCGGTTTATCCTTCAACAATGCGCTGGTACACGACCTTACGACCAAATCAAATGTTTTTGACCACGACTATTTCTACAACGGATCGGGAGTCGGAGTTGAAGACATCAACAATGACGGGCTCATGGATATTTTCTTTACGGGAAACCAGGTGCCGAACAAGATCTATCTCAACAAAGGAGATCTGATTTTTGAAGATATCTCGGCTTCTGCCAACATCAACCCAACCCATGAAAAATGGTCGAGTGGGGTGACCTTTGCCGACGTGAACAATGACGGGTGGATGGACATCTACGTTGCACAGGGTGGACCCTATGAAAAGGAACAGAGAAAAAATCTCCTCCTGATCAACCAGAAAGACAATACCTTCGTCGAACAGGCTGAGCAATACGGGCTTGACGATCATGGATTGAGCACCCATGCTGCCTTCTTCGACTACGACAACGACGGTGATCTCGACTGTGTCGTGATGAACGAAAACGAGTACTACGGGGTCTATCCTTCAATGTTCTATAAAATACTCAGCGACAAAAAAGAGCTCTGGGAAAATTCGAGTCACCTTTACCGCAACGACAATGGCAAGTTTACGGATGTCACAGAACAGGCAGGCTTGTTGCGACCCTCTTTTGGTCTGGGCCTCTGCATCAGCGACCTCAACAATGACGGTTGGCTCGACATCTACCTGGTGAATGACTATTACCTCCCGGATGTCATGTATGTCAACAACAAAAACGGGACCTTTTCCGATCAGATCAAGAAAACCACAAATCAGATTGCCTTCTCCGGGATGGGCATTGATATTGCGGACATCAACAACGACAATCTCAGGGATATTTTTGTTCTCGACATGGCACCTACGAATCACGTGCAATCGCAAACCCTGATGGCCTCGATCAACATGCCACAGTTTGATCTGTTGGTTAAAAAATACGACTACCAGGCGCAATACATGTACAACGTTCTTCAATTGAATGTGGGGAATGACAAGTATCACAACATTGCCCAGATGGCAGAGGTGTCAAGATCAGATTGGAGCTGGGCCGTTCTTGCCCTGGACACGGATCACGACATGGATGAAGACATTTATGTGACCAATGGTTACCGCAGGTACTCTTCTGATTTTGACATAAGGAACAAGGTCACCCAGGCGAAACAGAGGTTCAATGGAAACGTGCCGCTTTCAGTCAAGGAAGAGATCTACAACAGTTTGCCTACCGAGAAACTGGCCAATATCCTCTTTCGAAACCAGGGAGATTTAATCTTTGAAGATGCGACTTCTCTCTCCGGGCTCGGTGCTCCCTCCTTCTCCAATGGTGCCGCCTATTCGGATCTTGACAATGACGGGGACCTCGACATTGTGGTCAACAATATGGATCAGGAGGCTTTTCTGTTCAAGAACACGACCGTAGAAAACCAGGGAGGAAACTACATCAAAGTCAAAACCCGGGGCAACCTCTCCGAGGATTTTGCACAGGTGGCCATTTCTGCCGGAGGCAAAAGAAGAAGCAAGGAATCCAAGCGGGTACGCGGCTATTTGTCTGCGGTTGACAAAACCGTTCATTTTGGCCTGGGGAATATAAGTGTCGTCGACACGGTTTCTGTCACCTGGCCATCTGGTAAATATCAGGAGCTGTACAACGTTGCGGCAGACACCACGCTGGTTTTTAATGAGAAGGACGCCTCTGATGGTCAGCCTTCACCTCTGCCTCAAAAGAATTTGGCTTTTAAGCATGCAGACAAGTTAATTGACTTTACCCACAAGGAGAATGACTATGATGATTTCATGAAGGAAGCGCTTCTTCCCTATAAGCAATCAACACTGGGGCCGAGCATTGCACGCGGGGATGCCAATGGCGATGGCAAGGAAGACCTGTACATAGGAGGAGCTCACAAACAAGCAGGGCAATTGTTCCTTCAAGATGCCAGGGGATTCACAAAAAAGAAAAACACGGCCTTTGAAATGGATTGGGATCACGAAGACATGGAGGCGCTTTTCATCGATATAGACAACGATGGAGACAACGACCTGTATGTCGTCAGTGGCGGCAACGAGTTCATGGAGCGGGCCGAGCAGTTCCAGGACCGAATTTATCTGAATGACGGAATGGGTCATTTCGAGCGGCAGGTCTCCACCGAAGTTGACAATTATACCATCAGCGGCAAGAGTGTCACGAAAATCGATTTCGACAAGGACGGAGATACGGATCTCATTGTAGGCAACCGGATCAAAGCTCAAAAATACCCCTTGCATGAGCCCTCGCTCATCTACGAGAATGTCAACGGGACTTTGCAAAATGCAACGGCCCGGGTTGCCCCGGATTTTGAAGATTTCGGGATTGTCAACAAAGTAATCAGCACCGACATCAATAATGACGGCTGGGAAGATTTCATTGCTGTGGGCGAATGGACCCACATTGGCGTATTTCTAAATGAAAATGGGGTGTTCCGGGACATCTCGGCGGAAAGCGATTTGAACAATGAAAAAGGCTGGTGGTTCAGCGTTACAGAGACCGACGTCAACAAGGATGGCAATAAGGATTATGTTATCGGGAATATAGGCCTGAACCACAAATACAAACCGAGCCCGGGAAGCCCTTTGAGAATCTACGCTGATGATTTCGATCTGAACGGCACGCTCGACATGGTATTGAGCTACCTCCATGAAGGAAGGTACGTACCTGCCCGGGGAAAAGAAGCGTCGACTCAACAAATGCCCATGTTGGCCAAAAAAGTCACGACCTACAGTCAGTTCGCCAATTCTTCAGTTGAAGACCTCTATGGCGAAAGCATTCACATGGCCTATCAGAGAGAGGCGAACCAGTTTAAATCACTGCTTCTGTTGAATGACGGACAGGGTAAATTTCGTAAAATTGAGCTTCCAAGCAGGGCACAGTCCATTCCGATCCTAGACGGTGAATCTTACGATATCAACGGCGACGGTTTCGACGATCTAATCCTTGTTGGCAACATCTTTCACACCGAGCCCGACACACCCCGACTGGACAACCCTTTCGGCCTGTTGCTTCTGTCCGATCAGAAAGACGGCTACGAGGTTCTCGGACCAGAAGAGACCGGTTTTTACATTGACGGCGATGCCAAATCCGTTAAGCTGGTGAAGCACGATGCCCTGAAAAAGACTTTCGTTGTCGTTGGCATCAATGACGGGCCATTGGAGGTATTCGAGTTGAACTCATCACAGCGTTAAATCTTTCTTTGCTGTGAAAATAAAAAGTAAAAACCCATTTCCTGGAAAACCAGGGAATGGGTCTGTGCTCGTTTTATGAAAATTAATTGCTCTTCAAAAGAGACTTAGTCAACGATATTGATCGTGCCTGCCATAGCCGCGTGGAATTCGCAGATATAGAACAACACATTTGGAGCATCCATCGGAACTTCGAAAGTAATCATTCCACTTTCTTCTCCATTGCCGGTTACTCCTTCGTCATATGTATCTCCAGTACCTAGAGTACCATCCGTTTTGATTAAAAACGGGTGACCGGGAGTATTCATGACAAAGGTATATGTTTCACCTCTTTTCAGCGTCAGGTCAGGATTTGAAGCATTATCAAGGCCACCTCCGGTAAAGATGTAAGCCGATGACCCACTATTTTCCACAGTGAAAGATTTGTCTGCATCCGAACCATCTTCATTGACATTGGATCCGATATTTCCTTGGGCTACTATCGTTGCCAAATTCTCCATGCTCAGATGAACATTGATGTAACCATCGAACTCTTCAATATCTCCGTAACCGAAAGATGTGCCATCATCGAGTTGTGCCACGTTCGTTTCGCTTACACCTGAGTCTCCGACCACCGGGTTGAAAGAAAAAGCTATTCCTCCACCTGTGGCTGCATCATTCACATGAATGTGTGCCGGGTGCATGCCTCCTTCCGGCGTATTCGCTAGCTCGATAACGGCAAGAGCGTTTCCACCTTTTCTTTCAAAGAAAGTTACCATGCCTGAGATGCCGGGTACGTCTTTTTCATTCAAGTCGTACATTTTCGACATACCGGTCAATTCATTGCTTCCGATGTCACCCTGGGCAACTATTACACCTAATTCCTCGGCACTTAAATGTACATTGATGTATCCGTTGAAGTTCATGACATCAGAATAAGAAAAAGAAGTGCCGTCATCAAGTTGTGCAACATTGGTTTTACTCTGCCCGGTTGTACCGTCTACAGGATTGAAACTAAAGGCAATTCCACCTCCTTCGACCGCAGAATTCAAATGAATGTGCGCAGGATGCACGCCTCCTTCCGGCGTATTCATCAGTTCGATCACAGATAAGGCTTCCCCATTGTTTCTCTCAAAAAAGGTAACTTCACCGTCGATACCCGCAACCGCTTTTTCTCCTAGGCGATACGACTTAGATGCTCCTGTCAGATCATTTTGCCCGATGTCACCCTGGGCGACTATGGTTGACAATTCATCGGCACTTAGATGCACATTGATATACCCGTCGAAATTGATCAAATCATCATAACCTACAGGGGTGCCATCATCAAGAGTTGTCACCATGATGCTGCTTTCACCTGTACTTCCATCTACAGTGCCCAAGGTGAGAGCAATACCTCCTCCTTCAGCTGCCGTATTGAAATGGATATGAGCAGGGTGCTGACCTCCATCCGGTGTATTGGAGAGCTCCAGGTCGATGGTAACCGTATTATCCGAGAATTCGGTAAACACAGCCTTCCCTGAAATCCCTGGAACGGCAACGGATCCCAAATCGTAGGTTATTGTTTTTGAAATTGTCACATTATCTACTGGCGGATCGACCCCTTCCATCATGTCGGAATCATCATCATTACAACCGCTAACAACAAGAATAGTTGCTAGTAGAAGAGTTTTAAAACTGTGGTAAAATCTTTTACTCATGATCATTTGTTTAAGGATTGTTTTAAATCATTCAAATGGATCGCAACATGAGCTAAACAGAGCTAATCCAAATTTATGTTCAACAAAAATAACTATAATGTTGAACAAATTCAAATAAAATGAGATTTTTGTTTAATTTTTTTACTTTTTAATTAGACAATAAGTCCATTCAAAGGCTTAAAGTGAGGGAAGGACACTATATGAAATATGTGTAAGAGAGGATTTGAATTTCAAATAAGAGGAATTCGATATCCAATTAGAGGAATTCTAGCTCAGCATTTCTCAAAATTCGCCCTACATGCCGAAGACGTTGAGAATTAACATCACAAAAGGGATCCCATTCAACGTCGCATGAGAAATCAGGAAGATTGTATTGTTTTGAAATCGCTGAGTAATGTAGGACATGAACAAAGCGCCCGGCAGAACCATCAGCGCATTATATGGGGCAAACAGATGAAAGCAGGTCCATTGGAGTCCGTGAACTATCCAGGTGTATTTTCGGTGAGTCAGCTCTTGTCTTGGCCACAAATATCCGCGCCAAAGGATTTCTTCACCAACCACATTGAAAAAATACAAAAGAAAAAAGAGGCCGATCAGTCCATAATTCCCTTCCACCTGAAAGCCAGCAAAGGTTTTGCCATTGTTCATGAACGAAGTCACGACCTCCGGGGTCGGGAACATGTCGTGTACGCGCTTGATCAGAGGAAAAGCCAGTTTATATACGGCTAGATAGGAACATACGTCTACGGTAACAATCAGCAGGGTCCAAAGCCACATTTTGCCGCGAATTGGCTTGTATCGGAATCGGTTCAACAGAGCTTTAATGCTCCATGGATTTCCTTCCAGGCGATATCCGTACAATGCGACAAAAAAGAAAAGTAGAAATGGGCTGATATAGGTCAGAAAAAGACCGAGCTGACTCACGCCCCACTCGCTCAGACGAGGAATTGTCCAGCGTTCATTTATTAAGAACAATAAAGCTCCCCCGATGAAAAACATTGACGAGCTTAAAAAGCTGATGGGTTTGACATCCACTTTTGTTTGCACAGAACTGTAACTTTTGACGTTTGCCATGAAGAATCTAGTTTTGATTGATGATCAAATATGAGACGATTTTCCCTCAAAGTCGACCGAATAAAAAAAGTCGTACCCTTTTTTAAACTGGTTCGACTTTTTTCAGGCGTTCGACTTATTAATCAAGTCTCTGCAGTGACTAAATTGCGAAATTGTGTGGGTGTCATTTGGGTCTCTTTCTTAAAGGCCGTATTAAAGGAAGATTTGGAATTGAACCCGACATCATAAAGGATCTCGAGTACGGTCATATCCACTTTCTTTGGATCTTTGAGCATCTCTTTTGCTTTTTCGATTCGATACCCGTTTACAAAGTCGAAAAAATGCTTTTTCAAATGGTGGTTGATCAAAACAGAAAGTTCCTTTACCGGAACATTCAGATCTTTTGCCAAATCATAAATACTTAGTGAAGCGTTTAGAAAGGGCTCCTGGGTCTCCATATGACGCATCAATGCAGCGATCCTTCTTTCGTCTTCAGGACTCATTTGAATTTCACCACCCCCCTTTTTTGATTCGGCTTTCGGGTTCGCATGAAGAAAGTTGCGAACTGGCGTTTCTCGGGAATAAACCTTTCCATAGATCTCCGGGGAACGCAAGGCCTGCAGCACGAGCCAGCAGATGAAAACGAGCGCGACAGAACCCGTCATGGTTAGTGTCAAGTCGTATTCGCGATCAAGGCCATTTAACAAAAAGAGGTTCTTGAATGAGGAAACAACAACTTCCATGCTCATAATTGTCAGCAGTGAAAGGAGCCAGTTGAAATGGTTGATGCTCCCGGATGCATAATTTTCCAACAGAACACGTTTCGACCGAAAAACAACACGAAAACTTGCGATCAGGTACCCCACAATCTGAAGATGCAACAGTAAATAGACCAGTATCATTTCGGGAAGAATCTCATCCTCGCCTGATAAAACCGCAATTTTACCCTCATGGCTCTGCATGTAGAACCGAGGTATCAGCAACACGAACGCCAGAACAAATGGAATCGCATGAATAATGTCCTTTCTTCTGATCCTCATGTCCTCGTAGCAAACGGAACAAACATAAAGATAAAGCAGAGGCGGGCCGAAAAACAAGAAGGAATTAAGGAACAGGCCCCATCCCGGGTATCGAACCGAAATCAGCTGGGAGGAAATGAACGTTCCTGAATCCAGGGCATATATTATCAGATAAGCGGCTATCAGACGATTGGAAAGGACATTCCCTGAGCGCAGGGTCAGCAGAAACAGCGCAAAGAACAAACTGAGAAAAGTCGTCAACAGATTGATTATGTCACTGGTGCTGTCAATCTCCATGAATGCAGTGAATTTTCACCTAAAGATATAGATTTCCTGTCATTCGGTACACGTGGTTTCCTTCCCTCTATTTCAACTTCCAGTTCTGCCAGGTCCCCTCTACTTCATGACTTGTGTTGACTTCCGGTGTCTGCACGATCCCATTCAAACCGGTTTCTTTTTGAACCGAATGAATCAGGTAGGAGCTCAAATCATCATACCTGACATTTCCTCGGGTCTCCTTGAGCTTTTTCAGCAAAAAATAAGTGAAATATCCGTGTCGCGCTTCCCTGTAAACTGACGAGGTCTCCAGCTCTGAACTCGAAGAAAAGACAACCATATTGCCCAGAATGACGCTTTTGTCTGCCCTAACCTTGATTCCCCTGTAAGGAAGAAGTCTTTGGTTCCTACCCGTTCCGCTGAAACAGGCATCGAGAAAGACAGTGATCCGACGCGCGGGATGCTCCACAAGCGCAGAGTATGCTTCGGCAAGTGGAACTCCATATTCTATATTGTTCGCAGAAACATCGACCGGCAACAGAACCGGAGATCGGGTCTCCTGATCCGGCAGACCATGACCGGAATAATAAAAGATCAGATTGGCATTGCCTTTCTCGATCTTCGACAAGTTATTGATCCAGGCAAGTCCCTGGCTGATTTCTGCGGCCGTCGCATTTTTCAGGATTCTGATCTGACGCTCAGGAATACCGAGGGTTTTCTCGCAATACATCTTAAAAACCTCCGCATCATGAATCGCAAATTCGGCATTTTGTTCCACTGCCAAACTTCGTTGTCGAGATGTGTAATCTTCGTTTCCGATGATGAGGGCATAGGTGTTTTTCTGCCTGCTTCTTGTAATCGGAATATCCTGATCAACATTCTCGATGTGACTCGGCAGTTCCATGACAATATTGGTCGATTGACCCTGTGAACGATCTTGTTCCCAGGAATTCCTCGCAATTGATTCCTGACTTTTCCAGCTTTCAAAACCTCCATCTCCATATACCGGAAAAATCATCTCGGCCGTAAAATCGGTACCCATTGATCGATCGGTCGCCCGGATCAAAAACTTCAGTTCCCTGTACCGAAATTCCGGATTCAAGTAATAGCGGTATGTGAGCGTGTGATAGTCACCCGGGAGGATCATTTTGGGCGCCGGATTTCTCAGCAGCACATTGGTTCCTGCGACCTGACCCAATACCTTGACACCTGCCTGTTCTGAGCTGACTTCAAAATTCAGATTGGCATTCGCTGAACCCATGTTTTTGATAGTGAAGCTCAGGTCCAGCATTTCATTGATGTCAATCCTGTTGTTAGACTCAGACTTTCGCACCTCCCTGACCTTGTATTCGGTGATAATCAACTTAGAATCATCAGTTCTCGTCACAACACGCCTATTCGGCCTGTTGATATCCATCCGTTCGAGAAAAGCCAGCTCCACATCGTCTTTTACGTTGTAGGAACTCAGGTCGCAAATGCCAACGTGCGTCTTGTATTTCACCAAGTACTTTCCTTTTTTGACACGATCCAGGATCTCCAGCGTTTCGTGTTTCGGAACGGTGATGATCATTTTATAATCCTTTCTGTGATCCTTTTTCTTCGTGATGTAGGTCTTTCTTGAGACTTTTACCAAGAGCCTTTCGGGAGCCGGGATTCTAACATCGTTCTCTTTGGCCCCGTTCGGATTATTTTTAAACCGATTCTCCAGGTTGAAAGAGATAAGATATCCTTTCCAGTCTTTGTACTGGGCTCTGTAAAAGGGTCCGCCAACGCGTTCCATGATCCTGACCGGGTTTCCTTTCGGAACCACGCATACCAGCTCAGAGCTCTCTTTAACCCCTTTGACAAGAACCACTTTCCTATCGAACACAGCATATTTGCTGTCATACACCTGCCCGTAGCCCAGGGAGCCAGCTAAAATGAGAAACAAAAGAGGGATAAAATTTTTCATTTTGACAATTCAAAGTTTAATTAGGTTGTTTCAACAGAACATTTCTGTAAAGGATCTCCCGCTCATCCAAGGGTATCTTATAAATCCAGGAGCGAACGGATTCCAGTGACACCTGCTCATCTATCCAGGGGATGTCTTTTTTGGTAAAGACAAAAAGCAAAATACTCGCTTCATCCTCTGATGAGTCATTCAATTCAATGGAATATCCTTGACCGTAAGCAGGGTGAATCGGAAAGCTCACGTGTTCTTCTTTCACAAACAGGCGGCCATTTTCGTCACTCAGGTAGTCATAGTCCTTGTTCTCAAAAGGATACAACACGAAGGATTCATCTTCATTGAATGCGAAAATGGTCAAATAGCCATTTGCCGACGGCACAAAATCAAACCGGATGCGCTCATTGTCGAGATAGACCTCCTTCAACCCGTCAATTTCGAAGAAAAAAGCAGGGTCCTTCGGCTTGTCATAGGTGTAGACCAGGGCTTCGATTTCAACCGAAACATTCATGTTCCCATACGAATCGAACCATCTCCTGTCGTCATAAATGCTGTCGACAAGTATATTGGCGCTCAATTCAGTATTGGATATGCCGTGAAAGTAGGATTCCACATTTTGCTCAGTCCCGTATTCGAAAAGCAGATTGGAAACCAAAAGGTTTTCAGGTACACCCGCCTTGAGAAGCGCATTTTTCTTGGCCTCCGCCAGCGCTTCTTCAAGGGCCTGCTTGGGTGTCAGATCGCTGCTGATTGAGATTCCATCTGCATGGACGCTCACCTGCTTCTGCGCGAAAAGGGTAAAGGATAAAAGACAAAAAACAAAATATGAAATCGATACTGCCCAGCGCTTAGTTGATGCTGTGCTCGAGTTCATACTTTCTCATTTCTTCGTTGAAGATCTTCTCAAACTGGTGCTTGTCAAAATCAAGCTGCAACTGGGCATCTTTGCTGATTCCTTCAAATACTCCGGTTAGTGTTGTCTCTTTAGGGCTTTCAATGGCAATCCAGTAGCTGTACAGTCCGTCTTTTTGCTTGTAGAGCTTTTCCCCGATTACCCGGACGTCACGAACATCCTGGCGAACCACCTCACGTGACATTTCTTCGAATTTGTTCTCAAAATTCTTTTTGTCACCAACTGACCTTTGATTGGTGTACTGATCAGTGACCCGCTTGATCACCGCTTCGATGTTTCCGGCCAACTCTGCCTTGGCATTCTGTTCTGCGATTTTTTTCGCAGTGGCCAGGTCGGAGCTCTCACCTACCTGCTTGGCTCGGAAAAAGTTCTTGTTGTTCTCGTATTGCTTGCCCGTAAACGGGATTGAAATTTCCGTGGAGTCTTCAATTTTCGCAATTTTTTTCTTGGATTTACAGCTGGTTGCCGCGAGGGTAAATACAAAAATACTAATGAGTAATAGTTTCATTTTCATAGCTTTAAGGGTTTTAATTGAACAAATAATTCTATTCAGGACTATGAAAATGCAACAATCGTACCGAAAATGAAAAAAGACCAAATTCTCACTCGAGAATTCGGTCTTGATTTTTCGTTTTTACCATCTTTTAGGACTCCATGGCTAGCAGCCGCAACGACTCATTCCATGGGCTCAAAGCAGGATCGCCCTTCCACGCATTTGACCGGGGAAACAAGCCCGCTGTCGGGCCCCATGGCACCGGCAGAATTGATGCACCAGCAAATGGTGTTTGCGTCATCCAGCAAGAGCCAGGGATGCTCCCCGCCTTCCATCATGCCATATGGATTACGGGCGCGCAGAAATCTGCAAAGGTTCTTTGATTTTGAATCCATTGTATTGATTTATGCGACTGAAACAATTGCCTCTTTGATGATAGATTTAAACAGAGGCACCTTGTATCCGTTCTTTGAAAGCGGACGGGCCACCGACATAGCTGCATCTGCAGCTGCCGCCGCATTGGCCTCGTTGATCTCATTTTTGGACATGGCCTCCTCGGCCTGAACCGAGCGATAAGGAGTAGGCGCCGCCGCGCCCAAAACAATGCTGGCCGTTTTGCACTTGTCTCCTGAAGTCTCCATAACCACCGCCACGTCGCCCAGCGACCAGTCATACGATTCGCGGGCCACCTGCTTGATGTAATAGCTTTTTGTGTTTTTTGCCGGAGTAGGCACAACTACCTCTATAATGATCTCCTTGGGTTTGAGAATGGTTTCCATGGCAACGTCTTCAGTCGCCTTAACAAAGAATTCGTCCATAGGAACCGACCTTGTTTTGCCGTCGGCCCCGGCGATAACCACATCAGCCTTGAAGGCCATGAGCGCCGTGGCTATGGATGAGGCGTGAACACTCACGCATGATCCGTTGTCAATGATCGCGTGATTCTCGTTCTCACCGGTTTCAGAATGCCGGGCAAAGCAACGATCCCCGGCTTTGCGGAAACAGTTGTGCTCTGCCGACCGAAAATACCAGCAGCGATTGCGCTGAGCCAGGTTGCCCCCCAGGGTTGACATGTTTCTCAACTGAGGCGTGGCCGCATGATTCACAGCCTGGTGCAGGGCCAGGTAACTCTCTTTGATCTGTGGATCACTGGCCAATTCCGAAAGGGTCACATTTGCCCCAATGCGCAGGCCTTTCTTTGAATCCATTGTGATTCTATCCAGACCCGGAATATTTCTGATATTGATGATAGTTTGTGGCTTGAGAAGTCCTTCTTTTACCCAGTCGAGCACATCGACTCCACCTGATTTAAATACGGCTGCGTCCGATGTGGCTCCATAGAGCTGTTCGGATACAGTCGAGTTGACCTTTTCAAGAGCGTCCTCAACCGACTTCGCTTCGTACCAACTAAATTTATTCATGTCTTTCTGATTTATTTTATGAGACTCAAATCAATCAAGCCTTTTGATCTACTTTACCTAATGCTTCCAAAATACTTTTCGGCGTAATGGGGATCTCATAGATCCTGACACCGATGGCGTTGTAAACCGCGTTTGCAATGGCCGCAGCCGTGGCAATGTTCGCCGGTTCTCCAATTCCATAGGCATCCGTCGAGGATCTTGCCGAGTATTCCTCTATGATCATGCTTTCGATTTCAGGGATCTCCATCGAAAATGGAGTCTTGTATTGATCGACATTGGCATTCATCATGTGGCCGGTACCGTTGTCCATCACCCTGTTTTCATAAAGTGCGTAGGACACGCCCTGGATTACACCTCCATTGATCTGGCTTTCCAGCTGGCCGATGTTCAAGGGACGACCACAGCTGTGAGCAGCCACAATCTTGTCCACCTTTACAAAACCGGTATCGGTATTCACGGTCACTTCAGCAAATTGAACCGAGCCCAGGTCTCCATAGGCAAGTCCCCAGGGTTGCTGGAACCCTTCATAATCGTCAGAGCGGCTTGCCACCTTGCTGATCTGGCTCGTTCGCATGAGCTTGGTTGCTTCTCTGAAAGTCATTTTCTTGTCAGCATCCGATTTATGAGTCACGTGTCCATCCGCCAGGATCAACTGATCCGATTCTGTTTCCCATTTTTTCGCCACCATCATCAAAAGCTCTTTTTTGGCTTCAAATGCAGCGTTTCTGGTTGGTGGAGTTATCGAACCTGTCACTACACTACCTCCTGAACCAGGCCCGACCGGGAAGAATGTGTCTCCGATGTTAACCTGAATGTCTTTGACCTCGAGGCCCAGCTCTTCAGCGACTACCTGGGCCAAAATAGTTTTTGTGCCGGTTCCGATGTCCTGTACGCTGGAACGAATCTCCACGCCTCCGTCATTGTGAATCTTGACTTCAACCGAGGAGTCCAGGGTCACGAAACGTGGCCATGTAGACTGACCGACTCCATATCCTTTTCTGACCGAGCCCTCACCACTTCCTGCAGCTTTGCGTCTTGACCAGTCAAATTTTTCAGCTCCTCGCTGACGTTCGACTTTTCTGACTTCACTCTTGTCGATTTTATCTCTGAATTCCAATGGGTCCATGCCCAATTTTTCAGCCAATTCATCTATTGCCTGCTCCAAGCCAAAGGCTCCCTGGACATTTCCAGGGGCACGCCAGGCCGCTCCCGGTCCGGCATGAGTCAAAACATCGTACTGTTCGGTCGCGAAATTAGGGCAGCTGTACATGACCTGTGCAATGCGTCCAACCCCGGCTCCGAGTCCAACCCCGGCCGTTCCGTGCGAACGCTGTTGAATGGCAGTCAGGCTTCCGTCTTTTTTAGCCCCAATCTTCAAATATTGTATCGAATTGGGTCGGTTGCCCTCAGCCAGGTGCTCCTCTTGTCTGTCGAGCATGAGCCAAACGGGCCTGCCCGTCTTTTTGGCCAGGTTGGCCGCCATGGGTCCGTAACTGCCGGCGCTGTGCTTGGCTCCAAATCCACCTCCCATGAATTCGCATATCACGCGAACCTTGCTCTTGGGAAGATTGAAGACGCTGGCCATCTCGTTGCGCACATTATTGGTATTCTGGGTCGAAGCGTATATGGTCATGAGATCCGGTCTCCAGTCTACCACCATGCCATGCGTTTCAAGCGGCATGTGCGTGTGAACCTGCGTGCGGTAGGTTCTTTCAACCACGACATCAGCTTCGTTGAATCCTTTTTCCAGGTCTCCCCTGGGGCCTCCAAAGAAACTGCTTGTCGAAGGTCCTCTTACGTTTCCTTCACCCTTGCTTCCGTCGTGGGTCTCACCCACGTCGCCTCCATCCTGCTGTTGCTCTATGGGCTGATCAAAAACAATGGGAGCATCTGCCTTCATGGCCTCTTCCACGTCAATGACGAATGGTTTTGTATCGTAGGTGACCTTTATCATTGAAATCGCGTCTTTGGCGATGTCAAGGCTTTCGGCGGCAACCCCTCCGAGAGGCTGACCCACATACTTGACCGAAGGATATTTTCCTTCTTCTTTATTTTCACCTTCCTCCTTCTTGTTTTCAACCAGGTGGATGGCATAAACTCCGGGCAGACTCTGAGCCCTGGAAATGTCGATCGATCGGATCTCGGCGTGAGGCACGGTTGATCGCAACATTTTTGCATAAAGCATCCCCGGCAATTTCATGTCGGAAGTGTACTTGGCCTTCCCAGTAACTTTGTCGATTGCGTCAATGCGCTTGACTCTTTTGCCAATGGTTTTGAGTTTTTCATTCACCGGCCAGGCTGGGGGTTCGTTTATCGGAATCTCGCGTTCTATCTCGCCCAGGTTGTGACCCGGAATCCCGTGAGGAAATTTCTCTTTTCTAGTATCCATTCTAACTTAATTTTTTTGCGGCGTCCAAAGTTGCCTTAAACACATGAGGGTAAGTACCACATCTGCAGAGGTTTCCTCGTGTGGCATCTTTTACGTCTTCCAGGGTTGGATTGCTGTTGTGATCCAGGAGGTGGGCACATGACATGACCATTCCCGGTGTGCAATACCCGCATTGGGATGCATCGTGGTCGATAAAGGCCTGCTGCACAGGATGCAGTTTGCCGTTTTTCGCGATCCCTTCAATGGTTGTAACCTCTTTGTCTCCAACGTCGAAAACCGACATCATGCAAGAATTGACAGGCTTCCCGTCCACATAGACCGTACAGGCAGAGCATGACCCGCGATCGCAGACCACTTTAGTTCCCGTGAGTTCAAGGTGATCTCGAAGGGCAGAAGCCAGGGTTGTTCTCGGTTCAACACTCAGCGACCACATCCGGCCATTGACCTTCATTTGTATGGTTGTGGCATCAGGCCCGAGCTCCGTTCCTTTTTCTTCTTCGTATTCAAAGGCGAACACCTCAGAAGTCAATAACACGCTTCCCGCGGTTGACAATCCGGCTCCACGTATAAAACCACGTCGGCTAATGCCTTTGGAGGAACCCGATCCCGCTTTTTGTTTTTTGTTTTTCATAAAATTTGAGCAAGGATTAACTATGAATCGTACTTATGGACAGAAAGTTACAAAAAATTGAAGAAATATTAAGCAGGAGCTTGTGTTAAATTCTGTTTGAACGGACCCGGGAAATGACTGGAATAAAACCTGCACGACAATCGATTTGCAACAACTTATCAAGAACATTTTATTAAGTTATTTTTAACAATACATGTTTGAATTTTACAACAATATGTGCGAATTTTATCTATAGTAATCCTATTCTTTATTTGAAATTTGCAATTGATTGTTTTAATCAAACTTTTGGATGAATACATATTCTCTAATTCCCACTCGTAGAGTTCTGGCCTATATTTTTTCTTTAACAATTGTCATTCTTTACTCAAACCTGAACGCACAAAATACTTCCGGAAAGCTGCGGGCTACCTATATCGATCAACCCATTACCCTGGATGGAAAACTCGACGAAGGGGTTTGGGAATTTGCAGAAACGACTCAGGAATTCTGGCAGTACTTCCCAACAGATTCCCTGAAGGCCGAATATCAGACTGAAATAAAGATACTCTTCGACGAAACAACAATGTACGTTGGAATCACGGCGTTTTCATCCGGACCTGATTACGTTGTGTCGTCTCTGCGCAGGGATTACTTCGGTACGCGAAACGACAACGTTACCATAATGTTCGACACGTTCAAGGACGGAACGAATGCTTTTTTCTTCGGGGTCACCCCTTTTGGCGTGCGAAGAGAAGGACAGATCTCGGATGGAGGAAGCAATTTCAACCGAACCTGGGACATCAAATGGCAGGCTGAGACCCAGAAATACGACGACCGATATGTGGTTGAAATGGCCATCCCGTTTACTTCCCTGAAGTTTGTGGAAGGAGATACGAGTTGGAGGTTCAGGGCATTTAGATGGAATTTACAAACCAATGTGCAGAGCAGCTCTGCCCGTGTACCTCAGAACCAGAGGCTTTCGAGCCTCGCCTTCATGAGTGAGCTTGAATTTGACCGCCCGCTGGGAAAATCACGAACACCATTCAGCCTGATTCCCTACATCAACACCATCGCAGAAAGGGATTTTGAAACTTCCCAGAACGATTTGAGATACAAATTTGGAGGAGATGCAAAAGTATCCATCGGCAATGGAATGAACCTCGACATCACGATCAATCCGGATTTTTCAAACGTGGAAGTCGATGACATTTTCACGAATCTGACCCGGTTCGAATTGAGACTCCCGGAAAAAAGGCAATTTTTCATCGACAACATAGACCTCTTCGCCAGTTTTGGAAACACCTTCAATGAGGCCAGGCCTTTTTTTTCACGCAGGATAGGCCTTGCAACAGACAAGGAAGACAATACCATCGAAAATCCGATCATTGCCGGGGTCAGACTAAGTGGCAAGCTCAATGAGGATTGGCGTTTGGGATTTCTCAATATTCAAACTGGCGAAGACATCACCAACGAGATTCCCTCCAACAACAACATGATGTTCGTTTTACAACGCAAGGTTTTCAGCCGCTCGAATTTTGGCGTGTTTTTCATCAACCGCCAGACCTTTCAGGATTACGATTTTCTTGACGATGAAGATGAGTTCAACCGGGTGATCGGAGCCGAATACAATCTGGCCTCCGCAAACAATGTATGGAATGGCAAATTCTATGTCAACAAATCATTTCAACCCGGAGACAGCGACGGAAATTTTTCAACCCAGGCGCAGATCGAATACAACACCCGGGACTACACTTTTGTGACTGACCTCACTTTTGTGGATGATGAATTCAGGGCAGACCTCGGCTTTGTGCCTCGAAATGACATCTTGAAATATGGTGTTTTCGGTGAAAAGAAGTTTTATCCAAAAAGAGGTGCGTTAACCAGGCACGCCGCCAATTTCCTGGCCATAACCTATTGGAGGCCCACACTTGACTATCAAAACACCGATCGACTCTTTCGCTTCAGATGGGAGGCAGACTTCAAAGACAGAGCCTCCGCCTCAGGAGGAATTGCCAACAACTATATATATCTCACCGAGGAGTTTGATCCTAGTGGCAATGACGATGCCGTGCCCCTGCCTGCCGACAGCGACTACACGTTTACCCAGGTTACGGCCGAATACTCGTCTAATTCTACGAATCGCCTCACCTACAACGGCTCGATTACCGCCGGTCAGTTCTTCAACGGAAACATTTTTTCAATGGGCGCCGAGGTCGCATTGCGATTCCAGCCCTGGGCCCAGGTAAGCCTGGCTCTCAACTACGATGGCATTCGACTGCCTGAACCCTATTCGGACGCCGACATCTGGCTGCTAAGTCCCCGGGTTGAGCTCACCTTCAGTAAGTCCCTGTTTTGGTCTACCCTGATCCAGTACAGCAACCAAAGAGAGAACTTCGGAATCAATTCCAGGTTGCAGTGGCGCTTTGCTCCGCTTTCAGACCTTTTTCTTGTATATAACGACAACTATTTCATCGATCCGGTTTCTCCACGTTATCGTTCCATTAATTTGAAAGTGACCTACTGGATCAATATCTAATAGAGAGAAAATGGAAACGATTGAAGAGTTTTACAAAAGAAAATTTGACTGGATCCCGGACAACCTTCGCAAGGACATCGGGCATTTCAATATTTTCAAACTGGATCCTTTCATCGGCAAGAACGCAAAGCCCATTCCTTATGCCCGACGGGACTTCTACAAGATCATGCTAGTGATCGGAGGTGGAACTGTAAACTACGCCGACCGGGTGATCCAGGTTAAAAAGCAGGCTTTGTCTTTCTCGAATCCCCAGATTCCATACAAATGGGAACACACCAACGACATTATAAGTGGTGTCTATTGCATTTTTGATCGCGAGTTCTTTTCGGGATATGGAAACATAGATGCCTTTCAGGTGTTCCAGCCTCAAGGAGAGCACCTTTTTGAACTCAGCGATTCCCAGGTCGAAAAGGTGTCTGACATGTTCAAGAAGATGTTTGAAGAGATCAACTCGGACTACGCCTTTAAATATGACGCGCTTCGCAACCGGGTCATGGAGCTTGTTCACTATGGGATGAAAATGAATCCCGTCAGGCAATCTGGTCCAGAGAGTCGACATGCGTCCTGGAGGATTTCAAAGCTTTTCCTTGAGCTGCTCGAAAGGCAATTCCCCATAGATGAAGATCACAGGCAGCTTCAGCTCAGAACTCCTTCACAATTCGCAGATCAACTCAATGTTCACGTGAACCATTTGAACCGTGCCCTGAAGGAGACAACAGAAAAAACGACCTCTCAGATCATCGCGGATCGCATCGTCAAAGAATCGAAAATATTACTGAAACGAAGTCAATGGAGCATTTCGGAAATATCCGATGCCCTTGATTTCAAGGAAGGCACGCACTTCAGTAATTTTTTTAGGAAGCACGTGAAGATCAGCCCTTCAAAATTCAGAGATTCTTCCAACTGATTCAGAGAAATTGCTCGAATCGTCATGCCTGATTATCCCGAATCTCAATTCGCAATTACAAACTGATTGATTTTCGTAACTGACGTGTACAACATTTTACTATTTTTAAAAAAACTTAATTCCATGGCAATCTTCGACTTAACCGTTAACGGAAAAAAACAACAAATAGACGTTGACCCCGCTACCCCTGTTCTCTGGGTTCTTCGTGACCAGCTGAAGCTGGTGGGAACAAAATACGGTTGCGGAATATCGCAATGCGGATCCTGCACCATCCATTTGGCAGGCGTTGCTGTACGCTCATGTCAACTACCGATCTCTTCGGTCGGAAATCAAGAAGTCACAACCATTGAAGGGCTTTCTGAAAAGGGTGACCACCCCGTTCAAAAGGCATGGATGGAGACCGATGTCTATCAATGTGGTTATTGTCAGGCTGGGCAGATCATGACGGCCGCCGCTTTTCTAAAGAACAATCCGAACCCAAGCGACGAGGAGATTGAATCTGCAATGCAAGGCAACCTGTGTCGCTGCGGGACCTACACAAGAATAAAAAAAGCGATTAAGCTCGCAGCAAATTCCTAAACGTTAAATCCACCAACATGACAGTAATTAAAACAACATACGGTCGAAGATCTTTTTTGAAATGCACTGCCCTTGCCGGCGGAGGAATGATGCTTGGATTCAGCTGGCTCGCTTCCTGCAACCCGAGCCCGGAAGAGGTTAAAAAGATGCCGAAAAACTGGTTCGAGATCAACGGATACATCAAGATAGGAGAAAATGGCCTGGTCACCATCATGTCACCGAACCCGGAGATTGGCCAAAACGTAAAAACTTCCATGCCCATGATCGTGGCCGAGGAACTCGATGTGGACTGGAATGATGTCATTGTAGAGCAAGCACCGCTCAACACTGAAATTTTCACAAGACAGCTTGCTGGAGGAAGTCAATCCATCCGCCAGGGTTGGGATGGGCTTCGAATGGCTGGAGCGTCGGCCAGAAAAATGCTCGTGGCGGCGGCGGCTCAGGCCTGGCAGGTACCTGCTGAAGAGATCACCACGCGGGAAGGGGTGCTCATGCATGAAGCTTCCGGAAAATCAGACAGCTTTGGTGCATTTGCCTCAGCCGCTGCAAAGCTGGAGGTTCCGACGGAAGTCGAATTAAAGGAACCTAAAGACTTCAAGATCATTGGCACCTCTCGGAAGAATGTCGACGGATTGAAGATTGTCACAGGTCAGCCCCTTTACGGCTTGGACTATAGCGAAGAAGGGATGCTGATCGCAATGATAGCGCATCCGCCTGCTTTTGGTCTCAAGCTCAAATCATTTGATGATTCTTCGGCCAAATCCATGCCAGGAATCAAAGATGTATTCACGATGAAAACCTTCAACGACGATTACAGCAAAAGTGCGTTTGACACAAGTGCCTTTACAGATCTGGTCGTGGTGGTGGGTCAAACCACCTGGGAAGTCATGAATGCAAAAAAAGCGTTGAACCTCACCTGGGAACCGATTGAGGAAACGACCGAAACCCTAAGTCTTTTCGGGCGCGAAATGAACAAGAGAACTCCTGCCGGTTTCGAAAGCACCCAGGCGCACAAATCGCAAATGGCTGAGATGGCTGCTGCCGGGGGCAATGTAGTGAGAAAAGACGGAAACCCGGAAGGTGCCTTCGCGGCAGCGGCACAGGTGATTGAAAGAACATACACCTGCCCCTTCCTGGCTCACAATACGATGGAACCCATGAATTTCTTCGCCAACGTCACCGATGACAGGGCTGAATTGGTAGGACCGATTCAAACCCCGGAATTCATGGAACGGAGCGTCGCCGAAAGACTGGGCATGACCCTCGAGCAAGTGGACATTAAAATGACCCGTATGGGTGGAGGCTTCGGAAGAAGGCTTTACGGCCATTTCCTTACGGAAGCAGGTGTCATCTCGCAGAGAATGAAAGCACCTGTGAAATTAGTTTATACTCGTGAGGATGACATGACCTTCGGAACCTATCGCCCTTCCTACCATGCCACTTATCGTGCCGGGCTTGATGAGAACAATAACTTGATCGCCTTCCATGTCAGGACCGGAGGTGTTCCGGAGAGTCCATTGGCTGCGAATCGTTTTCCCGCCGGGGCGGTTGACAATTACCTCGCAGAAGACTGGACGATTGATTCGAACATCACAACTGGCGCCTTTCGGGCTCCGAGGTCAAATTTCATTGCAGGAGCAGAGCAATCTTTCCTGGATGAGTTAGCCGAGCTCGCCGGAAAGGACCCTATTGATTTCAGACTCGAATTGCTTGACAGGGCTCAGAAGAATCCTGTGGGCGAAGAAAACGATTATGAAGCAGATCGCTACGCCGGCGTGCTGAAACTGGTCAAAGAAAAGTCGAATTGGGGCAAAGAAGATCCGGATGTTCATCGTGGGGTATCCGCCTATTTCTGCCACAACAGCTACGTTGCCCAAGTTCTCGATATGACAGTGGAAAGCGGTAAGCCCGTGATTCAAAAAGTATACTGCGCGATTGACTGTGGAATCGTTGTCAATCCGGATGCGGCGACTAACCTTGCCGAAGGAGGCGTGGTAGATGGAATCGGGCATGCCTTGTATTCACAAATCACTTTTAAAGATGGAGTTCCCGAACAGAACAATTTCGACAAATACAAACTGATTCGACATCCGGAAGCACCCAAATCCATAGAAGTTCATTTCGTCAAGAGTGAAATCAAGCCGACAGGCCTCGGGGAGCCACCCTTCCCGCCAATCATGGGAGCTGTTGCCAATGCCTTGTATAAAGCCACGGGAACGCGTCATTATGATCAGCCCTTCCTTGCCAGCAAGCAGTCGGTGCTCGGTTAGAATTCCAAGGACACTTGTTGTCCCACGGGAACTCCTTCATGATGATTGACAAAAACGACCTGATCCTGAAAACTCAACTGGATCAGCCAATGCGTACCCTTATAAAAGGAGCGCAAAACCATAGCGGATGGCAAGACCTTCCCGGATGGCGAGACCTTTCCGGATGGCGAAACCTTTTCTGTAGTCTCTGAATCCTCAACGATACGAAGCTGATCTGGGTACAGCAAGACCGTCTCTCCTTTTATCTCGATCTCATTCACATCATCGAACAGGGAAGCGACATATTTAGTTGGTGGATTCTTGAAAAGCGCGGCAGGACTTCCCGTGGCGTGCAGTCGGTTCTCTTTGATCACAACCATTCGATCTGAAAAAGACAGGGCGTCATCACTGTCATGCGTGGCTACGATGCAGGCTATGTTCTTTTCCTTTAGGTAACCGAACAAGGTCCTGCGCAGGGAGTTCTTTTTAAAATTGTCTACCTGGCTGAAAGGCTCATCGAGCAATAAAAGTTCCGGGTTCAAGGCAAGTGCCCTTGCCAGGGCGACCCGCTGTTTTTGACCCCCGCTGAGGTTTTTTACTTTAATCTCGGCAAAATCGGTCATCCCAATCACCTCGAGGAGCTCCTCGGTTCTCCTCTTCGACTCTTCCATGTCGATCCTCGACAAGTACTTGGAAACGTTGTCGGCCACTGTAGTAAATGGCATCAGGTCGTTCTCCTGGGCTACGTATTTGAAGAAAGGCATTCCCGGAACCAGATTGTACGCAGGCCCGAGGATCGGTTGGTCTTTCCAAGACATATTCCCCTGGTCAAGATCGAGAAGCCCGTATATCGCCTTGAGAAGCGTAGACTTTCCGCATCCGCTCTCTCCCATGACGCAGAGATGCTCACCGGCCTTTAGCTCAAAGCTGAGGTCTTTCAAAATTGGCGTGTCTATCTTATAGGCGAACGAAATGTTGTTTACTCTCAGCATGCGGCAAAAATAAAGTATAAATCGCAAGATTAGTCTCATTCTTTGCACCTAATTAAGTTCAAGAGACTCAGTCTTTTCCTATTTTTACATTTTTAAAAAACATTCAAATTCATTAATGCGTTCTAATTTTAGTTTCATAAATCCGTTTCATTTTTTCATTCTGATCTTCTCGTTCTGCTTAGGCTCTGCAAGCTCATACGGTCAGGACAGCTTGCCCCTGGTGAGCAAAACACCCCTTGTGCCTATTCGCGACCTGCGCTGTGAAGGACTCCAAAAAAGTTTGAGGGACGAAGTCTTCAAGAAGGCAGAATGGAAGAATTTGGTCCTGTCAAAGAAGATGGCGATCGGAATAGTTGACCTCAGGGACCTCAGCAACATTGCCTACGCCGGTCTCAACGATGATCAAATGATGTATGCCGCCAGTCTCCCCAAAATTGCCGTCTTGCTAGGGGCTTTTGATGCTATCCATCAGGGGAAAATAGAGTATTCTCCGGAGCTCAAAGAGGATCTGAGACTGATGATCAGCAAATCAAATAACGCCGCCACTACGCGGGTTATAGATCAAATTGGGTATTTGCAGATCGAAAGCGCATTGCGCAACGCCAAGCACAAATTATACGATGAAGACGAAGGCGGAGGCCTTTGGGTAGGAAAGAGATATGCAAGAGAAGGTGCCCGCTACCCGGATCCCCTGAAGGGAATGAGTCACGGGGCGACTGCGAGTCAGGCAGCCAGTTTTTACTATCAACTTGCTTTTGGAGAGCTGATCGACAGGCAAAGTTCTAAGGAAATGCTCAGCATGCTCAAAGATCCAGCTTTGACCCACAAATTTGTCAATTCCCTGCAAAGAATTGCGCCGGAGGCTACCCTCTACCGAAAATCAGGCTCCTGGAAGAGGTTTCATTCAGATTCTGTTCTCGTCTGGGGACCTGACAGAAGGTATATCCTGGTCGCACTGATTGAAGACCCGAACGGGGAGCAGATCATTCGGAGCCTTGTCGAACCTTTGGAGGAGGTTTTGGCTGATTACGCTTCGTCAACTTGTCAATAACCAGCTAAAATAAATGACGTGCAGAGTTTTATAAAAAGAGCATTCAATATTCATGAAGGAGAAATGAGAGTTGCCTTTCTCATGCAATTCTATATTTTTCTGGTGATCACGGTTTTGCTTTTGGTTAAACCTACGGTCAATGCCCTTTTTCTTTCCAACCTTGGCGTCGAACAACTGCCCTACGGATATTTGCTGGTTGCCTCTGTGGCGGTTTTGTCTACCTTGTTCTACAACCGACTGGTAAAACGCTTCTCTATAAAAATAGTGGCCATATCGACAATCGTTCTATTCAGCATCTTGTTTTTTGCGCTTGGCTATTCGATCTATGAGGAAATTATGTTCCCCCCTGTTCTGTATTTCTACTATTTGATACTATCGTTATTCGGAGTGCTCGTAACCTCTCAGTTCTGGACCATTTCCAACATGGTGTTCGACGCTAGAGAAGCCAAAAGACTCTTTGGTTTTATAGGTGCGGGGGCCATAGCCGGAGGAATCGCCGGAGGATACATCACCACGATCCTTTCATCCTACTTCGGGAACAGCGTTGTCATATTCGTTGCCTCTGCCCTGCTTCTTCTGTGTGTGCCGATCATCTTGACCGTATGGCACATGCGCATCAATCAGCTGGGACATTTTGTTCAGTCAAAAAGGAAGGCTTCTGAGAAAGAAATATCGGGCTCAGCGCTGAAAATAGTGATGAAGTCGAAACACCTGGTCTATCTGGCCTCAATTGTTGGGGTGAGTGTCATTGTTGCGAAACTGGTCGACTATCAGTTCAGCGATTTTTCAAATAAAGCATTCTCTGACCCGCATGATCTCGCTTCTTTTTTTGGCTTTTGGTTCTCAACCTTTAACGTGGTAGCTCTTTTGATCCAGCTTTTTCTGACGAATCGCCTGTTGTCATTTTTCGGGGTTACAGCAAATTTGCTGGTCCTTCCCGTAGGAATTGCTCTAGGCTCGATTTTGTTTCTGACATTCCCGGAGTTATGGGTCTTGGTACTTATCAAGGGAATGGATGGTAGCTTCAAGCAATCCATTAATAAGGCATCCTTTGAACTGTCGATACTACCCGTGGAATTCAATGTGAAAAAACGCGCCAAGCCTTTCATTGACGTAGTGGTAGACAGCATTGCAACGGGTTTGGCTGGTTGTTTGCTCCTTCTGGTGATCAAGAAACTGGACGTATCCACTGAATACATTTCTGTGCTTATCATCTTCTTTCTGTTTTTATGGCTGCTCTTTGTATATCGATTGAGAGAAACCTATTTTGATTCCTTCAGGAGGAATATCCTTTCCCTCGTCGACCGGAACAATGCTCGTAAAAGCGATTTGGACGAAAGCTCAATACACAGGTCCAATTTGGAGGTTCTCACATCTGGCAATGAAAAGGAGATCCTAAGTTTGCTCGCCAGTATGTCAGATGATCTGCAAGATTATTATAAGCCTTACGTGTTAAAGCTTCTGGATCATCCCTCCAACCGCGTAAAATCCGCTGCCATTCGTGAGATATATCATTTCAAGTACGGAACTGCCACGGATAAAATGGTTGATATCCTCCAGAATGAAAAGGATGACGAAGTGGTGTTCGAGGCCATGAACTACGTATTGTTCCACACCTCTGTAAGGAAAGACAGCAGCGTCTTTTTGTCTTATCTCGACAGCGAAAAAGACTATATAAAGAATGCTGCTCTGCTCTGCCTGGCAAAGGCTTCGAGGCAAAACAAGGCTATAGCCAGAAAATTTCATTTGGAAGATCGAGTTGAGGCGCAGATAGAAGAGTTTACAGCATTCGAAAATGAACATCGCAAGGAGGAAATATCTGAACTCTTGGTGACAATCGGCATATCGAGGATAAGCAAGTACTACTATTTCATCGACAAATATCTCGACGGTGAGAATCAGTTTATCCTTACCTATGCGATAATGGCAGCTGGCAGGACGATGGATGCCACCTATGTTCCTAAATTGCTGAAACTCCTGAAAAACGACAAGCATCGTCAGAATTGCGTTAAATCTCTGACCAATTTCGGAGAAGGTCTAAGTGAAATCATATTGGATCTGTTGGAGTCAATGAAATTTGACGACAGTGTAAAACTCCATATTCCGGAAATCATCGAAGGGTTTGAAACCAAAGAAACCGGGCAGGTATTGGTTCAACTTCTTGGGAGCAAGGATCAAAAGGTCAGGCATGCCGCCGCAAAATCTCTAAGCCTGATCGAGGACAAGCTCTTTCGATTCAAAGTCCCTAAAAAAATGCTGAATGATTTTATCTCAAAGGAATGTGAAGATCTGACGAATACCCTGGCTCAAATTAACGCTATCGAAAACGCCTTGAATGACCTCGGTGTTGATTCGACAACGGATGCTCCTGTTTCAGAAAAATCGAAGCTTTTAGAACTGCTGATCGAACATCTGAATCTGAATTTTCACCAAGGCATCGAAACGGTATTTTATCTTCTTAGCCTAAGCTACAGAAACTCTGATATGGAAGTTGCTTTCATGGGTGTGCGCGACAAGTCCAGGGAATCACGCACGAATGCGATTGAATTTCTCGACAATCTTCTGGAATTGAAGCTAAAAACAAAAATCCTACCCCTGATGGAATACCATTTTCTCAGGACAGAGGAAACTCCTGCTCCCTTTGAATTTCTGAATGAGAAAGTCGCAATTGAAACTCTAGTGGAAAATGGAGATGAACTGAGCAGCAACTACGCGCGTCAACTGATGCAATGAGAACACCCCACCTCATTTTGGGTTTATGATATCATCGATCTTTCCAGCCATGTAGTAATGGTCATTGGCTGAGTTCTTGTTCAAAACATTTGACATCAGGCAAACAATGTATTTCTTGCCGTTCGGCTGTTCGACAATGATCACGGAGTTCATGTAGTTGTAAACATTTCCCTGGTACCCTCCGCAGTCGGGGTTTTTCTCGCGATCGCACTTATAGTAGCTTCCTGATTTGAAATAAACGGCGGCACTGTCAAGTTTAGGGGATTTGGCATACCTGATCCTGCGGTCCGTCAGATAGATCAGTCGCTTCATCTCCAAACTACTAGCTTCATCCACAACAGTTCCCTGCTCCAGTTTAAGAAGGAACTTCATTAAGCCTTTTGGCGATGCATTACTACCCCCTTTTCGTCCAACATGGCGACTTGAAGAGGATGTGAACATTCCGCCCAGCCTCCATTCATCATTAGATATTCCCATGTCTCTCAGCGGATCATTTACAACACTGTGAGCCACATTGGTCAAACTGTCTTTGGAAACGCTGTTGAAGTACTTCTCGGCGATCTCATCGTTAATATTCGGGTAAGCCTGCCCAAACTGTCGCATTAAAAGAGCCTCGCGGAAAACTATGGTCGCCGCACCATTATTGCTGACCGACACCATATGATCCAACCACTCATAAAGGGAAAACACATCCGATGCAACCACCTTCCTTCTGGTGAGTTTTTCCTTTTCAATGTCATAAACAGGAATCGTGTGATGATCTCCTACTCCCCAATAGCCTGAGGCCACTTTTTTGCTTCTGAGCAATTCCGCTTTCTTTTCCCAGGAGCCCGGATATATCTTGTCCAGCTCGGTGAACAACGCGATCAATACGGCCAATTTGCCAACGCTTCCCGGCTGATACCCTTTGTCTTCTCTGTATGCCGCATATTTGAGATTGTTTGGATCTGATATGTCCATTGCGGTCAAAGAATAGGCCCCTGAAGGGATTACCTTTCTAATATTGGCAGAGAATTCAGGATCCTCGACAAGGAATGCTTCGACATCAGCATTTTTCCGTTCCAAAAGATTCAATTTTATCGATTCCAGGTTATGCAGGGCTCCCGGCGGAATTCGCGTTATCTTCTCTCCCTTGTCGTATGTCTTTTTAGTATACAAGAGTCGGGAAATCCCGGTTTTCTCATAGCCATCAATGGGATAAAAGCTCACAAGAGCAAACGAACAAATAGCGACTACAATTAAAAGTAAGGGGGTTCTCATGGTCAGATCTTTTCTTTAAGGGATATCGTTTGTTTCATGTCTATTTCCGGGGTTATGGATTCGAGATAGTCAGAATCCTTTGCTTTCTTATTCTCAACAAAAGGACGAATCTGGAACAGCCAAACCTTGTCTTCCTTGAACCCCATTTCCATATCATAGGCACCCTTGTAATTCGGATCAGTGCGCTGAGGCACTTTTACCCGCACTTCTTTTACAAGATCTCGAATGGACTGCATGTTTTTTTGATTCAAAATGGGGGTCTCAAAAGTCGTGTAATTCTTTTTTGTGCCGCCACTTGCAGGAAGAGAAACATAACTTGGTTCCCGAGAAGGAGACAACAGAAAGTCTTCGCCTGACGTGATGAGCCTGGTCTCTGCGGCCTGGCCATCTACTGCTCCACCTGCTCCCCTGCTGAAAGCCACAGTCATATCATCCTTACCTCCTTCATTTATTCCGGTTGTAATCACTACACCTGAGTAATTGACATTGACGCCCGGAATCACAACAATGGATGGAAACACGTATTCAGGATTCAAAAGATATTTTTGACGCCATTTGACGCTTCGTTCCATGTAAGGAGATGCCCACACCTCCTTAATACCTTTCAGGATATTTTCCTTAGACTTTATGTTGAAAAGGGTCAGATTCAATCCGGCCCCGGTAAATTCTTTAAGATCCTCCATATTCGTATCACTTCTCAAGAACACAGGAACTGTTCCAATGGAGCTACCTAGTGCCTTTTTGAATTCAACCTCCAACTGGGCGATGAAGTCAGGATTGAGTTCCATATCGACAATCGCATTTTTAAGGATGCTCAATCGCTCAAGTTGAAATTCCTCGATAGCCTCTTCGCCCTTGTTGCTTTTCTTCATCTCTTCAGCCTGGTCATAAATAGCATTCAGGTATTCCCAATAGGACATATTCTGACCGGGCATTTCATTGTCAAGATGCTTTCTGAAGATACCGAATGGTATTACAAAACCTTCAACCACATGCTCGGGAAATATGGATTTCAACTGCCCGAGATTGGCAGCTTTCGGACCGCAAATCTTACCCGAATCATCAGCCTTGACTTCCCTCAAATTGAGGATATCGGTTTGATCCAGTTTTAGCCTGTTCACCGGAACCTCAATTTTATTCCTCTCTTGCTGTTCTTTTGCAAAGAGCTCTTTCTCAGCGGCTGACATGTCTTTTTCCAGTTTAATGATGACATTACCCTTGTTCGAGACCGCATAAAAAACCTTTTGACCACTGAATTTCTTCAACGCTTTTAAGTTCTCATTGGAAAGCGCCGCGTTTGGAACTCCCAGATTCCTGGCCAGCAACTGCACATGAGACACGAGGTTCCCTTCTGAAACCGTCATGATCCCTGCTACGGGCTTTAATCCTGATGGGGGTCTTTCAAATACGTAGATCTTGTCTTTACTGAATTCAATGCTTTCCACCGCTTCATCAGCAACAACAAGCTCTCCAAAAGCAAAACCCGGATTCAAGCCGCGGATAGTTGATTGTCCGGATATTCCCATCACATTATTGGCGATCGACGAATGCTGTGAAATTATTGCCCCTAAACGACTGACCGAATTTCCCAGGTCCAATGCAACTGAAGAGCGAATGCGGTCATCCAGAAACTGATAGGCTTTTGGCTCAAACGAGGCATACAAGTTGACCTCTTCACCATATACTGCCTTTACCATCGCCGAACTCCATTCAACGATGCCTCTTGATCTGACCAGGAATTCCTGGAGGGATTCAAGGCTCGCTGTACTCTTGAACTCCTTTCCCAAAATGGGTTTGGCACGCTCCCACTCCCAAAATTCGATGAGGCCACTACCGACAGCAGCGTGACTCAGTACCTGGATTTTTTTTATCAGTTCGTTCAGTTCAGCCGGTTTCCATTCCTGGGATTCGATGAACAGTGCATTTTCAATTTTCACGGCGAGATCCAACATTGCCATGCGATCCTCACCCGAGGAGAACTCATCTATGTCTTTTCGAATAGATACCAGAAGATGGCTTAAGGCGTTGACCCTGTTGTCAATTGATTTTTCAGCGGCGTAGGCATTTAATTTTGAGATCAGCTCCGTCCTGATCTGTTCGTTTCCGCTCATAGCCTTTACCTGGCCGACCAAAGCCTCGATCTTTACGGGAGTATAATAATCCTCCAGTGTCTTGATCAATTCATTGAAACTGTTCAGCTGATCTTCTGTCAGATTTGATCGATTGGCTTTGACATATTTTTGAACAGCCTCAATGTCTGTCTTGTCAGGATTTCCATGGATCTTTATTCTGAGATTCATGAAACCTGGCAATTCCTCTGCAAGCACCTTCGACTGACTCCTCATCAACTGAGCCAGATTCGAATCTCCTTTGTGAGGAATATCCTTCAACGATTCTTTCAGAAGATAATAATCCCTGGCCAGTACCTCATCCTTTTTTAATACGGTCTCAAAGAATTCCTTTCCCCAGTTTTCTTCATCTTCGGATTGCATTGCTCCTCTGTAATAGCGGCCTTTGTGATAGATCCAACCATCGTCTACATTGGTCAGGTATTTGACAATCTGATATTGCTTTAACCTGCTGTGGTTGTTCCCTGCATCCCAAAACTCATCATGATCGTTATAAGACAATATGTTGCCCAAATAGATCTCGTGATTCTTCGCGAGCAGCTCCACCTCTTGCTTGTAGGTCGCATGCTGTATGCCAGGCCCAATATCCTCAGGACAGGGGTCTTTGGGGTCACGGATCGACCCATCAGTGCAAAACCATTTAATCCTGTAATAGGGCCCGCGTTGATCATTCTTATAATTCTGAATCTGTTTTTTGACCTGATTCACAGGCACTTCCTGTGAATAAAGAAATGGTGTAAAAAAGAAACAACAACCAAAGAAGATTAATATGGAGAAGTAATTGCGCATGGTTTTAAGGTGTTTTGATTAGTTCTATTTACGCGTCATCAAGATACTTTGTAAATATATTGATTAAATAGCTCAATTAATAATGCAAAAAGAGGAGCGACAATTTCATTTAGTCGAAGTTTTTGCACCCTGGAATCTGGCAACCGGATTCTTTGTTTTTGTTGAATCAGCTCATTGTTTAAAAGCTAAATATTTAAACATTTCACCTAGAAAGCTAATTCTCAGCAACTAAATCATTTTTTTTTGTACTTTAACACAACTCTAATCAGGATTAGAAATCAATCCCTATCAATTGATCAACTATGCAACGCCTTAATCATCACGCTCCCTCAAGGAAATTCTATGCCTTTTTTGCAGTAATTGTCCTTCTTTTATTCGTAACGCCAGCCATCTCACAGGAACAGGTGGGTCGACCGTTAATTACAAATTACCGTTATCTCGATTATGATGCGGCTCCAACAAACTGGTGGGCTGTTGAAGACGACAACGGAATCATGTATTTTGCGAATAATGCAGGAGTCATGCAATATGACGGAGTAACCTGGACCACTGTTGATGACTCAAGCTCCAGGTGTTTGGCATTTGATGACAATGGAGTTCTTTTTTCAGGAGGTTTTGGCGATTTCGGTTATTTGGAACCGAATGACCAAGGAGTTTTAGAATACAAATCCTTGTTGGATAAAGTTCCGGAAGAGCACAAATCATTTCGAGAAGTATGGGAGGTTGATAATTACAAGGGCAGGATTATTTTCAGGACGAACAACAAATTGTTTACCTGGGATGGAGAAACCATAAAGGTGATCCCTTCGGAGGATGCTTTTCATGTTGGTAATATTGTGCATGGAAAGTATTATGTCAGGATATGGAATAAAGGCCTATGCATTTTAACAGATGATGATACCTTCGAAGTTGTTCCTGGGGGTGAACTCTTTGCTGATGAAAGGATTTATGTGATGTTACCCTATGATGAGAATAGGGTGCTTTTAGGAACAAGGACGCAGGGATTCTTCATATTTGATGGTGAGACGTACACCCCATTTAAAACGGAGGCGGATGATTATATAAAAGAAGCGATCTATTTACCCGGTTTGGTGTTAGATAATGGCCATTTCGTTATAAACACCTTCGCTGATGGAACCTATCTTATTGATAAAGATGGAAAGCTAATTCAAAAGTACACAACCGACAACGGTTTGCAAGATGGCAGCACAAGCTTTGTATTTCTTGATTCCAGGGGAGTTCTATGGATGCCATTATTCAACGGAATCTCTCAGGTTAATCTAAATTCATCTGTCACTTCGATTGACTCAAATATGGGTTTACCGACTAATGTCGTATTTACCACATACAAGTTCAAAGATTTGGTCTACCTGAGTACGAATAATGGAATATTCTATCTTGAGCCGGGAGCCAAAGAAGTCAAGCTCATAGAAGGAACAAGTGGTCAGGGAACCAACTTCATCGAACATGATGGAAGATTATTTGCAGGAACTGGATTTCTTGGTGTGATAGAAATTAAAGGTAAAGACTTCGAGTTCGTTAGGAAAAGTGTGAATTACGATTTAAGAGCAAATGAGCTTGTAAAGTCCAAACTGGATGACAATCGTTTATATGTTTCCACACAAGAGGGAATCGTCAGTTTTTATTTCGATGAAGCCAAGAGACAATATGTAACCGAATCGGAAACAAGAGAATATAGGACTAATAATATCCGTGAACGAAAGGACGGAGCGTTATGGTTGCCTTCTCCTGAGGACGGTGAATGGAAACTTATGATTCCTGCCATCGTTGATTCTAAACTAGATCTTGAAAAATCTGAAGTAATCGTGTACGGTAAGGAAAAAGGCATACCGGAAACTGGGATGGGATTGTTTTGGTTTGACAACGAGTTTGTTGGTATTTCAGGAGATACAAAAACAACCTATCGATATGATTATGAGAATGATAGATTTGAAGAACACAAGTTTC
>CBDUAY010000004.1:0-44874 GCA_965365245.1 uncultured Flavobacteriaceae bacterium | reverse complement strand
CTTCGATTCTCTTTTTGAATTCCAGCCTCAGTGTTCCTGAACTTAGCTCGGCTGACAGTTCACCTCGACGGATTATCTGACTCTGTTCATTCTCAGGAAGAGCATCAATTCTTTGGAGCAAAAAGACTTTGCGGTCTTTCAAAAGTCTGTGCGACGGAGAAAAAACCATCTTTCCGGACTGTGCCGTCAGGAGCTCTTCGATGTCAGTCCACTGGGTAAAGCCATATTCCGACAACAAGCCATGCAAATAGGCTTTTGGATGACTCAGGGATTCAATTTTGGCGACATCAATCTCGGTGAGGCCATTTTTCGTTCGGGAGACTTCTTTCCAGGTTTCTGCAAGTCGATCTTCGAGAATGGCTTGTGATTCCTTCAGGTGATCCAGAGTGCTTCCGAAACCGGTTAAAAGGTTTGGGATCGTTTGCTTCATCACCGGGACCAATTCATTTCGGATTCGATTTCTAAGGTACTCGCTCTCGGCATTGCTCCGATCTTCCCGCCATGCTATTTTCTTCTCCCTGGCGAAGGTTTCGACATCCTCTCTCAAGACTTTCAAGAGTGGACGACGGATTCTCCCATTTCGTTCCGGGATGCCCCTCAGACCTTTCAAACCGCTTCCTCGCGAGAGATTGATCAGGAAGGTTTCAAGGTTGTCATCTGCGTGGTGAGCCGTTACCAGGTAATCTGCCCCGGTTTTGTCAAGGAGTTCATCAAACCAGTTGTAACGAAGCTCACGAGCCGCGATTTGAACTGAGAGCCCTCTCTCCTGGGCGTACTTTTTGGTTTCGAATTTTTTGCAGCGAACCTCGAGGCCCTTCTTTTTGGCCATCTCTTCGACAAACCTCTGGTCATCATCCGAGTCACGGCCTCGCAGCTGAAAGTTGCAATGAGCGACAGAAAAATCAATTTGATTCTCCAGGAGAAGCTCGCAAAGGACCATGCTGTCGACTCCACCTGAGAGGGCCAGGACAGACCGGCCGCGCAACAGTTCCGGAAAACACAAGTTCAGATGCCGTTTGAAATCAATGCTCAGTTGGCCCATATTAAGGTATTGCTTGGTCAAAGGTAACGGATTGCCAGTGCAATAAAAAAAGCCCCCAGAAACAAAAGTGTCACTGGGGGCCTTCAGAGGTCCTTCAAATCAATTCTTGACGAGAAGGTTCTTGTTGTTCATCTTCAATTCGGAGAGCACATTGAGCGCCTCTTCCATGTAGATGTCTTTCTTGAGATTGCTGTGCCAAATCTCTCTTTTTTTAGCCAGCACAGAGTCCTGCTCGACCAAGGCCAGCTCGTATTTCGGAGACCTGAACTCGAGGGTGCTTTCATACAGACCGATGTCATCAAAAGCCTTGCTTTCGCGTTCTCTCTGATCCAGCTCAGCTTTGTATTTCTCGTAATTGAGCTGAACAGTTGTATCATCCCGACCCTCTTTCAGCCAACGGGCGTTTTCATCAATGATTATAAAGTGCGGGTTGTCCTGAATGCGCTTTTTGCTGTCGTTGACCACTGCGTGGAAATTTTCGTAAACATCAACCGGCGTGTATTCGGCTGGCTCGATCTTATCCCAATCCAAAGGATTCTTCTCATCTCGCTCACCAATCTCGAAATACGTGTATCTGTCGGGCATTGCGATATCGCTCACGACTCCTTCGAGCTGAGTAGATCCGCCGTTAATTCGATAGAATTTCTGAATCGTCATTTTCAAGGCTCCAAGATCCTTGGGGTATTTGAAGTAATTGTTCAATGGCAAAACATTCTGAACGGTACCCTTTCCAAAAGACTGTTTGCTTCCGATGATCACGGCACGATTGTAATCCTGCATGGCTGCGGCAAAAATCTCTGAAGCCGAAGCGCTGAGTTCGTTGACAAGCACCACCAAAGGTCCTTCCCACTGAATTTTCTTGTTCTTGTCGGATCGGATGTTGGGTTTTTCACCGCGGTACTTCACCTGTACCACAGGCCCGTCACTTATGAATAAACCTGAAA
This sequence comes from uncultured Flavobacteriaceae bacterium, assembly GCA_965365245.1. Taxonomy (GTDB): domain Bacteria; phylum Bacteroidota; class Bacteroidia; order Flavobacteriales; family Flavobacteriaceae; genus Lutimonas. The sequence continues at coordinate 42,888 of CBDUAY010000004.1, read as the reverse complement.
TCTCGATGGCCGTTTTGAGGGATCCTCCTCCGTTGTTTCTCAGGTCAATCAAAAGACCTTCGACATTTTCAGCTTTCAGACGCTCGATCTCCTGTTCCATGTCAGTTGCTGAGTTCCTGAAATTTCTTTCGTTGAAGTCGATGTAGAATTTGGGTAGGTTTATCACCCCGAATTTTCTGTTGTCTATCTCGACTACGCTGGATTTTACAAAAGTCTCTTCCAACTCGATGATGTCGCGAATGATCGAGATAACTTCTATCGATCCGTCTATTTTCTTGACAGTAAGTCGTACCTCGGTGCCTTTTTCGCCCTTGATGTACTCAATGGCGTCATCGAGTCGCATGCCTACGATGTCGACGGGTTCGCCGTCTCCCTGTGCCACCTTGAGAATGAGATCCCCTACTTCGAGGTCACCACCTCGCCAGGCAGGCCCTCCGGAGATTAGTTCTGCTACCCTTGTGTAATCATCCTTTTTCTGTAAACGAGCTCCGATGCCTTCCAGTTTTCCGGCCATGATCTGGTCAAACCGCTTTTTCTCTTTTGGCGCATAGTAGTTCGTGTGTGGGTCGAACTGCATGGTCATTGTGTTCAAAAAGATAGAGAACCAGTCGGAATCGTCCAGGTCGCCCATCATTTCATAGATGTCATCCAGGCTGCTCTCAGTCATTTCCCTGGACTCTTTTTCAAGCTCTTCAAAGGTTTTGATCTCAACAGGCTCTATATCAGCCTCCTCATTTGCCTCTTCAGATTCGGAGTCTGCCTTATCCGGATTTTTGGCCATCTGCTCTTGTAGCTCAATTTTCTCATGAAGCCTTGACAAAGTGCTCCATTTCAGTTGCATTTGCCAATATTTGATCAATTCGGCTTTGTTTTTGGCGAAAGGCTTTTTGTCATAATCCACGTCAAAGCTCCCGTCCCTGTTAAAGTCAAAAGGACTGGAAAGAATTTCTTTGTAGATCGACTTCGACTCTTCAACACGCTGCAGGAAACGATCTACAGCAACATTATAGAACGAGAGGTCCTCGCTTTTGATCTGGTCATCGATCATATGCTTGTATACCTCCATCTCCTCGATGTCGCTTTGAAGGAAAAATCGCTTGTAAGGATCCAGCTGATCAATGAAGTCTGTAAAAACCTTTTCTGAGAATTCGTCATTGATCTGATGGGGCTCATAATGCCCTTGTTTCAGTGCATAACGAACCAAACCGATGAGGATCTTGTCTTTTTCAGGATCCGGCTCGTTGGCCATTCGAAAACCGAAAAGCATGCCCGCTACAATCAGGACCGGTAAAATAAACTTGATTTTGCTATTTGAGAAGAGGGAAATATTTTTCATAATACGTATTCAGCTTGTCATATCAGCCCGAGCAATATAGCAAAATCGGGCGTCAAATGGATTTCAATACACAACATAAACCACAAATTTCTGGAAAAATCAGCAATTTGAACTACAATACTACTTATTTAACACGTGGTTGCTTCACAATTAATTGTTAAACGTTAAATCTTAACTGTCAAGATAAAATGTCATATTTTTGTTATCCAATCAAAAAAAATGCCAGAAAAACCACTCATCCTCGTCACAAATGATGATGGGATTACTGCCCCAGGAATTCGCACATTGATTTCAGTGATGAATGAAATTGGCGAAGTGGTTGTCCTTGCACCCGACAGCCCGCAAAGCGGGATGGGTCATGCTATAACTTTAGATTCCACGATTTATTGTGACAAAGTCTCTCTCGATGAAGGGGAGCAAATTGAATATCGCTGCTCAGGAACACCGGCGGATTGCGTGAAGATGGCGATCAGCGAGATTCTCGACAGGAGACCCGACCTTGTCGTTTCGGGAATCAATCACGGCTCCAACAGCTCAATCAATGTGATCTACTCAGGAACGATGAGCGCCGCAATTGAAGCTGGAATTGAAGGGATACCGGCTATTGGGTTTTCACTGCTGGATTATAGCTGGGACGCCAATTTTGAACCCTTGAGAGAAGAAGTTCGAAAAATTGCTCTTAACGTTCTGGACAAAGGATTGCCTGACGGGGTTGTTCTCAATGTGAATTTCCCGGATTTAGACAACGAGCCTTTCAAAGGAATTAAAATATGCAGACAGGCCAGGGCCAACTGGGTAGAAGAATTTGACAAGCGGATGAATCCACAGGGCAAGCCTTACTACTGGCTGACCGGCAAGTTCGTCAAGATGGATCACGGCGAGGACACGGATGTTTGGGCCCTTGAAAATGGCTATATATCGGTAGTTCCGGTTCATATTGATCTGACAGCCCATCATTTCATCCAGGCCTTGAATTCCTGGGAATTCTAATTTGAAACCATGACAAAACTGAACAAGAAAGAATTGATCATCGGGTTTCTGGTAGGGTTGCTGGCGACCTTTTTCGGATTTTTCGTTTACGTCGAATTTGTATCCCCATATGGATTCGATGAAACCATTAAAATAATCAGCGAGGGTGATCTTTACGGGAAGGTGCTTGGCCTTGCAGCGCTGCCGAACCTGTTTGTTTTTTTTGTTTTTCTGAAAAAGAAACAGGATCTCAGGGCCAGGGGAGTTCTTTTGGCCTGTTTTGTAGTCGCTTTTGCGATTCTGATAAGCCAGTTTCTTTAATTTAAATGAGAAGGTTTGAAATATTACATCATCGCCGGTGAGGCATCAGGAGACCTGCATGCGTCGAATTTGATGAAGGCCCTTAAACGGGAGGAAACCCATGCTGAATTCAGGTTCTGGGGGGGAGACCTCATGCAAAGCGTTGGAGGAACCCTGGTCAAGCATTACAGGGATCTGGCTTTTATGGGTTTCACCGAGGTGATCATGAATCTGCGAACCATACTCAATAACATCAAGTTTTGCAAAAAGGACATCCTGGAATATGAGCCGAATGCGATAATACTGGTCGATTACCCAGGGTTCAATCTCAGAATAGCGGAATTTGCCCACAAAAAGGGCATCACCGTCCATTACTATATTTCACCACAGATATGGGCCTGGAAGGAAAATCGGATTAAAAAAATCAAGAGGGATGTCGACCACATGTACGTCATCCTGCCTTTTGAAAAGGACTTCTACGAAAACAAGCATAATTATCCTGTTCATTTTGTAGGCCATCCTTTGCTGGATGCCATTGCCAATCGCCCACCCGTCGACCTTGAGGCTTTTTCAAAAGAATATGGTTTGAGCGACAAGCCGATTGTCGCCTTGCTGCCGGGAAGCAGAAAGCAGGAGATCACTAAGATGTTGGGAGTCATGCTTAAAATGGTGGACCGTTTTCCGGACCACCAGTTTGTCATTGGGGGAGCTCCGGGTCAGGAAACATCATTCTATGAGACCTTTCTCAAAAAGGAGAATGTCGCTATGGTCCACAACAGGACCTATGATCTTCTTTCAGTTTCGAGTGCTGCTCTTGTAACCTCCGGAACCGCGACTCTTGAGACCGCCCTTTTTAAGGTGCCCGAAGTTGTTTGCTACCGGGGTGGTGAGATTTCCTATCAGATTGGCAAACTCCTTGTCAATGTCAAATACATATCCCTGGTGAATCTGATTCTGGACCGCGAAGCGGTGCGTGAGCTGATCCAGGACGAGCTCAATGAAGAAAACCTGGAGAACGAGCTCTTCAAGGTCCTTGATCACAAGCACCGTGAAAAGCTCTTTGATGATTATTACGAACTAGAACAGAAGCTCGGAGGCAAAGGAGCAAGTGAAAAAACAGCCAAACTCATCATTAAGAATAGCTGAATTACACCCAGAACATCATTCGCAGAGATCTTTCATGACTTTTTTAACGTCTCCTGGAGTACTCATGATCTTGGTGAAGGTTCCCATGGTCAGGTCGGGCCAATGCAGAGCAATCCTGTAGCGTCCGTGGAGCATGGTCGCAGTATTTCCCTGTAGAATAATCTCATAGGGCATGGCCGCCAAATGATCTTCTCCGATAATAGGAAGAAAATGCTTTTCTCCTTCCTCTTCGTTCATAAGTCCTATTCCGTAAACAGCTACTTTCTCGCTGGGAAACTTTATGCTGTAGACCCACAGAGTCTCACCTTTTTTCGCTTTGAGATTCTTTTCGATCATTTTGACTCCCGCCTCAAAACTTGAGAATTCTTCAAGCTCCACTGGGTCAGTAAAATAAGGCATCATGATTTTGTAGTGGTACTCCCTGAGCTCTTCAGCTGTCAATCCCCCACCAAAGCCCTTGTTCTCAGGACCCAGCGGCGAGAGGGCGCTTTTCACATCATTTGCAACCTTGACAAGCCCGGAAGCGTGTTTGTCGTATTCGTCCATGAGATAGGCCTGGAACAAGTATTCGGGGTTGAGGTAACTGATCTTGGTTCCCGGTCCATCCGATTTGAGACCTACCTTGAGCGCTGCAGCCAGGGCTCCCCGGTCTTTAACCTGGATCACAATGTCTTTGAGATCCTGTCGTGTGTAGACGATCACTTTAAGGGTTTGATTCCCTTCCGCGTTATAGCTTCCGATGACATCGAAACCTTTTTCCTGCAACGCGGAGGTCACTTTTTGCTCGGTAGCTGTCAGGTCAAGATCTGACTCACCAACCATAATATATGGTGACAACGTTTGAGCTTCTAGATTCAAGAAAAGGGCGAAGAATGCTGAAAATAAAATATATGGCATTGATTTCATGACAAATTGAATTTGGATTGGGGATAAAATTACAGCCTAATCGGAATATAAAGGCTAACAATTGTCATGTGGCAAAAGTCATCTTGCCAGGGTCACCATGAGCTATCGACCGGCCATGATCCGATAACGGAAGAGATACAAAAGTATGCCCCCTCTTAAGATCATCCAGACCGTAAAGGCAATCCAAATGGCATAAAGGCCTAGATTGAAGTAATCTCCGATGAGCAGGGCAGGAACGAACCCAAGGAATGTGGCTGCAAGAAGGGTGTCTCTCAGAGCGACTGCCTTGGCCATTCCCTTGAAGATTCCATCAAAGACGAACGCGATGGCATTGATGGGCTGCATGAGCAACACGATCCAAAAAATGCTTGAAAATAATTGAAGAACCTCAGCATCCTGGGAGAAGAGGCGCCCCAGAGGTTTGTAAAAGATTAAACAGACCAGGTCCAGGATCAAGGCGATGACAAGTGTGTAGGCAATCAGCTGTTTGCTCAGACGTTTGATCATGGCATAATTCCCTTCGCCGAGAAACTTGCCCGACATGATATTGCCAACACTGGAGTATCCGTCGATAAAGAAGGCAAAGAAGAGCCAGATTTGAAAGGCTATGGTTTGGGCAGCGATCGAGTTAGCCCCGTAGCTGGTGGCATAGGCATTGGCCATGTACAATGCGATGTTGAGTGAAAGTGCCCGAATGATCAAATTGAGACTCAGCGAAAGCAGCCGTTTGATCTCGTGATTGAATGGCAGGCTGAGAGTCAGGTTGAAGGGGGTTCTTCTCAGGTAGAGCCAAAGCGCCATGATCGCCATAAAGCCCTGGGCAATCACGCTCGCCCATGCGGCCCCTTCGACATGCATTGGCTCGACCAGGCCTTCGACACCAAAGACGAGAGCGAAATCCAGTGCAATGTTCAATGCAGCCCCCAAAATGCTGATCACCATTGGCCAGAAGGTATTCTGCAGCCCCCTGAAAACACCGAAAATTGAGAATACGAATAATGTCAGTGGCAGACCCAAAGCACGGATCCGATAATACGAAACAGATTGATCGAGGATGAGACCAGAGGCGTTGTACAATTCAAAGATCTCCTTAGTGAACAGAACAGTCACCAAATAAATGGACAGGCTCAGCAGGAGGTTGATAAATATGATCTGTGCCGGCAGGTTGTGAATCTGATCGAGTTTTTTTGCCCCCAGGTATTGTGCCACGATGGCTGAAATGGCAGAACGCGTTTGTGCCAGGATCCATACAATCGCCGAGATAAAAGAACCAGCTATGCCTACCGCTGCCAACGCCTCAGTCGGGTTCACCTCAATATTGCCGACAACAGCCGTGTCGGTTATTGAAAGAAGAGGTTCCGCGATTCCCGAGACGATTGCCGGAATGGCCAGATTGTTGATCTTCCGGAATGAAATTTTTTGTGAGGACAAGGAGCTCAATGTTTACGGTTGCGAAAATAAAACAATTAAACGTTAAAGCATTGTCGTGTCAGGTCCCAGGAAGATTACATTCCATTTTATTTTCTTTCTCTCTACAGGAATTCTAATCGGTTTTTTTTTGAGTTCTCCCCAGGCCGATTGTTGATTTTGCTGGCTTGCGTATTGGTGCTGTTGACCTGGGAGCATTGTCGTCAGAACAGGACTTTTGCTTTTTCTCCCGGCTTCTTTTTGATGACGGGGTTGTTCTTTCTCCTGCTCGGGACTTATTTGACTACGCAAATAAGCCCCAGGGTCAATAAAAATCATTTCAGTCACTTTTACAAATCGGATGATCTGGTGAGAGTTCTTCTAAAGAGAAGAATCAGTAAGAAAAAGGAGCGTCAAAGGTTTCATGCAAGGGTGTTGTCTTTGGGAGGCATGGCAGTTGAAGGCAAAATATATGTGACAATCGAGCCAGACACAATCGAGAACAACTTCTCTTATGGAGACACCCTCTGGACTCGAAACACGCTTTACAGGATAAGGGCTCCCATGAATCCCGGGGCTTTTGATTTCCAGGACTATTCTTCAAAGAAGAACATTTTTCATCAATTGTACCTCAGGCCTGGAGAGTTTGTTTTGAAACAAGGAAAAAAGGGCGGTTTAATTAGCAGTGTAATCGAGCTCAACTCGAATCTGCAACGAATCCTGGAAACCGTATTGGAAGAGCCTGAGGAACTATCTGTAGCAAAGGCCCTTCTCCTTGGAGACCGAAATGAGATACCAACAGAGCTTTTGAACCGCTTCAAAGGGGCCGGGGCGATGCACATTTTAGCCATTTCAGGTCTTCATGTCGGGATAATTCACCTGATTCTCATGTTTCTTACCCGCCCTTTGATCCTTTTGAGAAAAGGGAGGGCTCTCCGCTTGATCTTGGTCTTGTTTGGTCTTTGGGGCTATGCTCTGGTTACAGGAATGGCTGTTTCGGCAATACGGGCAGTCAGTATGTTCACCTTGCTCACCTTAGGATATGCCTTGAATCGAAGAACCAGCCTCCTGCACAACCTTGTCAACTCGGCATTCATATTGCTGATTCTGAACCCGTTGTTTCTGTTTGACTTGGGGTTTCAGTTGAGCTATTCGGCCCTGATGGGAATCGCTGTGGGAGCATTTTTGTTTGAAGGTAAAAAAAGGCGAGGAAAAGGGGCATCGAAGGTTCAAACTTATTTTTTGGGTTTGACTCTTGTTTCGTGTTCGGCCCAGCTGGGGGTCATGCCATTGAGCCTTTACTACTTCAATCAATTTTCCGGATTATTCCTGATAAGCAGTCTTGTTCTTCTGCCTGTGCTGGGCAGTACCCTTGTTTTCGGCTATTCCGTACTTGCCGCATCGACCTTCCTTCAAATACCCGCGATTGTTCAAAATTCATTTCAAACCTGGCTGGAGCTGATCAACAACACAATAGAATGGATTGGGGGAATAGAGGAGCTCATTTTAAAGGGGGTCTATTTCCCATTTTCCTTTTTAATCTTGACATCGATAGGGCTGCTCCTGTTTATTATGGGATACTTAAAACAAAAGTCAATTTTCATCTTTGCATCTGGAGCCTGTCTGCTCTGTATGCAACTTTTATGGATTCACGGAAGAGTCAGTTTAATTAGAAACGATACGCTCATTGTATTTCACCAGCGGGGTGAGTCTCTAGTGGTCAGGAGAAAGGGTTCTGCATTCGAATTGAAGAATTGCAACAAGCTCTCTGAAAGAGGGGAAAGAAACTTAAAAGAGTATTCAGCTCAGCTTCCAGGCGATTTCGAGATTCAAGACGATAAAGTACGCGCCAAGAAACGGGTTCAGTTGTTTTATGTAAAAGGCTCACTAGTCTGTGTTCTAAACGATGAGATCAATATGGGTTCGATGAATTTTCTTGATTCAATCAAAACTCATCCTGACATCGTTGTTTTCTCCAAATCCCCCAGGGTTAACCTCGAGCGACTCCTGGTGAAGATTCATCCCCGGATCGTCGTTGCTGACGGCTCGAATGACAAAGGATTCGTCCAACGCTGCAGAGCAACCTGCAAATTCTTTGGGATCGAATTTCACGCAACCCGTGAAAAGGGAGCCTTTATCTACCCTCATTGAAAAGAGGTCTCCTGCAATTTTATGTATATTTGCTCGTTAAAAAATAAAAAATCTCAAATGAAGATTATCGTTCCTATGGCAGGCATCGGCTCTCGCTTGCGTCCACATACACTCACTATTCCCAAACCGTTAACCTTGATCGCCGGCAAACCCATTGTTCAGCGACTGGTGGAAGACATTGTTGAAGTCGTTCATCAAAAAGTCGAGGAGATTGCCTTCGTGATCGGCCCGACGTTTCCTGCTGACACTGAGGACAGACTAATGGAGATCGCTCAGGGAATGGGAGCTAAAGGAAAGGTTTTTGTCCAGGAAACTGCTCTTGGAACGGCCCATGCCATACAGTGTGCCAAGACCTCTCTCGAAGGCCCCTGTGTGGTGGCATTCGCAGACACCCTTTTCAAAGCGGATTTTGAGCTGGATCCAATTGCCGATGGCGCGATATGGGTGAAGCAGGTCGAGGAGCCAAGCGCTTACGGCGTTGTGGAACTGAATGATGGGATCATTACGAATTTCGTTGAAAAGCCGACTACTTTTGTTTCTGATCTTGCAATCATAGGAATCTATTATTTTAAACAGGGCGAGGTGCTTCGCGACGAAATCCAGTACCTTCTGGACAACGACATCAAAGAAAAAGGGGAATATCAGCTGACCAATGCCCTTGAGAACATGAAGCAGAAAGGAATGCGCTTTGTTCCCGGTGAAGTCAGTGAATGGATGGATTGCGGAAACAAAGAGATCACGGTTGAGACAAATTCGAAGATACTTGGGTTTGCGTTGGATGCGGGTCAGGACTTAGTTTCAAAAACGGTATATTTGGAGAACTCCTCAATCATAGAGCCTTGTTACATCGGTGAGAACGTGATCCTGAAGAACTCAAGCGTTGGGCCCGGGGTTTCCATTGGGGACAACAGCACCGTGGAGAACTCGACTCTTGTCGATTCACTGATCCAAGCCCATACGAAAATTGAAAACGCCGACCTGAAAGGCGCTATGATAGGAAACCATGCCCATTTCGACGGAAATTTCAAATCGGTCAGCATTGGTGACTATTCGGAACTGAAATAATGATAATGAATTACATGTTTTGCCCGTCTTCCTGAGAAACATACTAGTTTGGACCATTCTCCTTCACGGAGGTTCTGTTCTTTGGGCCCAGGAGGATGTTGTTTCTACTGAAGAAATGCTGGTTGAACAGCAGAGCATCAATTTTCAGACATTCTTTTTTGAAGCTCTTGCACAGAAAGCCATAGGCAATTACGACAAAGCGATTTACGCATTGGAGGCCTGTCACGACATTGACAAGAAGGACCGTGCGGTTCTGTTTGAGCTCTCCAAGAATTACAGCTTGCAATTCAAGTATACCGAGGCCGAGTACTATGCGAAGATGGCCCTGGAGCTTGAGCCTGAAAACATCTACATGCTGCGTCATCTGAAGCAGATCAAGACAAAGCAGAATGACTATGACGGGGCCATTGGAGTTCAGATGAGAATCATTGCGCTCAATCCGGAGGAAGAGGCGGACTTGGTAATTCTGTACATCAAATCGGGAGAGATTGACCAGGCGGTGAGCCTGCTCAAGAAGCTGGATGCAGAGAACAAGGTTCCCGAGGGTCTCATTGCCCTGAAGGAATCCCTCCTTCAGCAGGGTGAAGCGGGGGCAATAAGCCCTGCAACAACCTTTGACCCTTCTGAATCAATCAGTCCCGATGAGGAGGAGAATGAACGCGAACTTATGGCGAGCCCCGCCTCCAAGAACGAGACACTGCTGGAGGCATTTGAACGAGATAAATCCTACAAAAACCTGGTTCCCCTCCTGGAGCGGGAATTAAAGACCAAACAGTTCCTCGATCTTTTAAAACACAGTGAAGAGGGACTCTCACTCTTCCCTGCTCAACCTTATGTCTATCTGATGAAGGGCACGGCACTTATTCAGTTGAGAAAGAATGGTGAGGCAGCCGAAGTCTTACAGGAAGGACTGGATTATCTCATCGATGATCCCGAAATGGAATTTAGGTTCATGGAGCAGTTGAGCCTGGCATTCAAAGCCATGGGCGACAACAAAAAAGCAACCGAATACTATAACAAAGCCCAGGAAATCAAGCAACAATCATGAAGAAGGCTTGGGTTTTAACTTTGGCATTGGCGGTTCTTTTCTCCTGTAAAAGTGCGAAAGTGGACGACAGCGAGATCAGCTATTTGCCGGCGCGTGCCCTGGTAAAAAAGAACAAACAAGCCTCATTTTCTCAAGAGCGCATCAAAGCCACGATGTCGATCAAGTACAGAGGCTCCCAGGAATTGCCCAACATCAGTGCTTCCCTCCGCATGGTCAAAGATTCCATTATCTGGATCAATTTCTCCAAATTGGGCTTTCCGATAGCGAAACTTAGAATCACAAAGAACAAAGTGGAGTTCTATGAGAAAATCTCGAAAACCTCATTTCGGGGAAATTTTGAACTTATCAGCCAGTGGCTTGGAACGGATTTTGACTTCATGAAAGTGCAGAGCTTATTTTTAGGGGAGTCTTTGCTAAATTTGGAAAGAGACAAGTACGTCTCTTCTGTGGTCAACAATCAGTATGAGCTTCAACCCAAGAGGAGAAACCCGATGTTTGACATCTACTTTTATTTGGATCCGTCGACGTTTAAAATTTCAAAAGAAGAGCTCAGGCAACCTGAAAAAGATCAAAATTTAACAATTTTGTACCGTGATTTTGATAAAATTAGTGAATCTTTGTTTCCCAAAGGGTTCCTGATCACAGCTGTGGGTCAACAAAAGAGAACCGTGATCGACGTGATTTACAAGAGCGTTCAATTTGACGTCCCGTTGAAATTCCCCTTTCAAATGCCCGAGGGCTACAGAAATATTGAATTGGAATGATAGTTTTTAGCGAAATGATGTCTAAATTCTCACAATCCTTTGCGGAGTTGGCTCTTCGGCGCATCGTTCTACTGTTGTTTCTCATACTTCTTTTTCCTGAGGGGTCCTATTCTCAAAGCCGGAAGGAACTTGAAAAACAGCGGCTTCAGCTCCAGAAAGAGATCAAGGAGATCAATACCCTGCTTTTTAAATCCCAAAAGAAAGAAAAAACACTGCTGTCAGACCTGTCTGACCTCGTTAAGAGGATTGGTGTCCGAACCGAATTGATCAACACAATTGACGAGGAGACCAAACAGCTCAATTTGGAGATCGAAGAAAATGAAAAGCAAGTGGCCATGCTCCAGGACCGGTTGGAGAGCCTGAAAAAGGACTATGCCAACATGGTCGTGCAATCCTACAAAAGCAAAGCCAAGAACAGCAGGCTGATGTTCGTGCTGTCATCGGAAAACTTTCTTCAAGCCTATAAGCGGCTGGATTATATCCGGCAGTATGCTGATTACAGGGCCAGGCAGGGGGAAGAGATCAAAATTGAGACTATCAAGCTTAACAACCTGAATGACTATTTGATCCAGACCAGAACTGAGAAGGAAATGCTGCTGGTCGAAAACCAGAAGGAGAAAGACAGCATAGCGCGAGAAAAAACCTCACGGGAATCCATGGTCAGGGCCGTCAAGAATGAGGAGAAAAAGTACATTGCACAGATAGAGAAGAAGCAGAAGGCGGAAAAAGAGATCGACCGCAAGATCGAGAAGTTGATTGCAGAGGCAATCGCGAGCTCCAAAAAAAGTACTTCTGTAAAAAGCTCTGGCTTTGCTTTGACTCCCGAGGCCAAAGAATTGGAAAAGGATTTTATTTCGAATAAAGGCAAGCTGCCATCACCGGTTGAGCGAGGCGTAATCGTCAGGAGGTATGGGAAACAGTCACATCCTACCCTCAAAGGAATTACCATCGAAAGCAATGGGGTGTTCTACGCAACCGAGAAGGATGCCAATGCCAGGGTGATTTTTGATGGACGGGTTCTTGCCATACAGGTTCTTCCCGGAAATAAGAAAGCGGTGCTGGTTCAGCACGGGAACTACATCTCGGTTTACAAGAACCTGGACAACGTGACGGTCAAGAAAGGAGACCAGGTGAGAACCAAGCAGCAGATCGGCCGGATCCACACCGATAAAACGACCGGCAAGACCATCCTTGCCTTTGTCCTTTTCAAGGAGGTTCACAGGCAGAACCCTGAAGAATGGGTTTACAAAATTTAATGACTTGAATTTCTATGAAGTTTGAAGCCGTCATTGAAAAATGGCTCGGAGAATCCTTGCTTGAAGTCAGGCCCCTCTCAGGTGGCGACATCAACCAGGTTTTCAGACTTCGCCTGGCCAATTCAAAAGACTTCGTTTTAAAGCTCAATTCGAAAGATCTCTACCCCGATATGTTTGAAAAAGAAGCTGCAGGGCTTCGATTGCTCGAATCAGCAGGGAGCAATGTGCCGGGGGTTCAGATGAGCTTTGTGGAGGGCACTCATCAATTTCTGATACTGGAATTTATCGAAGAGGGAAGGCCTACAAGTGCTTCATGGGAGAGGTTTGGGAGGCAACTGGCAACGTTGCATCTCAAGACAGATGACACTTTTGGATTGGATCACGACAATTATATTGGCTCCCTGGATCAAATCAACAGGAGCGCCGTTAGCTGGAACGATTTTTTCATTTCAAACAGGATGGAACCCCTGATTCGCAAGGCCAGTGAGAGAAATTTGCTCAAAAGAAGCCATTTGGGAAAGTTCGATTCGCTTTTTTCACGAGTGGCTGAATTGATCCCGGAGGAGAATCCGTCGCTTTTGCACGGTGATCTTTGGTCTGGCAACCTGATGTTCGACAGGGCGGGGGAACCTGTGTTTATTGATCCAGCGGTTTACTATGGCCACAGGGAAGTCGACATTGCAATGACGCGAATGTTTGGAGGATTCAACGAAGAGTTTTTGATCAGTTACAATGAAATCCGACCTCTTGAAGTAGGCTGGCAAGAGCGAATAGAGCTGCACAATCTTTATCCGACATTGGTTCACCTGGTCCTTTTCGGAAGCTCTTATCTTTCCGGAATAGAGCGTACCCTCAATCGATTCGCATAGCAGGGATCAAGTGAAAAGAGCTTTTAGCTCCGTGGCGTCATGGGGGTCCATTTTCTTGGACAAAACAAGGCTGAGTTGTTTTCTGCGGAGCGCTCCTGCATAACGTTCCTTTTCGAGGTCGGTTTGAGGAACGAGTTCGGGAACCCTTACCGGTGCCCCTGTTCGATCCACAGCTACAAATGTGTAGATCCCTTCGTTTACTTTGGTTCGCTCTCCTGATTCACGGTCTTCCATCCAAACGTCGACAAAGATTTCCATCGAAGATCGAAATGCCCTTGAGACCTTTGCTTCTATGGTAAGCACGCTGCCCACCGGAACCGCCTTTGAGAATACTACGTGATTGACAGATGCCGTCACAACAATTCGATTGCAGTGCCTTCTTGCCGCTATGCTGGAAGCCCGATCCATTCTGGCCAAAAGCTCACCGCCAAAAAGGTTGTCCAGGGGGTTGGTCTCACCGGGAAGTACAAGGTCGGTCAGGGTCGTTACCGAGTCAATGGGATGTTTGCTCTGCATGGGAAAAGCCTATGATTAAGCCACAAAAATACGCCAAATAAACAAAAAAGGGGGATTAAAACTCCTGAATCAACAGCCAGGAATCGTCGGCAACATTCTTTTGAATGGAGTCCAGCTCTCTCAAAGCCTCATCGCGGGTTTTATAGCTTCCATAGGAGACAACGGTAAGATTCCAACGATTCACACCCAGGATCCTAGCCTCATAACCCTGCTCAAGGAGCTGCGACACTTTCCGATCTGCGTTCTCAGGCACCCTGAATGCCCCGGCAATTACGTGAAAGCTCTTTTTCTCCGTCTTGAGCTCCAGCTTTAAGGCAGGAAGTGGTTTGGAAATTACGAAAGTCGCATTCTCTATTTTCTGTTCGATCTGTTTCTGCTGCTTCTGGGCCTCTGCTACCCATTGCTCTGTTCTGTAATCGTTGTACATCTTGGCACCGAAGCCAATTGCAGAAAGGCCAATCACGAAAACAGCAGCATACTTGAGATAGTTGGGCGCCTTTTTCTCCTGAAGTGGTATAACCGGAGGAAGCACTTTTTCTTCCGGGGCTAGGGTCTCTTCAGCACCGTGAAGGTCACGTGCCGGAACACTTGACAGACCGAAGGAAGAAAGAAGGTAGTTTGTCTTGTTCTGGGGTTCGAAGTGCAATTTTCCATCTGTCCAGCTGAAAGTGCCAAGACCACTGAGATTCAAATCTTCATCACGCAGCTTTTCCATCCAGGACTCGATCTCGAACTTGATGTAATTCAGGGCGCAGTCGTAAGAAATCTTATCAACTGAGGCAATGTAATTGGCGAGAAGGCCATCGTTGTTCTTGAGGTGACCGTTGAATGTGATCTGTTTGTAGGGTGGGTACAAGGTTTCCCTGCTTTTATCGAGTCTTGCTGATTTCTCATTGGTGACGAATCCTCCAAATTGAGGCACGATTACGCATTCGTAACGGTACAGCAGATCACAGATGTAATTGGCTAGATTCAAGCTAAGGGAGTTTGGTTTTACCTCAACAAATCTAAAAAAATTTGAAGCGCGTTTACAAGTGCCTTTTCTAAATTATTAACAATAGCATGCACAATCTTTTTAACTACAGGGATGGAGAATGATATGATTTACTACTGGTTGGCGTTGCAGTCGGTTGATGGAATTGGTTGCAAGGGTGCGAGGAAACTGATCGAACGATTTGGATCTCCAAAAGCGGCTTTGTCAGCAGAAGAAAAGCAGTTGCTGGAAGTGGAAGGCATTGGTCCGAAACTGTTACAAAATTTGAAGGCCAAAAGCATATACAGGAAGGCAAGTTTCGAAGTGGAAATAATTCAGAGATACGGGCTGAAGTGTGTCTCTTTTTTCGATTTGGAGTACCCGGAGCCGCTCAGGCATTGTGAGGACGCACCATTGCTCCTGTTCCACAAAGGAAAACTGGACCTGGAAAAAAGGCGTATCATCAGCATCGTCGGTACGCGCAAGATGACCTCCCATGGAGCTACATTCATGAAGCGATTGTTCTCGGAGCTGGAGAAATACGACCCAGTGATCATTAGCGGACTCGCTTATGGCGTGGATATCCTGGCTCATAGGCTCGCATTGCAGCACGGGTTGAAAACAATTGGGGTGCTTGCTCATGGGTTGGACAGGATTTATCCCAGGGCCCATTACAAAACGGCATTGAGCATGCTTGAGGAAGGCGCCCTGCTCACCGAATTCTGGACGGGGACGCCTCCTGAAAGAGAGAACTTTGTCAAGAGAAACCGAATTATAGCGGGCATGTCAGAGGCCACCCTGGTAATCGAGTCTTCCGAGAAAGGCGGATCCCTCATAACAGCGGATCTCGCATCCTCCTATCACCGGGAGGTCTTTGCTGTACCGGGAAGAAGCTCCGATCCATTCAGTGTAGGATGTAACCATTTGATCAAAACGCACAGGGCATCCATGTTGACCCACGCCGGGGACCTCGCTTATATGTTGAACTGGGAACCGGTTCGCGAATGCAGCAAACGAACCGAAGATTTCGTTGCACTGGATGTGAGGGAAAAGGAATTGTTAGATGCGATTCAAAATCATGGAAAGATTCAGGCAGATCATCTGTCACAGATATGCAAGCTCCCGATCAAGGATGTCTTATCCAGCCTCTTGCGTCTCGAGTTGTATGGCCGCATTCGAGAACTTCCCGGAAAGCACTATGAAGTCTCCTGAACGTTCATGGCTCCCGGTTCATGTTCGGGTTCTTCAAAATACATAACCACCGCTTCCTTCATCAGGACCGTTTGTTCTCCAGGCTTCAGATTCGGCAGCTTGTCCATGGCTTTGTAATGGGGCCATCCATCATCGTCAAAAAAATCAAACTCGTAATAGCCAAAGGGCTCGAGAAGTCTGCAGACAGCGATATGCATGACGTTGACCTTTTCGTCTTTCGTAAATTTTTTGAAACCTTTCCCCAGCTCCTGAACCCCGATGAGAAAAATGATCGAATCCAGATCGAGGGTTTCTCCACCTCCGAATTTTTGGGAAACATCACGTTGGATATCCTCCCATTTCAATTTCAGGTTTTCGTCTCTTGACATATACGGCAATTAAGGAGCAAAAATAGCAAAACGAGCTTTTAATCTCTATATTTTCTTACTTTTGCTAGATGCCGAACTGGGTTTTTGGACCCGATTTTGGAAGCGTTTCATTTAACAGCATCAATGATATGTACGGAGGGATAAAAGACAAATTGAACAAGGAGCTTCAGGAGATCCGAGAGGCGGGGTTGTACAAGACCGAAAGGATAATTACCAGCTCTCAGGATGCTGTCATCAAAATTTCGACAGGCGAAGAGGTGATCAATTTTTGTGCAAACAACTATCTGGGACTGTCCAATCACCCCGAGGTGATTCAGGCGGCAAAAGATACGTTGGACTCCCACGGTTACGGGATGTCGTCGGTTCGATTCATTTGCGGAACACAAGACATTCACAAGGAACTCGAACAGCGTATCGCTTCCTTCTACAAAACTGAAGACACGATCTTGTACGCAGCGGCCTTTGATGCCAATGGTGGGGTGTTTGAACCACTGCTAACAAAGGAGGACGCCATAATTTCGGACTCGCTAAACCACGCCTCGATCATTGACGGGGTAAGATTGTGCAAAGCGGCCAGGTATCGTTACGAGAACAATGACATGGAGGACCTGGAAAAGCAGTTGATAAAAGCAAATGAAGAAGAGCATAGATTTAAGATCATCGTGACCGACGGGGTTTTCTCGATGGATGGCATCGTGGCTCAGCTCGATAAGATCTGTGACCTGGCTGACAAGTATGACGCCATGGTCATGGTCGATGAGTGTCACGCAGCCGGTTTTATCGGAAAAACTGGCAGAGGGACCGTTGAACTGAAGAATGTGATGGAGCGGGTTGACATCGTGACGGGAACCCTCGGGAAAGCCCTTGGCGGAGCTATGGGGGGCTATACGACAGGCAAGAAAGAGATCATTGAGATTTTGAGGCAGCGTTCGCGACCCTATTTGTTTTCAAACTCCCTGGCACCTGCCATTGTGGGGGCATCGATCAAGGTATTTGACATGATTGAAAATGACACGAGCCTCAGGGATAAGCTCGAGGCCAATACGCGTTATTTCAGAGAAAAAATGGAGGAAGCCGGTTTTGATCTGGTAGGTGCAGATGCAGCAATCGTTCCCGTCATGCTATACGACGCAAAGCTGTCGCAGGATATGGCAGATGCCCTTCTCAAAGAAGGGATTTACGTCATTGGGTTCTTTTTCCCTGTAGTACCGAGGGGCAAGGCTCGCATTCGGGTTCAGCTGAGCGCAGCTCATACCCAGGAGCATATTGACAAGGCTGTGAACGCATTTATCAAGGTGGGAAGAGAATTGGAGGTTATTTAGCATTCGGAAAACATGAACAAGATAAGAATCACAAAGCACTTTGACTTCGAAACGGCTCATGCCTTGTACGGCTATGATGGAAAATGCAAGAACATCCACGGTCACAGCTACCATCTTCACGTGACAGTCATCGGCACTCCGATTGTTGACCCGGACCATCCGAAGAATGGCATGGTGATGGACTTCGGAGACCTCAAGAAGATAGTCAGGGAGGAAATTGTGGTCAAGTTTGATCATGCTGTTGTGCTCAACTCGAATTCACCACACCGTGAGTTAGCCAAAACGATTGAAGATCATTCCCATAAAATAGTCCTGGTGCCCTATCAACCGACCAGTGAAAACATGCTTTTCGATTTTGCCGAACGCATTGGAAAGAGAATTCCCGAAAACGTCTCACTTCATTCCCTAAAACTTTACGAAACTGCCAATTCTTATGCAGAATGGTTCGCCGATGACCAGAAAAACTAAAATATATTTTGCTTCTGACCAGCATTTCGGCATCCCGGACCCTGAAAGCAGTCGCGTTCGTGAGAAGAAATTCATTTCCTGGCTCGATGAGATAAAAGAAGACGCCGAATGCATTTTTTTGCTCGGTGACCTCTTTGATTTTTGGTTTGAGTATAAGAAGGTAGTGCCCCGTGGCTTCATTCGTGTCCTGGGAAAAATTGCGGAACTTCGGGATTCGGGAATCCCTATTTATTTCTTTGTCGGCAACCACGACCTTTGGATGCGCGATTACTTCCAGGAGGAACTGGATATTCCGGTTTTTGACCGGCCCCAAGAGTTCGAGTTCGCAGGAAAGCATTTCCTGATCGGGCACGGTGACGGGCTGGGCCCGGGCGACAAGGGGTATAAGAGAATGAAAAAAGTGTTTGCTCACCCTTTTTCCAAATGGTTGTACCGGTGGCTTCATCCTGATATCGGGGTCAGGCTCGCTCAGTATCTTTCGACGAAGAACAAGCTGATCAGCGGTCAGGAGGACGTAATATTCCTCGGAGAGGACAAAGAATGGCTGGTTCAGTACGCGAGAAGAAAGCTGGAAGCCAAGCACTATGATTACTTCCTTTTTGGTCACAGGCACCTGCCTATGGAGATCAATGTTGGGGAGAACAGCACCTATATCAATACGGGGGACTGGATCACGCATTTCACCTATGCGGTCTTTGACGGGAAAGACCTCAGCCTGTGCCGATACGAGCCCGAGAAATCCTAGAAATTCAAAACGATGGCCAAGGCCAAAACAACATTTTTCTGCCAGAATTGTGGCGCCCAATTTGCCAAATGGACGGGTAAATGCACCTCGTGTCACCAATGGAACACCATAGTGGAAGAGGTTATTCAGAAGGAGGAGAAACGCCAATGGGACAAACCAAGGGGCCCGAGAAAGGTGAGCAAGGCCCTCCCAATCAAAGACATTGAGTCAGGCACTGAAGAACGATTGAGCACAATCAACCATGAGCTGGACCGCACGCTGGGAGGGGGTCTGGTCAAAGGTTCAGTGGTCCTGCTCGGTGGGGAACCGGGAATTGGAAAGTCAACCCTGCTCTTGCAAATTGCTCTTGGCATGAATCACCGGGTTCTCTATGTTTCCGGCGAGGAAAGCCAGTCTCAGATCAAAATGCGAGCTTCGCGTATTGATCAGTCCAATGACAATTGCCTGGTGCTTACTGAGACAAAAACCCAGAACATATTTTCAATGATCACCGAGATCGAACCGGAGGTGGTCATCATTGATTCCATACAAACCTTGCACACAGAGACCATTGAGGCCTCCCCGGGAAGCATTTCACAAATCAGAGAGTCTGCGGCAGAACTGATCAAGTATGCGAAAGAAACCAATACCCCTGTGGTGCTTGTAGGTCACATCACCAAAGAGGGGGCTATCGCCGGGCCAAAGATCCTGGAGCACATGGTCGATGTCGTTCTTCAATTCGAAGGAGATCGAAACCACACGTACAGGATCCTCAGGGCCCAGAAAAACAGGTTTGGATCAACCGCTGAACTTGGGATCTATGAAATGCAGAACAACGGTTTGAGAGAAGTGAGCAACCCATCGGAAATTCTGATTTCCGACAAGGACGAAGGACTTACCGGAATTGCTATCTCAGCGACCCTGGAGGGGATGAGGCCACTTATGATCGAAGTTCAGGCCCTGGTCAGTACGGCCGTTTACGGAACGCCCCAAAGATCATCGACAGGCTTTAACATCAAACGACTGAATATGCTGCTTGCAGTTTTGGAGAAAAAAGCGGGATTTCGCCTTGGCGCGAAGGACGTCTTTCTAAATATCGCAGGAGGCTTGAAAGTCGAGGACCCGGCGATTGATCTTGCCGTAGTCTGTGCCGTTCTGTCCTCAACCCGGGACGAAGCCATACCTCAGGATGTGTGTTTTGCGGCTGAGATGGGTCTTTCAGGCGAGATTCGCGCCGTAAGCCGCATTGAACAGCGAATTTCTGAGGCGGAGAAATTGGGCTTCAACAAAATAGTGCTCTCAAAGTTCAACAAGATCTCAAGAAGTGATTTTGAGATAGAAATAATCCGGGTTTCGAGAATTGAGCAAATCGTTTTTCAGCTTTTCTCAGATTGAACTCCTTCACTCTTTGGGTATGAGTTCTGTTCCCCATCCATCGTACTGTGCCTTGTAAACCTCGCTCAAAATCTTCATCAATGTGGTGAGTTCCGAGATTTTACTCGGCGTGATCGAATCCATGCGTGAAACTTGGAGCTCATAGGGGTATTTGCTTTCGCGACGGTACTTGATAGAGTCAATGGAGAATTTCAGCGATTCGAGCTTTTCTGTCATCTTGAGCCGCTGTTTGAGCTTGTTGAAATAGATCCAGTGCCTGACTTTTCTCAATCCCTGGAGGTCGTCTCCTCGCAGCACCAAATCATTCAGGTACTCATGGTCGATCAAAAACTCTTCTGTTATGTTGTCCGGCAGGAGATTCTTAAAATAATATTCCCACATTCTGTCCTGCTTCAGTGTCAGGTACAATTCTGAGTTTTCAAAGCCTCTCTGCATCATCGTTTCCAGGCTGTCTCTGACACCCACAGTATCTTTGACGTAATAGATGTCAAAAGCCAGACACTTGTAGGTCAGGATTCCAACCAGTTCATTGCGCGTAACCCTATTCATTACAGCTGCTGTAGAATCCGAAAAGGAGAATACTCCGTCAAGAGAATCGGGAACGGGAAAACCGTTCTTCATGCAGGGCTCGAATTGGGTTCCGACGATGAGCAAATTCTTGTAGTTCGGCTTCTGCACGTAATACTTAAGGTCCAGGGAAACGGAGAGCACGCTGGTGTCCTTTTCAACAATAAAATCGATCCATTCATCATCCTGCGCGAAAACCGAGTATGAAGCTATGTAAAGGAGAAAGGCCAGGAAAAGCTTCCTGTATCTTCCGCTAAAAAGGCTCAAAGTGACCGAAATCATTCTTTTCCAGGTGAAAACCGTTTAATTTTGGGAAGTACAAGCTAATGAATTCAACGAGAAAAACCTAAATCTGAAATTATGAAGAAACTGACCGTCTTCCTCGCCGCGCTAGCCCTCTGTCTCTCAGTTTCAGCTCAAGAGAAAAAGAATCAGAAAATAGAGCCCATAGGAGACCTGTTTGAGGTTACGGTTTACTACGACAACGGACAGATTATGCAACATGGATTTCTCACCAAGGATAATCAGCTCCACGCTTCCTGGGAGAGTTATTATGAGAATGGCAACCGCAAATGCATTGCCACTTACGACCATGGGGTCAAGGTTGGAACCTGGTTTTACTACTATTTTGACAAAAAGACCAAGGTGGTCTATGACAACAATAAAATAGTTGAGGTCGTGGATATTCCTCTCGAATGATCACTCCTGATCAATTCTTTGAAAGCTCCACGTAAACCGGAAAATGATCGCTGTATCCACCGGCGTACTTGCCATTTTGAAAACTTCGATGAGGATAGCCTTTGTATTTTCCCTCGCGGACGTAGAGCCTTGAAGGGTTGTAAATACCTGCTTTACGAAACTTGAACCCACCCAGGGGTTTTGAATTGACAAAATTGCTGCTCAGCAGGATCTGATCAAATAGATGGATCTGGTCACGATACGCCATGGTATTGTAGCCTTTTTTAAACAAGCGTATCATCGGACTGAAAAAACCCATTGTATCCAAACACTTGTAGGATTGAGCACCAAGCCCTTGGACCAGGCTTTTATCTGTGGGATCATCATTGAAATCGCCCAGGATGAGGATTTTGGCGTTGGACTGTTGCTCCCTTATTCGTTCGATGATTTTTTTGTTTACATACGCAGCTTTCATTCGCTTTGAGGAAGAGCGCGACACGCCTCCCCTGCGTGAAGGCCAATGATTGACGAGCAGATGAATTTCCTCGGCATCCAGGATGCCATGGACCCATAAAACATCACGTGTGAAGACCCGCTGACCGGAATCGTCCCATAAACGAATCTCGAAAGATTCATGGGTAAGTGGAAAAAACATGTCTTCCCGGTAGATCAGGGCCACATCAATTCCCCTCAGATCAGGGGAGTCCACATGGACAATCGCATACGACAGCGAGTCGAGTTCCGGCTGGGATATGAGATCTTCTAGAACCTTCCTGTTTTCCACCTCCGAAACAGCGAGGATATGAGGTCCAGAATCACTTCTGTTACTGCCAATTTCGCAGATGATTGATGAAAGTTTTCTCAGTTTCCTCCTGTAATCAAATGAGGTGTAGTTGAGTTTACCCGATGGGGTGTAATCTTCATCATAGGTGTCCGGATCATCGATCGTGTCAAAAAGGTTTTCGAGGTTGTAAAATGCGATGATTCTTCGGCTCGACTCGATGTCTTGTGATAAAAGACTTTGAGACAAAAGGATCAAACTTATAAGAAACCACTTCATGACATCTCGCTCCTTGAGAATTTGTACCCATTTTGTCCAGAGGTAAACATGAGTTCGGAATTGTTTCGTCGGGTGTTGACCTCGGGATTGTCAGCCCATAAAAAGGATACAAAGTTCATCGGGATGGGGCTGAGATTTATTCAGGTTTTGACATGGATAAGCTGTTTGACGGCAGCGTCCCAGGAGCAAAACACGATCTATGAAAGGGAGCTCGATGAGAACATGGAATCGAACTTAGTGACAGGCATTTTGGATGCTTCAAGAGATGCATTCACCCGGGCGGTATCATTTGATTTCAGCCAGGTGTTCTTCAAGCGAAGGAGTTTGGGTTCTGAGCAAAGGTCTGTGCTCCTCAATGGAGTTCCGATGAACAAGATGGATGACGGACGCGCGAACTGGTCGAACTGGGGAGGGTTGAACGATGCCCTGAGAAACCAGGAGATCGTACAGGGTATTTTACCTTGGGACTTTTACATGGGAAAAATGGGAGGAACTGTAAACATCAACAGTCTGGCAAGGCTTTACAATAACGGATTCAAATGGTCGGTTGCTGCATCCAACAGGACCTATGGAACTCGATGGATGATGACCTACGGAAGCCCCTGGTTAAAACGGCATTGGAAGGTAAACATCTCGGCTTCAATGCGTTTTGCTGAGGAAGGGTATAGACTTGGCACACCCTATGAAGCCTATTCCTTTCTCTGTTCTGCGGACAAGCAGTTTCCCGGGAATCACTTTGTCAATATAACCGGGATCCTGGCGCAAAACAGCCGAGGTACCGCCTCAGCTATTACAGACGAGGTCTTCGGCCTGAAGGACTCAAGATACAACCCAAACTGGGGGTATCAGGGTGGGGTCAAAAGAAATGCAAGATTAAAGAGGTCCCTGGAACCAATTATTCAGGTCAACTACAAGTGGAATATGAAACCCGATGTGATCCTGGGGGCTCATTTGACCTGTCAATGGGGAAGTTCTGGAAAAAGTCGCCTCGATTATGGCGGGTCAAGACGATTACAGAATACCGATGTTATCGTTGGTGGCGGAGTGAATCCCGACCCGTCCTATTATCAGAGTCTCCCATCCTATTTCCTCAGAAATAAGTCAAATAAAGACTTTGCAGGGGCATTCCTGGCAGGACAAGACTTTTTGAACAGCGGTCAAATTAACTGGGATGAATTGTATCGTTCAAATCAGAACGCACAGACAACAGGAAACTCGATTTATGCCCAATACGAGGATCGCGTTGAGAATTCCTCGATTTCCTTTCAGGGTGAAATCTTTCGACAGTTGGGAGCGAAGCTACATCTGCGTTTCGCGCTTTGGGGTAAGATGCTCAGTTCAAAACGTTATGCATATATGCTTGACCTGCTGGGAGGGAGCGGATATCTTGACGTAGATCCTTTTGAAACAGGGATCCATGAAGCGCAGAGCGACCTGCGAAATCCCAATAGAATAGTAGTTGAAAAGGAGCGATTCAAGTACAACTACAAAATAGACGCAACAGATTTATCAGCGTTTATGAGATTGGATCATACGGGAAGGAAAGAAGAGGCTTTTATCGCGTTTGGACTTGGGAGTCGAAACTACCGACGGACGGGCTTGTTTGAAAACGGATCCTTTCCGGGAAGCGCCTCCTATGGAAAAGGGCACGCACTGAATTTTAGCACTTTCAATCTGAAAGCAGGATATACCTTTAAGATTAGCGGAAGACATATGGTTCAAATTTCAGGAGCCTTGATGACGCAACCTCCGGTTATAAAAGACGCTTATTCAAATCTGCGTGAGAACCATGACCCCGTAATCGGTTTGGGGGAGAGCAGTTTGTATGGTGCTGATTTTGTCTATCGAATGAGAATGCCAAGAATACAAATGAGCCTTGGGACCTATCTGTCAGCCATCAAAGGGGAGAGTAGAGTGAATTTTTACTATGCAGATGGCCTCATCGGACTGGATGACTCGGGAACAAGTGCTTTTGTCCAGGAAGTTAGAACTGGGATAGGCAGTCTGAGCATGGGTGCAGAACTGGGTTTACAATGCACAATAACAGACGGATTCAAGTTGAAAGGTGCCGCTGCCATGGGTATTGCCTATTTCACAGAGAACCCGGAACTCTACCTGACTTCTGACGACCTGGACGAACCTGTGTTCTATGGCCCAGCCTCTCTCAGAGGATATCGAGTTCCCAATGGCCCCCAGGAAGCGTTTTCAATTGGTTTGGAGTATTCAGATCCGGATTATTGGTGGCTGGGAATCTCCTTCAACAGCTTTAGAAAGTCTTTTATTCAGGTGGCTCCGGTAACAAGGACAAAAAACTTTTATACCGATCCCGAGGGGTTTTTGATTCGCGGATACGACGAATCTGTTGCAAGTGATTTATTGAGCCAGGAGCGACTACCGGATTTCAATGTAGTCAATCTGGTTGGTGGAAAGTCCTGGAAAATCAAGAAGACTTACCTCGGTTTTTTTATCTCGGTAGGAAATGTTTTAAATGCAGTTCACAAAACGGGAGGCTATGAGCAATCCCGAAACGCCAACTACGAGGCACTCTTGGAGGACAGATCCCGAGAATTCCCCTTGTTTGCCCCCAAATATTGGTATGGCTACGGAACGACATTTTTCACTTCAGTATACGTGAGAACCCAATAAAAGTAAACCCAAATTCAAATAACTATTGATCAATATGAAGCTCAAATACCTGTTCCTGTTTTTTCTGTTCTCAATGCATGCCTGTATTCCCGAGATGAGTTTCGAGGCTGTGCAAATTGAGGAACCAGATGTCGGAATTTCCGCGAACACGAATCTTTCTGTTTTGATCAATACCTACCTCCAAAGTGGAGATGAGACATACACCTTTTCAGAAGCTACAGAAATGTGGGTTGAGGTCATTGTGGTTTCAAGCGACGAAGCGGGAAATTTTTATAAGCGCCTGATCGTCCAGGACATTGAAGCACCCGATATTAGAGGGCTGTCAATTTTGGTAGATCTTCGATCCTCCTATACAAGATACCCATATGGTTCAATGCTTTATGTCAACGTGGCTGGTTTAAGCCTTTTTGGGGACAACGGTTCTTTTTCCCTGGGTTATCGCAACAGGGATCGTGTAGAGGCCATACCGGAGTCCCTTTTAGATCGTTTTCTGGTTCGAACAGGCAAAAAGCAGGATCCGCATATAGAAACAGTTGAAGCGTCAAAGCTGAGTGAGAGTCACATAAACACGAGGGTGAGATTAAAAGGGGTGCAATTTCAACGTGAAGACCTTGGAAAGACATATGCAGCTGAACCCCATGATGCCTATAATGCACTTAGACCCTTAGCAATATGCGGTGATCCAGCACCACTTTTTTTGAGCACCAGCGTCTACGCAGATTTCAAGTTCGAAACACTTCCCGAGTCGATTTTCACTGTGGAAGGACTGCTCGTGCGTGAATATGAAAATCAAATGGCCCTAGTAGTGAACGATCCGGATGATTTGAAAATGGAAAGTGAGTCTCGGTGTGATGAGGAGTTTTTAGAATGCGAAAAATTTGGCGAATCCGGAAATCAGGAGAATCGACAAGATTTGTCTGAGGAGACCCTGTTTTATGAGAACTTTGAAGGCATTCAATACACAAGAGATCTCGAAAAGCTTGGATGGAGCAATGTCAATATTCATTTCGATAATGGCAGATTTGTCAAGAGAAGTGAAAATGACAACACTTTTGTTCGTGTATCAGCATATGGTAGCCGCGAAAGTACAATGGAGGCATGGCTGATCAGCCCCGCAATTGACTTGGACATGACCCAGGAAGAGTGGTTGTCATTCGACACCCGGGCAACTTTCAACGAGGGCCATCTTTTGAGCGTGTGGATCAGCACAGATTATTTGGACGATCCGGTTGAGGCTACCTGGCAAAGGCTTCCTGCAAGAATTTCAGAAGGAAGTGCAGACGGCTCCAATGAGAAATTCATATCATCGGGAGAAATCAGTCTCGATTGTGTAAATGGAATCATTAGAGTGGCATTCCGATACCTGGGAGGTGACCCGGGGCCTTCAACCAACTACGATCTGGACAATGTTCTGATTAGGGGCCGATTTCAGCAATGAAAATCGAAAACAGTGTAAACCGGGAAATGATCGCTGTATCCATCTTGGAAATGCCTGCCCCGAAAGCTTCGCTTTGGACTCCCTTTGTGCCTGCCTTTGGATTCAATCAAATAGGGAGGGTTGTATATGCCTGCTGCGATGTAGGTCACGTCGTCGCTTTTGAGCAGGTTCTGATCGAGCAGTATCTGGTCAAAGACGACCCATTTGTTTTTGAAACGCACGGTTCCGGGCCCGAGATTGTTTTGTTCGAAGGCATTGAAAAAATCGTAAACGAAGTCGTTGCGCAAACTATAATCTTTGGGCTGATCATTGAAATCCCCGGCAATCAGTATTTTCGAAGCCGGATCTTTACGATAGATCGAATCGACAATTCTACCCAGTTCTCTGGCAAGGGCCCTTCTCTTGTTTCGTGTCGATCTCGAACCCTGAAGTCTTGAAGGCCAGTGATTTATCAGAATGTGCATGGGTTGGTCAAAGAGAATACCCTCAATATGCAGGATATCCCTTGTTGGTTCCATTCCCATTCGACCTTCGACTTGGGTGCTGAATGCCTCGGAATTAATTAGCTTGAAATGCTTTTCTCTGTATAGAAAAGCTGTGTCGAGCCCCCTTCGGTCATTAGAATCAAAATGGACGAAACCGTAATTGTACTTGCTGAGGGCATCACAGTTAACCAGATCCTGCAGGCAGGAATGATTCTCAACTTCGCACACACCCACGATTACGGGTGGGTTTTGAGCATGATCTGGACCAATATGAGAAATGACCTTCCCGAGGTTGTCTATTTTTCGCCTGTACTTATCACGATTCCAACGGTATAGGCCTCCAGGTGTGAAGTTGCTGTCTCGCGTGTGTTCTGCATCTTCGGGATCAAAGAGATTCTCGAGATTGTAGAAAGCTATGGTTTGAGTGTTGTTCATCTTGGATTCGGAGTTTCAAAAATAGGAAAGGAATCACGAAATGTAAAAAAGGATCGTAAATTTGCCCCATGATCGAAAAAAGAGATGCCAGTATTGAGAAGGTTGTTCTCGTCGGAGTGATAACCAAGGAGCAGGATGAGGAAAAGAGCCGGGAGTACCTCGATGAGCTTGAATTCCTGACCTACACCGCCGGGGGAGAGGTTGAGAAGAGATTCACCCAGAAGCTGGAGTATCCTAACCCCAAGACTTTTATTGGCAGCGGTAAGTTGGAAGAAGTCAGGGAGTTTATCAAGGAGCATAAAATCGATACAGTTATTTTTGATGACGAATTGAATCCGGCCCAATTGAGGAATATTGAGAAATTCCTGGATTGCAAGGTGTTGGATAGGACGAACCTCATCCTCGACATATTCGCCCAACGAGCACAGACCTCATACGCCCGTACCCAGGTGGAACTTGCCCAGTGCCAGTACCTGCTGCCCAGGCTGACCCGGATGTGGACGCACCTCGAGCGCCAAAAAGGAGGTATCGGACTCCGTGGTCCTGGTGAAACGGAAATCGAGACCGACAGGAGGATCATCAGGGACAAAATCACCCTTTTGAAAAAGAAACTGGCGAAGATTGATCGTCAGATGTCTGTTCAGCGAAAGAATCGTGGAAAAATGGTTCGCGTTGCGTTGGTGGGATACACCAATGTAGGGAAGTCAACATTGATGAATGTGATCAGCAAAAGTGATGTTTTTGCCGAGAACAAGTTGTTTGCCACGCTCGACACCACGGTGAGAAAGGTGGTTGTCAAGAACATTCCTTTTCTGCTCACTGATACGGTTGGTTTTATTAGGAAGCTTCCAACCCAGCTCGTTGAGTCTTTCAAATCGACCCTTGATGAGGTGAGAGAAGCGGATTTGTTGCTGCATGTTGTGGATATTTCTCATTCGAATTTCGAGGACCACATCGATTCGGTCAACAGCATCATTGAAGAGATCACCCCCAAAGAAGAGAGGAATCAGAAACCTACGATCATGGTTTTCAATAAGATCGATCAATTCACGCATCAGGAGATTGATCATGACGACCTGACGACTGAAAGGACCAAGGAACACTATACGCTGGAAGACTGGAAGAAGACCTGGTACGCGAAAATGAATCAAAAGTGCGTGTTCATTTCCGCACTGAAAAAAGAAAATCTCGATGAATTCAAGTCACTTGTCTTCGAGGAAGTGAAAAAAATCCACATTACCCGTTTTCCATATAACGATTTTCTATACCAGGAATATCAAGAGGAGGGTTGATCATCTGAATCGTCATTGTCCAGAATGCCGTGCCTTTTCGCTCTGATTTTCCACAGTTTCCTGGCGAGTACCTGCAGATCTTCATGGCTATCGCTCTCGTCGACGATTTCCAGGCCGAGAAGCGTTTCGATGATGTCTTCCTGGGTTACGATTCCACTGACAGAACCGTATTCGTCAACAACCAGAGCAATGTGCTCCTGACGGTCTATCAGGTTCTCGAAAAGGGTTTTGATAGGGGTTATGCGCTCTGCGACATAGATCTCACGCGAAATGGTATTTAGCGTCTTATTGCCCAGTCCGTTGATGATCGATTCGAAGAGCTGGTCTTTCAGAAAATAGCCCGAAATGTCATCTGGAGAGTCCTTGTAGATAGGAATCCTTGAGAATTTCAGCTTGGGGTTGCGATCGTAGAACTGGCGAATCGTAGTTTGCTCATGGGCCATCTTTATGACTGTTCTCGGCGTCATAATGTCTTTGGCGACCATTTTTTTAAAGTCAATGATATTCTTGATGACCACACTCTCAGATTCCTGGAAAACGCCTTCTTCCTGGGCCAGATCGGTCATGGCATGAAAGTCCTCACGACTCAAATTCTTGTGATGCGAACCCTTTCCAATAAGCCTCGTTGTTTGTTGAAGCATCCAAAGTATTCCTGTCACCTTGAGCGGAAACATGAGGATCAAGATCGCTTTTGAGGCAAAATTGGCCAGTTGACGCCAGTAATTGGCGCCGATTGATTTAGGGATGATCTCAGAAAGCACGAGAATCAAAAGAGTCATGATCGCAGACACGATTCCCACGGCATTGTTTCCGGAACCAAAGGTCTTTTCTGCTTGCACTCCCACCAGGATAGCCCCAACGGTATGAGCAACAGTGTTGACTGTGAGGATCGTGATCAGGGGCTGATCAATGTTCTCTTTCAGCTTTTTCAGGTCCTCGGCATAGCTCTTTTCTTCATTGAGCTTGACAGTTATGAAGGTTGGAGTTACACTGAGCAGAACGGCTTCCAGAATTGAGCACAGGAACGAGAACAAGATTGATATTACCCCATAAAGGATCAAGAGTGTCATAGGCTCTGCGTTAGGGCTAAAGTATCAAAAATATTCCTTTTTCAGGCTATTGTAAGATGTCCGTTTCTGGATAAGCTTAATCGAGGTTGATGTTCAGTCCCAGGAGCCAGAATGATTGCAGGTCGTTGTCAGCAGTGTCAAACGTAGCGTCCGGATCATCAATCAAGGCAAAATTAAGCGCTTCCTGGTGATTCTTTCTCAAACCGAAATCGAATCCGACACCAATCGATTTCCAAATCGTGTAGCTGAAAGAGTTTGTCCAAGTGTAATTGGACAGCTCCGACCCTTCATAGCTCAGAAAAACCGAAAGGTTTGACTTGACGTTGAGGCCTCCGAATTTTTTCGTGTAGTCAGCAACAACCTTCGCACCAAAAGACGAGTCGTACTGGGAGTCTCCATCGCTGAAAACAAAGTTGTAGTTCGCCGGATGAATGACAACCACAAGTTCGCTCAATGGAGTCCAGGTACCACCGACACCGAGATCAAGAAAGCCCGGGTTGTTGAAATTGTTGACCAATGTCGAACGATATTCCATCAAACCGGAAATTGCGAATTTATCACTCAGTTTGCGCCCGTACAAAGACGAAAGGTTGAAGATGTCATTGGCCACTTCATAGTCATCACTGTCAGAATCGTCATCTCTGTCATCGAACTTAACCCAGCCGATGTTGATGTTCATCGCATTCTTCCAAAAGAACTTGTCCTGAATTAGGTCGGCGAAACCAAATACGTTAACACCGAAGTTCCCTACAGATGCGTTGGGTTTGTCTTTGGCATACCAGTTGTTGAAACCGGAAACGCTTCCTCCGATGGTTCCGGTGGCCCGAAGTCTCCAACCGGGCAGGGCGTCAATTTCAGCCTGCAAGGCATCAACTTTGGATTGCAGGGCATCGATCGAGTCTTTTTTTTCTGTTTTAAGGGCTTCGAGCTCCTCTTTGGTTTGGGCCTCGGCAAAAGAAACACCAAGGATCAGGAACATGAATAATAAAATACGTTTCATAGGGGGTTGTGTATTGATTATTAAAGGCGCAAAAATAAGCAATTCAAAGAATTAAGCGAATTCTATTCAGACTTCTTTTTCTTGTAAAGGGGAACGCTTGAGCAGGCCTCTCCGTACATTAGGGAACTCGTCACCGGAAGAAGTCGGGCAACAAGTGAGGCATAAGCAGTTTCCGGAATGTTTTTTTCAGAGCAGCCCTTGATGATCACGGGCCGATCTTTGTAGGGGTCCAGAGGCAGAGATTCTATGATGGATTCATAGAGTTGCGATTCCAGGAGTTCGAGTGAACCCACAACAATCTTTCTGGCATAGGGAGCGAGTGAAATTGTGACAAGCAAATACGCCCATGATGGAATGATTGCATCTGTAGAACAAAGAACAGCAGCATATTTCCCTTCATAAATCGACCAGTCATGGGATGAAACCGCGCTCCTAAAGTCTTTTTCCCTCAGAACGAGGCCTTCAAAAAGCCATTCTTTGAGGTCAATAACCACACGTTCTCCGGGAGGATAGAAATCTTCCAGGTCAATCGTTACCAGCTTGCTGGCAGCCACTCTGTTGACAATCTCTCCAGCCATTTTCAATTGTATTACAAGAAGCCCAGTTCGAGCTTGGCTTCTTCGCTCATCATGTCCTGAGACCATGCAGGGTCAAAGGTGATCTCGACTTCGGCACTGTTCACCTCATCAATGGATCTCACCTTTTCTTCGACTTCCATCGGTAACGTTTCGGCTACCGGGCAATTCGGCGAGGTGAGGGTCATCAGAATCTTGACGTCCATGTTTTCATTTACGAAAACGTCATAAATCAGCCCCAGCTCGTATATGTCAACAGGAATCTCAGGATCGTAAATTGTCTTTACGGTCTCGACGATCTTCTCACCCAGATCTTCCTTTACTTTTTCGTCCATCTTTTTTAAAATGATTCTAAATAAGAGCAAAGATAAGTCAATAGATCGTACTGTCAAAATCGTTCAAAACCTCCAAAATCTCAGCTCAGCTTGGCCTGTTGGGCCAGGGCGAGCAACTTGATCTGCTTGACCATAGACAACAATCCGTTAGCTCGGGTGGGAGAAAGGTGTTCCTTCAATCCGATCTGGTCAATAAAAAACGGATCTGCATCCAGGATGTCTTTTGGGTTTTGATCTGAATACACGCGCAGCAACAAAGAAATGATCCCTTTGGTGAGAATGGCGTCGCTATCGGCCGTGAAAGACAGCTTTCCCTCAGAGAAGTCTCCATGAAGCCAAACCTGGGATTGACAGCCCTTGATCAGAGCGTCATCTGTCTTGTATTTTGGGTCGATTTGTGGCAGTGATTTCCCTGATTCTATGATGTATTCGTAACGTTGCATCCAGTCTTCGAACATGTCGAACTCCTCGATAATTTCTTCCTGTATCTCCTTAATACTCATTTTTTAAACTTATTTTTGCAAAAATAACCAATAATTGTGACCTTATGGGAAATCTTTTGATCGTTGGAACCGTTGCTTTTGACGACATCGAAACCCCTTTTGGAAAATCGGACCGCATTCTTGGAGGAGCTGCTACCTTCATCGGGTTGTCAGCTTCCTATTTTAACACCGAGTCAGGGATCATTTCAGTCATCGGAGGTGATTTTCCCAAGACCTACCTGGAGATTTTCAAAGAGAGAAATATAGACATCTCAGGGATTGATATCCAGGAGGAAGGAAAGACATTCTACTGGAAGGGAAAGTACGATTACAACCTCAATGACCGTGAAACCCTTGTTACTGACCTAAATGTTCTGGCCGACTTCAATCCGGTAGTTCCCGAAAAATTCATCGATTGTGATTTCCTGATGTTGGGTAATCTGCACCCAGATGTTCAAATGGCCGTGATCGAGCAAATTCCGGAGCGCCCGAAGCTGGTTGTTCTGGATACCATGAACTTTTGGATGGACAATACGCCTGAACAGTTGGCCAGGGTGATAGAGAAAGTAGACGTCATCACGATTAACGACGAAGAGGCAAGGCAGCTTAGCGGAGAGTATTCCCTGTTGAAAGCGGCCGAGAAGATCCATGAGATGGGACCAAAATACGTGGTGATCAAAAAAGGCGAGCACGGAGCCTTGCTCTTTAACAATGGAGACGTTTTCTTCGCTCCCGCACTGCCACTGGAGGAGGTTTTTGACCCTACCGGTGCAGGAGACACGTTTGCAGGGGGATTCATAGGCTACCTGGCCAGTACACATGACATCTCATTTGACAATATGAAGAGAGCGGTAATCTACGGCTCTAATTTTGCTTCTTTCTGCGTGGAGAGATTTGGGGTGGAGCGCATGCTCAACCTGAGCCGGGAAGAAGTAAGTAGAAGGCTGAAACAGTTCAAGCAGCTGACTCAGTTTGAAATCGAACTAACGAATTAACATGCTAGAGGGCAATGAGTGATGCAATCAAACACGAATGTGGAATAGCCATGGTGAGGCTGCTCAAGCCTTTGGAATTCTACAAGGAAAAGTACGGTACGGCATTCTACGGCATCAACAAGATGTACCTGCTCATGGAAAAGCAGCATAACCGCGGTCAGGATGGAGCAGGATTCGCGAGCATCAAGTTTGACACCAAACCGGGCACTCGGTACATAAGCAGGGTCAGGTCGAACGACCAGCAACCGATTCAGGACATTTACCGAAAGATCAACAAAAGGTTGAAGGGCGTTTTCAAGAACAACCCCGATCGCCTGGATGACCTTGTCTGGCAACAGGAGAATTTGCCTTACCTGGGAAACGTTTACCTGGGACACGTCCGATACGGCACATTTGGCAAAAACAGCCTTGAGAGCGTACACCCTTTTTTGAGACAGAACAACTGGAAGCACAAGAACCTGATTGTCGCCGGAAACTTCAATATGACGAACTCAGGAGACCTTCTCAAGGAACTTATCGAATTGGGTCAGCATCCCAAGGAGAACACCGATACGGTTACAGTCATGGAGAAAATCGGTCATTTTCTCGACGATGAGGTGTTGGATCTGTACTACAAGTTTAAACAGAAGGGCATTTCCAAGAAGGAGGCATCTCCTTTGATCGCCAAGGAGCTCAATATTCAGAAGATATTGAGAAGAGCCTCCAAAAACTGGGATGGAGGATATGCCATGGCCGGACTCATAGGACACGGAGACGCATTTGTCCTTCGCGACCCCTCGGGAATACGACCTGCTTTTTACTATCAGGATGACGAGGTGGTTGTAGTGGCCTCCGAAAGACCTGTCATCCAGACCGTTTTCAACGTGAACTTTGATGAAATTCACGAGATTGAACGCGCGCATGCTCTGATCATCAAGAAGGATGGAAAGGTGTCGATGGAGCAAGTCATGGACCAGCTCCCACTAAAAGCTTGTTCATTTGAGAGAATCTATTTCTCAAGAGGCAGTGACGCTTCGATCTATCATGAAAGGAAAATGCTCGGGAAGTACATTTTCCCGAAAGTCTTGGAACACATTAACCACGACATCAAGAATACGGTTTTCTCTTATATTCCGAATACGGCGGAAACGTCTTTTTTCGGCATGACGGAGGCAGCAGAGGAATACCTCAATCAGCACAAGGTGAATACTATTCTCACAGGCAACAGGAACATCTCGGCCGAACGAGTGAACGAAATCCTATCGGTGCGCCCACGTATCGAAAAGATTGCAATAAAGGACGCGAAATTGAGAACGTTCATCGCTGACGACCAGAGCAGAGATGACCTTGTGGCGCATGTGTATGACGTAACCTATGGGGTGGTAAAACCAACGGATAATCTTGTCATCATAGATGACAGCATTGTCAGGGGGACCACATTGAAAAAGAGCATCATAAAGATTCTCAACAGGTTGGGTCCGAAGAAGATCATTGTGGTTTCTTCGGCGCCTCAAATCCGTTACCCAGACTGCTATGGAATAGACATGGCTCGCATCGAGGAGTTCATCGCCTTCAAAGCCACGCTCGAGCTTTTGAAGGAAACCGGACAGTCCAATGTGATCGATGATGTTTATGAGAAGTGCAAAGCGAATGAAGACAATCCGTCACCGGAGAATTACGTCAAGGAATTCTATGCGCCTTTCTCTGCAGATCAGATATCGGACAAAATTGCTGAAATGTTGAAGACCGATGAGATAAGCTCAGAAGTCGACATTATTTTTCAATCCATTGACAATTTACACAAAGCATGCCCGGGCAACACGGGTGACTGGTATTTCACCGGGAATTTTCCGACCCCCGGGGGAATGCGGGTCGTAAACAGGGCCTTTGTCAATTTCTACGAAGGCAAAAAGGAAAGGGCGTATTAAACCAATTTTCATGACTATTCTAAATAAACCTTCAAAGGTTCTGAGTTTACTTTTCGCTGTTTTTCTCATTACTTTGAGCTCCGGTTGCAAAACGAATGTCGTGCAGAAGAAGGTCCCTTTCACGATTGATGAAAAAACCTATTTTCATTGGGTTGGGGGCAAACAAGGAACACGTGGCACCACGATCAGAATAACGGGTTTTACTACCACCTTGAATTTGTCGTTTTCTAAGATTTACTTTCAGAACAAGGAGTTCGATGTGGTTCCTCAATTCAATGGAAATGATTTTGTGCTTGAGGCGACTCTCTCAGAATTCATACCCCCTGGCAGGGTTATGAGTAGCGATCCGCTTGAGGAGTATGGCAATGCGCCCCCTCAAACGGGGAACAAAATACCCTTTGAGCTCGAAAAAGACGAAGCTGTGATCATGTATGCGGTCAGTGGTTCGGAGTCCTATGTCAAGGTAACGGGCGTAAAGAAACTGGAAACCCAGTACAGACCCTGATCAAACATCAAAACTGATGCCGGCCGCGCCGTGATTGCCGATTTCTGCGAACAGGCTCATCTTTTTGCTAATGCAATACCTCACCCCAACGTAACCCGTGATTCCGACTTCACTGCTTGACTTGAACCCCAACTCCACTCCCGGATAGAGATCGAGCCGTCTGGGAAGATCCCAAACGATTCCCAAATGAAGATTGGTTCGGGCGTAGATGAAATAGTCCTGATCTTCGTTGTCGAAGTAATAGCTCGCACCGGCACCTACAGAAAACAAATCGTTGAGACCATAGTCGTAGCTCGCCTTTACCCCCGGCCCGATCCCATATATCTCGTAACCCACATTCAACTTGCTGTCTCCTTTTCCTTCATAAGACTGGGCATTCAAAGTGGCGAATGCCGATAATACCATAACGGTTGTAAGAAATTTTTTCATAGCACAAGTTTAAAAGAACTAAACTCCATTCTATAACGAATTCAACCCCCGGATTCGTATAGGAAATGGGTTAAAATTTTCAAAACTTCCACTTGTTTATTTGAGCCATTGAGACGCGAGGCAACAATTCGATCAAATTGCATCTGATGCCTGCATGGAACCTGTCTGAAATGCTGTGAAAGGATTCGTTCTTTTACGCGTCTAAACGTCTAAATAATATAAGCAACATTAACATTAATTTAGTTTTTCCCTCAAAGTTTTGGCACGAATGTTGTTTTTGAAGTTATGGTCGTGTAGCGACACAAGTTCTTTAAGGATAAAAATTTCGAATGGAAATTTTAACAATAGATTATGAAGGTTTTCCTGAATAATGCCTTTAATTTGCAATCGTGATTGCATGATGGAAGGAAGGCCCTCAAGAAAATTTCCCGAGCAGTTTAGCAACAAGAATTAGAAAAGATATTTCTTTTCATTTTATGACACAACAAACGAGATTTGGAGTCGTTGTAAGTGTAAAGGATTCAAAATATACCGAAAGGTTAAAGATAAGGTTTGGTTAGTTGATTTTGGTTGATTTATTTCAACCAGATTTCGCCCCGAGAAATCGGGGCGATTTTTTTTGCTAAAGATCGAACTTGATTCCCTGAGCCAGGGGAAGATCAGCTGTGTAATTGATCGTGTTGGTCTGTCTTCTCATGTATATTTTCCATGCGTCTGAGCCAGACTCGCGACCTCCTCCCGTTTCTTTTTCACCACCGAAAGCTCCCCCGATTTCTGCACCGGAGGTTCCAATGTTCACATTGGCGATACCGCAATCCGACCCTGCTGCAGAAAGGAATCGCTCAGCTTCCCTTAAATTGTTGGTCATAATAGCTGATGAGAGGCCCTGAACCACTCCGTTTTGGATGGCGATGGCGTTTTCAACCTCTCCTTTGTATTTCAGCAAGTAAAGAATAGGAGCAAATGTTTCTTCCTGGACGATTTGAAAGCTGTTTTCAGCCTCTGCGATAGCAGGTTTAACGTAGCATCCGCTTTCATATCCTTCTCCGCTGAGGGTTCCGCCTTCAACAAGAAGGCTTCCTCCCTGATCAACCACGCTCTCCAGGGCTTTTTCATACATCGCCACAGCGTCTTTGTCGATCAATGGCCCCATATGATTGTTCTCGTCCAGCGGGTTGCCTATGCGAATTTGAGAATAGGCGGTTTTCACCGCGTTTTTGACCTGGTCGTAAATGCTTTCGTGTATGATGAGCCTGCGCGTTGAGGTACATCGCTGGCCTGCGGTGCCCACAGCTCCGAATACGGCTCCTATAACGGTCATTTTGATATCCGCATCAGGAGTTACTATGATGGCATTGTTGCCTCCCAGTTCCAATAGAGACTTGCCGAGTCGAGCCGCAACTTTCTGTGCTACAATCTTTCCCATACGGATCGAACCCGTGGCAGATACCAGGGGGATTCGCTTGTCGGTGGTCATCATTTCACCCACGCGATAGTCTCCGTTGATCAGGGAGCTGATGCCTTCGGGCAGACCGTTCGATTTGAAAACTGAGGCCGCTATGTTTTGGCAGGCAATTCCGCAAAGAGGAGCTTTCTCGCTTGGCTTCCAGACGCAGACATCCCCGCATATCCAAGCCAGGGCAGTGTTCCAGGACCATACGGCCACTGGGAAGTTGAAGGCCGAAATAATTCCGACAGCTCCGAGCGGGTGATATTG
The DNA here is from genome assembly GCA_965365245.1 of uncultured Flavobacteriaceae bacterium. GTDB lineage: Bacteria > Bacteroidota > Bacteroidia > Flavobacteriales > Flavobacteriaceae > Lutimonas. Next base: position 5,077 of record CBDUAY010000004.1, on the reverse strand, counting down.
CTCGTACATCCTGTGACCGGGTCTCTCGCTATGCATGGTCAAACCGTGCAATTGACGTGACAGCCCCACCGCAAAATCACAGATGTCTATCATTTCCTGTACTTCCCCAAGACCTTCCTGGAGGCTTTTGCCCATTTCATAAGAGACGAGTTTGCCCAGGGGTTCTTTTAGTTCCCTGAGCTTGTCTCCAAACTGCCTGACAACTTCACCCCGCTGAGGAGCAGGAACGGTTCTCCAATGCGAAAAGGCCTGTTCAGCCGTCTTCATGACCCGTTCATAATCCTCCTGTGTCGTGGATGCCACTTTGCCGATCAACAGTCCGTCGACCGGAGAATAAGAGGAGATAAGCTCTCCATTTGAAAAACACTCAGAGCCTGTTGAGGTCCCTGGATTGACTTCTTTAATTCCCAATGCATCGAGTACTTCCTTTATTCCAAAGTCAGTTGCCACTAATCCCATAGTAAATAGTTTTGAGGTTTATTCGAAAATCTACTGAAATGTAAAATTAACAGTATTTGACCTAAGAATTTGAAAAATGCTAAAGAATTTTGGCTGAGAAACAGCTTTTCTAAGATAATGGCAAATCAGAACTTGTAGTTCAAGCCCGAATACAAACCGAAGTAATAAGGTCTGAAGTCACCTGACTCCCCCGAATAGGTGTTGAATTGATATTTGAACATCGGTGCAACATTGAGGTACCAGCTTTTGCTGATCTTGTAATCCAAATCCACTCCAACATTACCACTGAAATTCAAGCTATTCAAATTGTTGGCGCCTCCCAAATCGGTAATGCCGTCATTGGAGACGAACGAGACCGAATTATCAGACAGTATCATGGTGCTGAATCCACCGACCAGGTTCAGTCCAAGCTTGCGGTCGTAAAGATTGTACTTCATCTCAATAGGGAGCTCGTAGTATTGCATGAATTGGTTGATGTCACCGCTAACCCCGGGTCGATTCAGGTCCTTGACGCTGGAAGTTGCATTTTGACCGGGAGTGAGATATACGCCAGGCTTGCTGGTATTTATATTGTTGTATCCGTTTTTGGAGGAGGTTATGAAGGCGTTTACGCCATTGGTGTTATAGGCCAAATCCACGCGGTTGATACCCGATTGAATAAACAATTTCTGTGAAAGCTGGTAGTTTACCCGGACCCCGACAGAAAGCGAGTTGTCTGAACTTTTGGAGTTGTCAGACAGCTCGGTGTTCAACGGAGAGCCGCTTTGAAGGGTATTGTAAAAGACAGGTGCAACGGTGGGTCCAACAGACCATTTTTTATCTGTAAACTCAGGTTCCTTCTCTTTCGTTGGAATGCTGGCAATCCGATCCGTAATGGATTCGGAGGCATTCATTTCCTCCAGGAAGACGTCCTCATCGACGACATATTTATCTTCAATATTCTTATAGACGCTGGATATGCTGTTTGTTGTGACTATGACCTGGTTCGAAGGCTTTTTGACAAAAATGGGCTTCCCGGCTTTTCTCAGCTCCTGTACTTTCTCTTCATTCTGCGCCAATATGACGTCAGAATTGATCACCTGTGGGTCAATAGGAGTTTTCGGTTGCTCGATATTGACTTCTTGTGGAGACTGTTCCTGGCTGACTTCCTGATTAACCAAAGGAGTCTGATCAATTGAATTGACATAAAAGAAGGCTGCGGATGCAATGAGAAGAGAAATGGATGCCGCTACCCCAAATCGTCTCCAGAGTGGAATGACTTTTCTGTCGGATGAATTGGCTAGATCTTGAGCAATACCGTTCCAAACCCGTTTTCTGGGTTCGATCTCCAGGTCCTTAAGGTTTTCCTGGAATACTCGGTCTATGTTCTTCTTTTCGATCATCTATTGCCAATCAAATTAAAACAGTCCCGCTTTCTTCTGTTGCTGGCTCAGTTCTATCTTATCTTTAAGGATCAGCCTCGCCCTTGAAAGATTTGACTTGGATGTGCCTTCCGCTATTCCCAAGAGAACCGAAATCTCCTTATGGGAATATCCGTCCAACACATATAAATTGAATACCATGCGATATCTTTCAGGCAATTCCTGAATGATCTTTAGCAGGTACTCCAGCGAGATCTCATTTTCGTCGACCTCGACATCAACCTCTTCCGGATAATTCTCTTCAACGAGGTTGAGCACGTTCTTTTGTCGATAGGTCTGCAGGACAGTGTTGATCACAATCCTCTTCATCCAGCCTTCAAAGGAACCTTTGTGCTGGAATTGACCTATTTTTCTAAAAATGGTGATAAAAGCCTCCTGTAAATTGTCCTCAGCTTCCTGATGGGTCCTGGAGTACTTCAGGCAAATCGGAAAGAGCTTACCGGCAAACAAATGGTAAACCTCCGACTGTGCGATCAGATCTCCTTTTTTACATTTTAATATGAGTTTCTTTAGACTCATTGGCGCTTTCATCACTTTGTGTTACTACCGGAACCTCTACGACTAGATAGACGGGTTCCCCGTTGTCATCTTCACCCTGCCAGAACCTGAAAACATAAGGACTTGTCTGTAACGCGTGAACGCGAACGGTCAACTCCTGTTCAATTTCCAGTGGCTCACAGCTGTTTTCGTCGACGACCAACGAGATTACTGCTATGTTCCTTGCTGTTTCGTCATATTCGTAAAGAATATCACTGGCAATATAACAGTCATCCGGCACGATATATTTTATCGTAATGTCATAAATTTTACCAAATTCAAACTCCTCTGGCACTACTGCGCTTTCTGTCTCCAAAAGCTCGTAGTGATAATCCTCAGAATCATCAGAACATGATATGAACAAAATAGCGACAAAAATTACGAAAAATATCCTTTTTACAACCATTTTTTAACACAAAATAATATGCCTTGTCTAAGTAAGATGCCCATTTGACAATAGGTTGCGTAAAATTGAATTACTTTTGTTCAAAAAAGAAAAGTGCATTTCTCTGAGATCTTTACGATTGACAATCAGGCGCAGTTTGAAGAGATGTGCATGCGAATATTCCAGCATCAGGTTGTCAGCAACACAACATATCGGGAATTCGTTGAGTTACTGGGCAGGAAGCCGGACAAGATAACCGGTATCGAGCAAATCCCCTTTCTTCCCATCGAGTTTTTCAAATCGAGAGACATACTGGCCTCTTCACGACAAGTGGAGGCTGTGTTTACAAGCAGCGGCACAACAGGATCCATTCCCAGCCGGCACCTCGTCTCGGATATCTCAGTATACCAGAGGAGCTTCACACTCGGATTCCAGCATTTTTATGGCCTTCCCAAGGACTATATCATACTCGCCCTGCTACCCAGCTACCTTGAACGCGGGGGCTCTTCACTGGTTTACATGGCCAATGAGCTGATCCAATTGAGCGGTTCGGAGTACAGTGGTTTTTATCTGGACAATATGGAGGAGCTCGCCTCGAACCTCACAGAGCTCGATCACACCGGGAAGAGGGTTCTTTTGCTCGGAGTGAGTTATGCCCTGTTGGATCTAATCGCTTTGAAACACTTCAAACTCGAGAATACAATAGTCATGGAAACCGGTGGGATGAAAGGTAGGCGCCGGGAAATGGTGAGAGAGGAGCTTCACAAGGAACTGAAAGCCGGTTTTGGAGTGGACCGCATACACTCAGAATACGGTATGACAGAACTGTTGTCTCAGGCTTATTCCTCAGGGAACGGGATTTTCGATTGTCCTCCCTGGATGAAGATTTTGATCCGTGATCCGGAAGATCCTTTTAACCTTTTAGGAAACAACAGAACAGGAGGAGTGAATGTAATAGATCTGGCCAATTTCAATTCCTGCAGCTTCATTGCCACCCAGGATCTCGGGAGAGCAGGTGCAGACTCTTCCTTCGAGATTGTTGGAAGGTTCGATCATTCCGACATACGCGGCTGCAACCTCATGGCTGTGTAGTGCGCCGATCCATGTAGGCAAACATGCTGACGCTGAGTCGATAGAACAAATACCCTATCCCTGCACCCAGCAGGGCCCCGCACAAAACATCCATGGGAAAATGCACGCCAATGTAAATCCTGCTGTACGCGAAAATTATGGGCCATATGAAAAACAGCCAGGTGTAGGGGAAGCTCTTTCTGAGGGTCAAAAACATGAGAAGGCTGACAGCCATGGAGGTAGTCGCGTGTCCTGACACAAAACTGAAGCTTGAATTGTTTTTCAGGATGCGGATCATCGTGTTCACAGAGGGGTCCCTGTTCGGACGAAGCCTTTCAAAGCTGTCTTTTAGAAAAACCGTGAATTGGTCAGAGAAGGTGATCAGCACAGCGGTCAACAAAACCAGGGCCAATCCCTTTTTCCAGCCCAATGATTTGAAAATGAGGTAAAAGAATATTAGGTATAGGGGAATCCAACTCAGCTGGTTGGTAGCAAGGATCCAAAACTGATCCCACGACTCTGTACCCAGGCTGTTGAGTTGAACCATGAGCTCTTTGTCAAAGCGAATGATTTTATCGAGAAGGCTCAATTTATAGATTCCTTTTAATCGGACCGGTAAGATCGTCGATATTGTCCTGGACCTTATTCTTTATGTTGCGAACCTCCTTGTCGATATCCTTGGTAATATCGGCGTCAATTCCTTGGGCTTTAGCGCTTTCCGTGATTTCTTTCTTCACCTCGTTGGTCGCATTTTTGAGCTGCTGCATTCCTTTGCCCAGTCCGCGAGCCAATTCAGGCAGCTTGTCGGCACCAAAGAGCATTACGATGATCACGAGGATCACAAAAATCTCAGCGCCACTTATAAATAAATACATAAGGCAAAGTTTAGGCTACAAAGATAATACAAAATACGACAGTTTTACCTGTATCTCCAGCTTGTCAGGTCGGCGCCTTCAGGAGCAGATTCTGCAATTCGTTTCATGATCTTGGGCACGTACATGGAGTTGTACCTGAGGCGTGAAATATGGTTTGGATTCTCCTGGTCTCCGTTCCAGCAATGCTCGGCCCTGTCACCATAGTCTACTTCACCGTCGTAGTATGGATCCGTGGTGCTCTCCAGGAAATCTTCCATGAGATAAACAGCATTGTTCAGGTAGTAGTTGTCCATGTCTCCACAGTAAATGTGGATCTTTCCACGAAGCTT
>CBDUAY010000003.1:0-51072 GCA_965365245.1 uncultured Flavobacteriaceae bacterium | reverse complement strand
GGAATCGCTGCCGTTTGGGATCAGCTTGACTCTTTCGAAGACCACATTGAGGATACCATGATTGCCGGAGATCATCTAAGTGACAGGGAGGTGGTTCGCATGGTCGTAGAAAAGGCCCCCGATTGTATGAAGCAGCTGATGAGCTGGGGAGCTGATTTCGATCAGACGACGGAAGGAGAAATCGATCTCGGAAAGGAAGGAGGGCATTCGGCCCATCGTATCCTGCACTATAAGGACATAACCGGATTTGAAGTAGAAAAAACTCTGTTGGAACAGGTTGATATGCTGCCTAACATTCAGGTCCTGCCTTATCATTTTGCCATCGATCTGATCACCGATCATCACCTGCCTGAAGAAGAGCGTCAAAAGACAACTTCTTGTTTCGGGGCCTATATTCTCAACCAGAAAACGGAGAAGATTGATACCTATTTGGCGACTTCAGTAGTGCTGGCCACAGGAGGCATCGGTCAGGTTTATGCGGCAACGACCAATCCATTGGTTGCCACGGGGGATGGAATCGCCATGGCCTATCGGGCCAAGGCCCGGATTCGGGACATGGAGTTTGTTCAGTTTCATCCGACAGCACTTTACCAGCCTGGGGTGAGTCCGTCATTTCTGATCTCTGAGGCCGTTCGTGGCTTTGGGGCCTATTTGAGGAATAAGGAAGGTGAACGTTTCATGCTCAAGGTTGATGAGCGGGCTGAACTGGCACCCCGTGACATTGTGGCAAGGGCCATCAACACGGAGCTCATTCGTTCAGGAGACAGCCATGTTTTTCTCGACTGCACGCATCTCGACATAGAAGCCTTTGGAAAGCACTTTCCCAACATCCGGGATAAATGTCTCAGCCTGGGCATAGACCCTTCGACCCAATTTATTCCCGTGGTTCCTGCACAACACTACCTGATGGGTGGAATTGAGACGGATTCGAAAGGCTATTCGTCAGTGCGAAACCTCTTTGCTTGTGGAGAGTGTTCCAGAACCGGGTTGCACGGGGCAAATCGACTGGCTTCAAACTCCCTGCTCGAAGCCCTGGTTTTTGGCAACAGGATAGCAGATGAGATCATTGAGAACCGATCCTCTCTTGAATTTTCGAAGCATTTGGATATCCCCGAATGGGATGAGGAAGGAACTATGGTGCCCAAGGAGAACGTTCTGATCTCGCACAACCGCAGAACCATTCAATACATCATGAGTGATCTGGTCGCCATCGTTCGATCGGACGAGCGTCTTGAAAAAGCCCTGGATCACCTGAATTACCTCTACCAGGATACCGAAAAGGCTTACGAGAAATCCAAGCTCTCACCCCAGATTTGCGAACTTCGCAATCTCAATGCGGTTGCTTACCTGGTGGTCAAGCAATCCATGGCCCGGAAGACCAACAAGGGCGCATTCTACAGTCTGGATAATCTCTAGGTTGACGACAGGCTGGCAATTGCCTATTTCTTAAGCGCATTAACTAGCGCTGAGCGATCAAAAACCTGGCCCTGGCGAATCAGCAAGGTCAATTTAAACAGGTTTTCAGTAGATTCCAATGGATTGGCTTCCAGAACGATGAGGTCTGCGACTTTGTCATTCGACACTGCTCCGTAGTGCTCTTGAATACCAAAGAAAGCCGGTCCGTTAATGACTGAGCAGCCCAAGGCTTCGGCAGGGCTCAGCCCGGCTTGTTCTAACATGATGAGCTCCTCGATGAGAGATGATCCCGGATATACAAATGAATTGAAAGCACCGGAATCAGAACCAGCTAGGATCATGATTCCAGCCTGCTGCATTGGGCGGATCATTTCCATGCTGCGATTCAAAACGGTCCCACGTGAGTTCGAACCATTCTTCTTTGCTCTTCTGGCCCGCTCGATGCGCATCGAATACGTCTCCTGAATGCCAGAACCCACATACTTTCGCAAGCTGTCATTGGAGTGATCTGTCTCAAGAAGATCTGTCAAAGTTCTGGAGATGTGCAGCGTCGGGGTCACCGAAACATCGTTCTTCGCCAAGTCTTTGAAAAGGTCTCTGGCCAGGTCAGGACTATAGCTTTTTGCAATAGCTGACATCATGCCATAACCTTCCTCTTTTGCCGTGAGACTGTCTTCAAGGGGTGAGCAGGATTTCAACACATAGTACATGTGCTCGCTGCCATCAAGCCCCACCTTTACAGCCTCACGGATTGTCGCTGACAAAGGCATATGTCCCGTTGTTTTCAGTCCCCGGGACTCGGCTCTTTCTATGGTTTTGTAGAAGAGATCCTTATTCAGGCTTCCATCATAGAATTTCACATAATCCACTCCCAATGTCTCCAGAGAGTCGAGTGCCCATTCTATGTCTGCTTCAGTGTTGATGCTCAGCGATCCGGGCCATGCGGGCTTGGGGCCATCCAATTTAGGTCCCGAACTGAAGATTCTCGGCCCGAGGAGCTGCTTAGCAGCGATCTGATCCCTCCAACTTAAGACCTCGCCGTTTATGTCTCCTCCTGCATCTCTTACCGTTGTGACTCCATAGGCCAGAAACAGATCGAGCAATTCTTTGTTTTCTGCAACAAGAGTATCGCCTCCTCTAAGATGAACGTGATTGTCCCAGAGCCCGGGCATCACGTATTGCCCCTCAAGATCAATGACCTGTTCGGATTCCGGCAAGGGACGATTCAAGTCAGTAGAAACGGCTTTGATGGTATCATTTCGTATTCCTATCCAACTGTTTTGAAGAATTGTGTCATTTGCGACATCAACTATGAATCCACCCGTTAGAAGCAGGTCGTACTTCTCGACCTTTTCATTGCTGCAAGCGCCCAGGATCAACAGGATAAGCAGATATCCAATCAATTTGAACTGGCGTTGATCTATTGATTTACTCATTACTCAAGTGTACGGTGCCCTTTTGTATCGCGTTACGATCTTTTCAATGGAATAGTCTCGAAATCTTCGGTTCGCTCAATGTCCTCGAGAGCTTTTAGAACAATCTGAGGTGGCTTTGTCAATTTCCGGGTTTTCAGGTCGAGCCAGGCTCCCAGAATTTCGATTTCGGCTGCAAGACTGCCGTCTTCCTTGTAAATCTTGTGATAAAACCTGAAGCGTTCCCCATTTTCTGAAATCCCTTTGAGAAAAACCTCTACTCTAATGTCTTCACTAAGCCGAATTTCTCTCCTGAAATTGGTTTCCTCGCGAAAAAGCACCGGACCGACGTTCAACTCGTTGAATTCAACCATGGATAGACCATAGGCGTTAAACATTCTCACCCGGGCCTCAGCAGCATAATCGTTGTATGCACTGTGACGCATGTGATTGTTGGGGTCAAAGTCTGCCCATCGGCTGGTGAAACCAACGCTGAAACTCATAGGTTATCCTCTTGAGAAAAGTTACGAAAGAAGCTCAGCAATTCTCCTGATTGCTTCTTTCAGCTCTTCCTGTGAAGCGGCATAGCTGATTCGAATGCAATTGGGTGCTCCGAAGGCGTCTCCGGTTACCGTGGCGACATTGGCTTTTTCAAGCAGCAACATGGCAAAATCAGATGCATTCTCGACTTTTTGACCGTCAATGGTCTTTCCGAAGTAATAAGAAACGTCCGGGAACACGTAGAAGGCGCCCTGGGCTACATTGGTCTTTATTCCTTCGATTTTTCCCAGCAGCTCAAGCACGAGGTCCCTTCGCTTTTGAAATTCGTCAACCATGTACTGGATCTTCTCGACTGGAGCATCCAACGCCGTTATGGTCGCGCGCTGTGCGATGCAGTTGGCCCCCGAGGTGATTTGACCCTGCATTTTGTTGCAGGCTTTTGCAATCCATTCAGGAGCTCCGATGTATCCAATCCTCCAACCTGTCATGGCGAAGGCTTTAGCTACCCCGTTGACCGTAATGGTTCGGTCGTACATGCTATCGATCGCTGCAAAGCTGAAATTTGGAGCTCCGTAGTTGATATGCTCGTATATCTCGTCCGACAAGATGTATATGCCCGGATGCTTTTCAAGAACCTCCGCAAGCGCCCTGTATTCATCCTCTGTATAAACCGTCCCACTTGGGTTGTTTGGAGAATTGAAAAAGATCATCTTGGTTTTTGGAGTTATCGCAGCTTCCAATTGTTCCGGGGTGATCTTAAAGTCTGTGTCAATGCTGGTGGGAATCTCAACATAGTTGGCCTCGGCAAGGGTCGCTATTGCCGAATAGCTCACCCAGTAAGGTGCGGGAAGAATCACTTCGTCCCCGGGATTGAGAAGCACCATGGCCACATTGGCAATCGATTGTTTGGCTCCGGTAGAAACTACGATCTGGTTGATGTTGTAATCCAGGTTGTTGTCACGCTTGAACTTTCGGCAGACGGCTTCGCGAAGCTCTGCGTATCCGTTTACCGGAGTATATGAATTGTAATTTTCATTGATAGCCTGGATTGCCGCATCCTTTATGAAGTCCGGGGTGTTGAAATCAGGCTCACCCAGGCTCAGGCTGATGATGTCTTTTCCTTGTTCCCTTAGCTCCCTTGCTTTGGCCGCCATGGCCAGAGTTTGTGATACAGGCAGATTGTTGATTCTGTCAGATAGCGGTAGTGACATTACTTGTGGCATTGTTCTTTGAATTTATTTTTGATGAGACTATGCGAATTCAGGGTGCTTGCCAAGGGTGTCAAGTTGCCTGAAATGATCAGCAAGTGCACCGAACATGGTTTTGTACTCGTTGTAAGGCAAATTGAACTCCTTTGCCGTATTTCTCACGATTTCTGAGATCTTCTTGTAATGGATATGTGAAATGTGAGGAAATATGTGATGCTCCACCTGGTGATTCAAACCACCTGTGTAGAAATTAACCAACTTGTTGTTGATGGCGAAGTTTGAAGTCGTGTAAAGCTGGTGTATCGCCCAGGTATGTTCCATGACCCCTTCCTCATTGGGTTGAGGCATCTCGGTGTTTGGCATGACGTGGGCCAATTGGAAAATAACGCTTAGGATCATTCCGGCTGTATAGTGCATAATGAAAAACCCGATGAGAACCTGCCACCAGGGAATGTCCATAACGAGAATCGGAAGAACGATCCAAAGGCTGTAATAGAGGACCTTGGTAATGACCAAAACCGACCATTCCTTGGCAGGGTTTGGAAACTTTCCATAGGAGAGCTTTCGCTTCAAATAGCTGCGCATCTGCTTGAAGTCCGTTGTGATCGCCCAGTTGATGGTCAAAAGGCCATAAAGGAAAATCGAGTAGAACTTTTGGAACTTGTGCATTGGAATCCACTTCGCGTGTTTTGAAAAACGAATGACACGACCCGCGTCAATATCTTCATCCAATCCCTGGATATTGGTATAGGTATGGTGCAGAACATTGTGCTGGACCTTCCAGTTGTATACGTTTCCGGCCAGGATGTAAATGCTGCTGCCCATGAGGGAATTCACCCATTTCTTGCTTGAGAAAGACTCGTGGTTGGCGTCATGCATTATATTCATCCCCACTCCGGCCATTCCGACGCCCATGGTAATGGTCAAGAGAATCATGGCCCAGGTGGGCAATGAAACCGTGAGCAGAACGATTAGCGGTACAATGAACAGGCTGAACATGAAAACCGCTTTGAGATAGAGTTTCCAGTTCCCCGTTTTTTGAATGTTATTCTCTTTGAAGTAGTTGTTTACCCGTTTGTTTAAGGTTCTTATGAAGTTGGTTTTGTCTCTTGTTACGAACTTGATCCCTTGCATTATCTTTGTTTATTTTGTTATCTAATTTGCATCACTGCAAAGCTAAGGGTTTTTTAAAAGGGAGAGGAATTTTTTAACAATTTTAGTATTGATTTGTGAAGGCTTCCTCGTGTTTCGATTCTTACTTTTCTGTCCAATTGACGATTAGTTGTATTTTTACAAATAAAAAGTTCAATGGATTGCATACTGTCTTCTTTTTCAAATCTTTCCGGCAAACAGAAGGAGCAATTTGCTCAGCTGGGGCCTTTGTATGCCGAGTGGAACGAAAGGATCAATGTGATCTCCCGCAAGGACATCGAGGCTTTGTATCTTCGTCATGTCCTGCATTCATTGGGCATAGCAAAAGTTCAACCCTTTCTGCCCGGTTCACGAGTATTGGATATAGGGACTGGCGGAGGATTTCCTGGAATCCCTTTGGCGATCCTTTTCCCGGAAACTGAATTTGTTCTGGTCGATTCGATAGGAAAGAAGATCAAAGTGGTTAGGGAAGTTGCCCGTGAGCTCGGATTGGAGAATGTTGAGGCAATCCATGGGAGGGCCGAGAAACAAAAGGGCCAATTCGACTTTGTTGTGAGCAGGGCAGTGACGAACATGTCTGACTTTGTCAAATGGACCCGGAACAAGTTCTCAAAAGAAAGCAGGCACCCACTGACCAATGGTATTCTCTACCTCAAGGGCGGCGATCTTCAGGAGGAGCTGAAACCTTTTCCTAAAGCGAGAATCTATCCCCTATCAGAATACTTCGAAGAGGACTTCTTCGAAACAAAAAAGGTCGTTTACCTTCCCGCGAGGTGATTTTTATCCCATCCTGCCAGTCCGGCCGAAACTATGAATTTCATCATTTCACCGGAATTTACGTCCAGGGTGCGAATATTCGATTTTGGAACGATGAACATCTCTCCCGAGAAATTATATGAATGGGGGAAATACACGGCGACTTTATCCTTCTCCCCAATCAGGTCCAGGTTCTCTTCTGTCACAAAACCCAGTTTTTCGAGGTCGGAATTCAGGTTTACCCTTACGATAACCGGATGATTGAATTTTTTTTCCTTGCCGGCGAAGGCTGAAAAAAGATCATTGAAGGCAGAATAGATGAAATTGAGCAGTGGAATCCGATCGATGATTCCGTTGAAGATACGTTTAAGCGGACGGGCTATAATGGTTCGTCCCAAAAAGCCGACGAAAATCAGGAAAGCGATCAGGGATAGAAAGCCCAACCCAGGGATTTGAACGTCAAAGAAACGTGTGAGCAATTTTTGAGAGAGTCCGTCGATCAGGGTAAAGGAGGCATAAACCAAATAGGCGGTTATTCCCAACGGAGCGATATAGACCAGGCCCTGTATCAGGTAGTTTAATAGTTTTTTCATGTCTGTAGTTTGAGTTTGTTCGACAAAACGAAGTTGAATTTACGAAAGAACGGAGATCAAATTACAAAAGATTTGTGTGCTTGTTGTTTTCAGAGCGGTGCGAAAACCCTTAAATTAGCAAGAGCCTTGAAAAATTTACGAAAACTGGAATTCTAAAGGTTCAAATCAACTGAAAATCAATCGAAGACATGGACAAAGAACTTTCTTCAGTGCACTATGACAAGTATTTGCAACTCAACAAGATCCTCGATGCTCAAAAGTTGAGAAGCGGGGAGTTCGATCAACCGGCTCACGACGAAATGTTGTTTATTATTGTCCACCAGGTTTACGAGCTTTGGTTCAAAGAGATCCTTCACGACTTGGACTCGGTCATGAAGCTCTTCAGCGAGGGAGTTGTTCTGGAGCGGGATCTCGGAACGGCTATTGCCCGGCTCGACAGGGTGGTGAAGATCCAAAAGATCCTGGTTGATCAGATTGACATCCTCGAGACCATGACGCCCCTGGACTTTCTCGATTTCAGGCATTACCTGTTGCCTGCCTCAGGGTTTCAGAGCTTTCAATTCAGGCAGTTGGAAGTGATGCTCGGCCTGAAACGGGAGAATCGAATATCCTACACACAATGCGCATATTCGGGTGTCTTTTCGGAAGGAGAGCAAAAGATCCTGGACGGTTTGGAAAAGGGTGACTCCATGCTGAGCCTGGTTGAGCAGTGGTTGGAACGGATTCCGTTTTTGCGCATGGACAGCTTCAACTTCATTGAAGAGTATCAGAAATCCGTTCAAAACATGATCCGAAAGGAGAGCCAGGGGATAGACAATGCGGATTACATTTCAGATCAGGAGAAAGCATTGCGGAAAAGGATGCTAAATGAGACCAATTCCTATTTCAGTTCCATTTTCAACGAAGATGAGCACATGAGCAAGCTCGAAAAGGGCCAGCTCAAATTCTCCCATCGAGCCACTATAAGCGCCCTGTTGATCAACCTATACCGCGATGAACCGCTTCTGAGACAACCTTTCACTTTTCTGCAAAAGCTAATCGACATGGATGAGCTCTTTACGACCTGGCGCAATCGCCACGCACAGATGGTTCTCAGAACGCTTGGGCGCAAGATTGGAACGGGAGGGTCTTCCGGGTATGACTATCTCAAATCAACCGCAGATCATCACAGGATCTTCTACGATCTACACCATATATCAACTTTGCTGATCCCGAGATCTGAGCTCCCGGAGCTTCCTTCGGAACTGAGAAGGAAACTGGACTTCAAATTTTCGAACGATCAGGAGAAATGAGTGCAGTCGAGCCGGAAGTTGACTAACCAAAATGAATTTCAACTCTGAGAAAGAATTAGCATCAAATGAAATATTCGAACACACTGGAATTTGCCCTGGAAATGGATCAAAAAGATCCACTTCGGGGTATGAAAAAGCAATTTTTAAATCCAAAAACACCGGAGGGTAAGGACTGCATCTATTTTTGCGGCAACTCACTCGGACTCCAGCCCTCTTCGGCCAGAACATGGGTGGAGCGCATCATGAAGGATTGGGAAACCCGTGCCGTAGAAGGTCATTTTAAGGGTGATGAACCCTGGGTCCCATACCATGAACGACTTGCACCGGCCATGTCGAGAATCGTAGGAGCCAGGGAGGAAGAAGTGGTCCTGATGAACAGCCTTACGGTCAACCTTCACCTGATGATGGTTACCTTTTACCGCCCTGAGAAGGGTCGCAGTAAAATTCTAATCGAGAAGAATGCTTTTCCCTCGGATCAGTACGCGGTTAAGTCCCAGATCGAGTTTCACGGGTTCAATGTCGAGGAAAACCTGCTTGAACTTGAGCCTCGTTCGGGGGAGACCCTGCTCAGAACCGAGGACATCCTCGAAAGGATCGAAAAGGAAGGGGAGGAGATTGCCCTGATCATGATGGGCGGTTTGAACTATTACACCGGGCAGGTCTATGACATGAAGAAAATTACGAAAGCGGGTCATTCCAGGGGTTGTACCGTAGGATTTGACCTGGCGCACGCAGTGGGCAATGCACCATTGAACCTGCATGACTGGGGGGTTGATTTTGCTGTTTGGTGTACTTACAAGTATTTGAATTCGGGTCCGGGCGGAATAGCCGGAGCCTTTGTTCACGAGCGTCATCACAAGGATCAGAACCTTCCCCGATTCGCGGGCTGGTGGGGACACGACAAGGAGAATCGTTTCCTGATGGATGAGCACTTTGTTCCGATCCCGACGGCAGAAGGGTGGCAACTCAGTTGTGGCCCGATACTTCTCGAGGCTTCGTTCAGGGCCTCCCTGGAGATGTTCGACGAGGTGGGCATGGAGCCCTTGCGACGCAAATCGGAGCTCTTGACCGGATATCTCGAGTTCCTGATTGGGAAGATCGAGACTGATAAAATAGAAATCATTACCCCAACGGATCCGGCTCAACGGGGATGCCAACTATCCGTCAGGGTAATTGGAAGTGACAAAAGTCTTTTTCATGCTCTTCACGACAAGGGAATCATCACAGACTGGCGAGAACCGGATGTGATACGTGTGGCTCCAACCCCCATGTACAACAGCTTTGAAGAGGTGTTTCGATTCGTAGCGATCCTGAAGAATTGTCTTTAAGCCTTTTGATTGCCATAGTTTGGTTTCTCTCATTTGAAAAACTAACATTGGTCATAAAATAAGACAGTTTAGTCCTTTATTTTTGAGTCCTAATAAGGATACAACAATGGAAAAAGACAAAAAATGCCTGGTATGCGAGCGAAATGAATCAGAGATTCCAATGACTCGATTCTACTACAAAGAATCAGATTTCTACATTTGCGCGCAGCATATTCCCATTTTGATTCACGATCCTCAAAAGTTGGTAGGACTCATCCCCGGGGCAGAAAATTTAGAGGGAGCCTGAGCAGCCCCCTCTTTATTCAAAACTATTCACCCAGAAATGGATAGCGATAATCTTTCGGCGGGACAAAGGTTTCCTTGATGGTTCGGTTGGACACCCATCTGAGCAGGTTCCAAACGGATCCGGCTTTGTCGTTGGTTCCGGAGCCCCTGGCTCCTCCAAAAGGCTGCTGCCCGACAACCGCTCCTGTCGGCTTGTCGTTGATGTAGAAGTTTCCTGCCGCATTCTCCAGCTTGTCGGTTGCCGTTGCGATCACGTAGCGATCCCTGCTGAAGATGGCACCGGTCAAGGCGTATTCACCTGTTTGATCGACCAGGTCCAGAACTTCTTCCCATTGCTCATCCTCATAGACGTAAATGGTGATGATCGGGCCGAAGAGCTCGGTGCACATGGTTTCGTATTTCGGATTTGTGGTCACGATCACAGTGGGCTCAATGAAATATCCGACTGAGTCGTCATAACCGCCACCAACAATGATCTCCGCATCCGAATCCTTTTTGGCCTGATCGAGGTAACCCGACAACTTTTTGAAGGCCCGGTCGTCGATCACGGCGTTGATGAAATTGCTGCTGTCACCCGGACTTCCCATTTTAAATGACTTGACATCTTTGATCACGGATTCCCTGATGTCGTTCCACAAGCTTGTGGGGAGATAAGCTCTCGATGCGGCCGAGCACTTTTGGCCCTGGTATTCAAAGGCGCCTCGGGAAATGGCCGTGGCAACTTCCTGTGCATCTGCAGATGGATGGGCCCAGATAAAGTCTTTTCCTCCCGTTTCACCTACGATTCGAGGATAGGAGCGATAGTGGTTCACGTTCTTGCCAATGGTCTCCCAGAAGCTGTCGAAAACAGGAGTTGACCCTGTAAAGTGAACCCCTGCGAAATCTTTGTGATTGAGCAATACGTCTGTGATCGTGGAAGAGCTTCCTGTAACCATGTTGATCACGCCATCCGGAAGACCGGCTGCTTTGAACAGTTCCATGATCACATGTGCCGAATACACCTGGGAGCGCGCGGGCTTCCAAATCACGACATTACCCATCATGGCTGGTGAGGCAGGCAGGTTTCCTGCTATGGCCGTGAAGTTGAAAGGAGTGATTGCATAGACAAATCCTTCAAGTGGTCTGTATTGCATCCTGTTCCACATGCCTGCAGAGGATTGCGGTTGATTGGTATAGATATCCGTCATGAATTCTACGTTGAAGCGAAGGAAGTCGATGAGCTCACAAGCCGAATCGATTTCAGCCTGCATCACATTTTTAGACTGAGCGATCATGGTTGCGGCATTCATGCGATACCTGAATGGCCCCGCCAGAAGATCGGCTGCTTTCAGGAAAATTGCAGCCCTGTCTTCCCAACTTGTCTTGGCCCATTTCACCCTTGCCTCAGCAGCCTTTTCGACAGCCAGCTCTATGTGTTTTTTTTCCGCTTTATGATATTTTCCGACACTGTGCTTGTGGTCGTGCGGCGGATTGATGTCGGTGGTATTTCCAGTCCGGATCTCTTCCGAGCCAATGTAGATCGGCACGTCTACCTTTTCATTGAACATTTTATTGTATGTGGCGATCAGGTCTTTGTGTTCCTGCGTTCCCGGAGCGTATGCTCTCACCGGTTCATTGACCGCTTTGGGCACCTTGAAAAATCCGTTTGACATCGATTGAAATTTAATGGTTTTACTTGGGTTTTAGAGACCACAAATGTACGAATAATGTAAGATTGTTCGTCTAACTCGCCAGCTAAATGTTTAGTTTGTAACTTAGGCCTCTCGAAATTTTATTATCGTCAATTTCCCTATGTGCACTGTTACCTTTGTTCCTCTCGGAGACACGAATTTTGTATTGACTTCAAACCGTGATGTATCCTGGAAAAGAGCCCCGGCTTCACCACCTCAAATTCACACGGAACATGGTGTTGATTTGCTCTATCCCAGGGATGAGGAAGCTGGCGGAACCTGGATCGGAAGCAGTTATGACAGCAGATTGCTTTGTCTGCTTAATGGAGGGTTCGAGAACCATGTTAGAAAATTGCCCTACCGGAAGAGTCGGGGGTTGATCGTGACTGAGCTGCTGGCTGCGAAAGAGCTCTCGAAAGCATTGGAATCCATAGACCTCGAAGAAATCGAGCCTTTTACCCTTGTTACCGTTGAATGGAAGGATGAGCTCGAACTTGGTGAATTTGTCTGGGACGGAAAACAGAAGCACCGTAAAATGTTTCCGATAGCCCCGCATATCTGGTCTTCTTCAACCTTGTTCGACCCAAAAATGCGGGATACGAGGAAGAATTGGTTTGAAAAATGGAAACTTAAGGGGGATATGAGCCCTGAGAGCATCCTCGAATTTCACAAGACAGCGGGTCATGGGGATGATAATGTCGGGGTCGTCCTGAAAAGAAGGCAGGTGGGCACGGTTAGCATTACGCAATTCATCCTGCAGGATACTACTAATTTTCTTTACGAGCCGCTGTTTCTTTAGATCAGAAAGGCGAGGAATGACACGATCACGGCTCCAATTCCCGCCAGGATCATAAAGGAGATATTCAGCATGATGAATTTGACGATTGTCTTGAATCGGCCCTGCTCGTAAAATGTTCTCATGGCCTTGTACAGATAAATTAAAAAGATCAGCAGGAAGATCCCGGTGATCCATTCACTGTCAGAGAACCGTCCAATGATCATAAATATCATCAGCAACAGGAAGAAGACGGTTTGCACATGAAAGACGAAGACCAGGTTTTCTGTATAATTGTACCTGTGGCGAAAATAAAGAAGGGAGACAATCATGGTGAAGACGGGTAGAAGAAAGAACAATGCCACGGAAACCCGTGACAGGACCCGATCGACCCATTCCTTCCAATATTCCGAACCACTCATGGCCTCATTAAAGTCTCGCGCCTTGTTGTAATAGAAAACGTTCCAATAGTTTTGCTCGATCCCCAGTTCATCAAGCGCCTGCAAAACGTTTGCATCTGGATTGGCTTTATCATGATCCATGAACATTCGAACCATTTGAAAGGTGCGCCCGAACCCATCTTTCGGCAGATCTATTTCATCTCTGCTAATGTATCGCCCGGGAATTTTGTAATCTGAACCTGCTTCACTCAGAATCTCTTCAATCCGACTGGCAGCATCCCTGTTCAACTGGTTTTTTTTCGTGTATTTTTCCCAGTTCTGGGTCATTTGGTCCCAATCGGAAATGACCAATTCTTCCCCAGGAATGAATAACTTGGAAGTCTTTCTGTCCACTATTCCCATGATGATGTCAGCTACTGAGTCCTTCTCTGCAGCGGTACTGTTCTCATTTGTGAAAACAGTCAGCAGGGCAGCATCACTAAATAGAGAGTCGACAAATCTAATCACCTGAAGCTTCCTGTCTTCCTTGATCTGTTCTCTATCTTGGGCTTTAGGAATCTCGCGGGCAACTTGCTCGATTCCAACATTGATCTTGGACAGGGTTGCGGAATCGAGCCCATGTTCAGGTTTTTGAATCTCAACCAGCGTTTCTTTTTTGATAGAATCGATCAGTTTCTCCGTATTCTCATTATTCAGCTCGTTCAGAACGGAAGGACCATACTGCGCACCGGGTTTAAAACTGTCTATAGTTTTGAAAACTCCTACCAGCAAAAAGAAAAGAATTGTAATGTGCAGGTAAAGTTGAAACGGATTGGCATAATAGATCCTCCTGCCATTGACATAATTCTTGCTAACTGTTCCCGGTTTGAGCAATAGAGGCACTACCGTTCGGAGAAACCGGTTGTCGAATTCAAAGAACCCGGACAAGTATTCAGAAAAATATTGCTTGACGCTGAGTCGGTTGGTGTCATTGACCTGACCGCAAGTGGGGCAAAAGTTGTCATCGAGAGAAAGTTCTCTTTCGCAATTCAGGCATTTGTTTCCATGCAGATTTTTGGTAAACCTGGTTATTGATTTCATGCTTAATTCAGTGTCGCCGGAATCATAAGTTGGAAAGTAGGGATGCTCACCTCGAACTTCTCAGACGTAGAAAAATTGATCATTTGATAGAATCCGTTCATCGAGCCTATAGGGGAAAGAAGAAAACAATAGGACGAATAGGTATAGGTGTCCTTCGGTTTGAGGATCGGTTTTTTACCCACAACACCCTCTCCTTCAACGACCTCTGTATTATTCAGGGAGTCGTGAATGTTCCAATGTCGGTTCAACAGCTGAACAGTGTCGCTGCTCTGGTTTTCGATTGTAATGCTGTAGCTGAAAACGTAGTACACCTTCGAATTCTGATAGCGGTCGCCTTCATAATTCGTCGTAATCGAAATTTTTATGCCTTTTGTAACTTGCTGAATCATAGCCTGAAAAACCAGAATTTTACACTACAAAGATACGATTTATTTTAGAAAATCCGGAAATCGCCTGATCGTGCGCTCTCTGCCATTTCACCTATGGTCTTCAATTTGAGCTCAGCGATCAACTGGTCTCTCCAATGAGCAGCAATGTGATGAATCGAACAGGGGTTCTTGTCGCTGCAATTTGGGAGTCCAATAAAGCAAGTGTTGAAGGCTTCCAGTCCGTCAATGCACTCGATGATGTCAAGCAGACTGTTTCCAAGCTCTACTTCCGACAGGTAAAAACCGCCCCCGGGTCCTTTGGTTGAGACGATTAAGTCTGCCCGGCTCAGTTTTTGAAAGATTTTGGCAAGAAAGGGCGCAGGTATGTTTGTTGCCTCGCTGACCACTACCGATCCCAATTTATTCCTTTTATCCGCGTGAATGGCCAAATAGAGAACTCCGCGTATGGCATACTTACTTTGATTGCTAAGCATTGGGGGTTGTGTTTTTTAATAAATAAATATGTGCTTTACAAAAATAAAAGATAAAAAAGTCTTTTAAATGATAATTGTCATGTTTTTAGTAACCTGGGTTACATAATTTTGCTTGAATATAACCATTGAAACGAAACTAACTTAATTTTTTCAGAATGAAAAAACGAATCTTTTTTCTCGCCAGTTTTATGATTCTGGCCGTGATGTCATGTAAAACGGAAGCCAAATCCGATCAGGGATCTTCGGCTCCTGAAACTGTAACGGAATCTAAGCAGCACCAGGGACAAGCTGCCGTTGAAGACAATGTATCTGATGCCAACGCACTTCAGGTTGCAAGATCATTGGATGATTTTTCAACTCTTGTGGCTGCCATTGAAGCAGCCGGGGTTGAAGATGCGGTAGTAAATGCAGGGCCACTCACCATTTTTGCCCCGCTGAACTCAGCTTTCGACAAGCTGCCCGAGGGAACAGTTGAAACCCTTGTGAAGCCGGAAAACAAGAGTAAACTCGCCTTTATACTGACCAATCATGTAGCACCGGCAAATTATCCGGTGAAACAGTTGATCAAAGAAGCTCGAAAAGGAAGAAAATTGTATATGGCATCAGGCAAATACCTGGTCGTTGAGAACAAGGATGGAGACATCTATGTGGGAGGAACCAAAGTTTTGAAAACCGTATCGGTCAGCAATGGTTGGATCCACGTCATTGACGATGTGCTCGTTCCCGCTGAGTAGTAATCAAGGCTTGCATGCCAAGCACAAGAATTTAATCCAATAAACTATAAAAAAGGAATGAAATTAAAAGTAATCATATTGCTCACCGTGGCTTTGGCCTGGTTTAGCTGTGGAGACAAAAAGTCTGAAGGGGCTGTGACCGAACCCGCAAAGGAGGAGGTCAAGAAAGAGGCGGCAGATGCAGACCCCATGTCAAACAAAGGAATCGGCCCAATCAGTTCGGTGACCATGGGTGACATTGACGCTGATCTTGCCGCTACGGGGGAGGTCGAGTTCAAGGCCAAGTGCACGGCCTGTCATAAAATCAGCAAGCGGCACATTGGACCTGGATTGAAGGGAGTCACCCAAAGACGATCACCCGAATGGATCATGAACATGATCCTCAACCCTGAGGAAATGGTCCAAAAGGATCCGATTGCAAAACAGTTGCTTGTCGAATACAACGGAGCGCCTATGGCCAATCAGAATTTAACGGAAGACGAGGCGAGAGCCATCCTCGAATATTTCAGAACCAAGAATTAATCAAATCTCAACAATACCTATATAAAACATCACAGTTATGAAAACAATTTTCAAATACTTTCTCGCTCTTGCTGTTTTGTCCTTCTGGACGCAGTCATGTGGTGACATGAATTCAGGAAAGTCTTCCGGTCAGGGAGCTCTCTCAGGAAATGCCGCAGAGCGCGTTTATGTGGCTCCCGGTGAGCACGATGAGTTTTACGCATTCGTGTCGGGAGGTTTCAGCGGTCAATTGGCGGTTTACGGATTGCCATCGGGACGACTTTTCAAGGTAATTCCCGTCTTTTCAGTGGATGCCGAAAAAGCCTGGGGCTTTAACGAAGAGACCAAGCCCATGCTCAATACCTCACATGGTTTCATTCCCTGGGATGATTCACACCACCCGGATATTTCACAGACGGCAGGTGAGCTCGACGGGCGCTGGGTTTTTATCAACGGGAACAACACGCCCCGTATTGCGCGAATTGATCTGACGACTTTTGAGACGACTGAAATCATTGAAGTTCCGAACTCTGCAGGTAACCACAGTTCATCTTTTGTCACAGAGAATACCGAATATGTCGTGGCAGGAACACGCTTTAGCGTGCCATTCCCTCAGCGCGACATGCCAATCGCTGAGTATAAGGGCAA
The DNA here is from genome assembly GCA_965365245.1 of uncultured Flavobacteriaceae bacterium. Lineage (GTDB taxonomy): Bacteria > Bacteroidota > Bacteroidia > Flavobacteriales > Flavobacteriaceae > Lutimonas. Next base: position 34,458 of record CBDUAY010000003.1, on the reverse strand, counting down.
TTTCAAGGGAGCCCTTTCATTCATTTCGGTCAATCCTGAAGATGGTAGAATGGATCTCAAGTTTCAGATCATGATGCCCGGATTCGATTATGACCTGTCTCACCCTGGAAGAGGCGATTCTCACGGATGGTTCTTCTTCTCTACTTACAACACAGAGGAAGCCAATTCTTTACTCGAAGTAAACGCCTCGCAAAATGACAAGGACTTCATTGCCGCGATCAACTGGAAGAAAATTGAAGAGTATGTCAATGGTGGCGGAGGTAAAAAAGTGCCGGCAAAGTACGCTCATAATGTCTATGACGAAACCACTCACATGGCAACTTCGACCATGAAGGATGAGGTTTTGGTAGTCGACCCAACAGAAGTTCCAGGTGCCATCTATTTTATGCCGACACCAAAATCGCCTCACGGTTGTGATGTCGACCCAAGTGGAGAGTACATCGTAGGTAGCGGAAAATTAGCGGCAGAGCTCACAGTTCATTCGTTCAGTAAGATGATCAAGGCCATAGAAGAGAAAAATTTTGACGGTGATGCCTATGGCATACCTATCCTTTCATATGAGGCCACTTTGGCAGGAGCTGTTAAGCAACCAGGACTCGGACCTCTTCACACCGAATTTGACGGAAAAGGAAACGCCTATACAACTTTCTTTATTTCTTCTGAGGTGGTCAAATGGAAACTCGGAACCTGGGAAGTTATAGACAGAAAACCAACGTATTATTCCGTTGGGCACCTGATGATCCCTGGTGGAAACTCGAGAAAACCTTTCGGCAAGTACGTTCTGGCAATGAATAAGATCACAAAGGACAGATATCTGCCAACAGGACCAGAGGTTACTCAATCAGCCCAGCTCTACGATATTACAGGAGAGAAAATGGAATTGCTACTTGACTTCCCAACGGTTGGAGAGCCGCATTACGCTGCGGGTATAGCAGCTGACATTGTGGCCAAGAACTCAAGGAAAATCTTCAAGCTTGAAGAGAATGAGCATCCATACGCTGTTAAGAGCGAGGCAGAAGCCAAAGTCGTACGTGACGGGAATGAGGTACATGTTTATATGACAATGATCCGTTCGCACTTCGCTCCTGACAATATCGAAGGAATTCAGGTAGGGGATAAAGTATATTTCCACTTTACCAATTTGGAGCAGGATTACGACGTGCCTCACGGTGTGTCAATGATTGGAGCAAATACCTCTGAATTGCTGATCATGCCGGGTCAAACCGAGTCCTTCGTCTGGGAACCCAAGCAAGAGGGCGTATGGCCATTCTACTGCACGGATTTCTGTTCAGCGCTTCACCAGGAGATGCAGGGTTACGTTCGCGTATCGCCTAAAGGATCCAATGTCCCCATATCGTATACGCTTGACGGCGATCCTGTAGACATTGAATAGTAATTATTGAGGTTAAGTTAATTGTTGTTGAAAACGGGCAGTGTGGGTATTTTCTGCCCGTTTTCTTTAAATATCACTCCCGAGATGAAAAAATCGAAACTTCTAATGATCATTGGGCCCCTGCTCATGCTCGGACTCTTTGCTTTTCCGCTCTGGAACATTACCCTTGAAGCTCCACAATACCCGATTCCACTTGGTATGAACATCCACATCAACAAATTCACGGATGTACACGAGTTCGATATCAAGAACATCAATCTCATGAACCATTACGTAGGGATGAAATACATTCCTGAAACCATTCCCGAATTCAAAATATTTCCGGTTGTCATCCTTGTCATGGCGGCCCTGGGCGTGCTGATTGGCATCCGAGGGGACAAGAAATGGTACCTGGTTTGGTTCATTCTCATGTCGGTTCTGGGTGCAGCGGGCATCTATGATTTTTATTTGTGGGAATACGACTACGGTCATGACCTCGATCCAAAGGCGATAATGAGCTTCAAGAATCCGGATGGCTCACCCATGGGATTTCAGCCTCCGCTCCTGGGAACGAAACACATCCTGAATTTCGTCGCACATTCATATCCCCGTGCCGGAGCGTATATGATGTTTACAGGAATGTTGCTAACTTTAATTGCGTATTTTGTCGCCAGGAAAGAAGAGAAATCTGTGGCGAAGTCGAAATCATAAGCTATATGCAGAGCGCATTGGAATGAGCTGAGAGAAATTGTTCCAAAACGGTTCTAACCTGAGAAATTTACTAACTGAAAAATGAAAAAGCTCTTATCTGTAGGAATCATATGTCTGCTTTTGTCGGTTACCTCGTGCGATATCAAGCCGGCACCGATTAACTTCGGATCGGATTCCTGTCACTTTTGCAAAATGACTATAGTAGATCGGCAACATGCTGCTCAATATGTCACTAAAAAGGGTAAACAGTTCAAATTCGATGCCGTCGAATGCATGTTAAACGATTTGTCTGAGAATGGAATCAACCACCTCGGTTTACTTCTCGTTTCAGACTACGTGCATCCGGGAGAAATGACCGATGCGACTCAGGCGACTTACCTGATAAGTGAAGGAATCAAAAGCCCAATGGGGGCGAACCTGAGCTCTTTTAGCAACAAAACCGATGCAGAGAGCTCGCTTGAAACTCACGGAGGGAAACTGTTTCTTTGGAAGGAAATGCTTATCAAATACCAGGTTCCCGAATGAAACGAATCCTTCCTTTCTATTTATTTTTCTTATCCATTTTATCGGTCTACGGCGAGCAGATTGAAGTATGTCCGAGTTGTGAGATCCAATCGATACAGGACGCCGTTGATCAGGCGCAGGACGGAGATCAGATTTTCATCCGGGAAGGAGTTTACAGGGAGCATGACATAATCATTGCCAAATCTCTGCATATTTCCGGAGAGAAGGGTGCAGTGATTGACGGTGAGAATCAGGGTACTGTACTTTCTATAACAGCAGACGAGTTCAGTCTGAAGGGCCTTACCATTATCAACGTAGGTCAGAGCTATACTAAGGATTTTGCGGGTATTTTGATTCACGGCTCGGATGATTTTGTGCTGCAGGACAATGTTTTGAAAGATGTGTTCTTTGGCATCCTGATAGAAAAATCGGGAAACGGAACCGTCCACAACAACAGGGTGAGCAGTCGGGCTGTGAGCCAGGCCAGCTCTGGTAATGGCATTCATCTCTGGCATTGCTCAGATATGACAATCAGCTCTAATGAGGTCAACGGTTTAAGAGATGGAATATATTTTGAATTTGTCAAGAACAGCAAGGTCTTTGAGAACAACAGTCATGACAACTTGCGCTATGGACTCCATTTCATGTTCTCTAACCAAAACGCCTATTACGACAATGTTTTCAGGGAAAACGGGGCAGGAGTAGCCATCATGTTTTCCAAATTCGTAGAAATGTACCGCAATGAGTTTTTGCACAACTGGGGTTCTGCCTCTTATGGTCTTTTGCTCAAGGAGATCTATGACGCGGAGATTGAAGACAATTTGTTTGAGCAGAATACAATAGGCATCAGTGTCGACGGCTCAACCCGAATCAATTATAAGAACAATGATTTCTTAAGAAATGGCTGGGCCATCAAGATCATTGGGGCCTGCTATGACAATGTCTTCTCAGAGAACAATTTTTTGAACAATGCCCTGGACCTGTCATACAACAGCAAGATCAATTCAAATCGTTTTGACCGAAACTACTGGAGCGAGTACGCGGGTTACGATCTTGACCGGGACGGCATCGGAGACGTGCCTTATCGCCCGGTAAAGCTCTTTTCCTATATCGTGCACAACACGCCTGAAACCATCATCCTTTTGAGAAGTCTGTTTGTTGACATTATCAATTTTTCGGAAAAAGTATCCCCGGTTTTTACACCGGATAATCTTCTTGACAATAACCCACTAATGCGAAAGGCCCATGATTGAGATCAAAGACCTTCATAAGACTTTTGGAAAGCTCTCTGTTCTCGATGGACTGGATCTCGACATCCAAAAGGGTGGGATCTTCGCCGTTCTCGGACCTAATGGCTCGGGAAAGACCACCTTGATCAAGAGCATCCTCGGCATGGTGATTCCCGACAAGGGAGAAATCGAAATTGAGGGCCAGAGCGTGTTGGGAAAATCTGCCTATCGCAACGATATCAATTACCTGCCCCAAATTGCCAATTTTCCATCGAATTTGACTGTCAGGGAGCTTTTGTCCATGGTCAAGAATTTGAGGCCAAAAGAAGCACATGATCAGGAGTTGATAGACCTTTTCAGCCTCGACGAGCACCTGGAGAAAAAACTGGGGAACCTGTCAGGAGGGACTAAGCAAAAAGTGAATATCGTATTGACATTCATGTTCGACAGCGAGATCATTGTCCTTGACGAACCAACCACCGGTCTCGACCCGGTGTCTCTCATTCATTTAAAACAGATTATCGAACGAGAAAAGCAAAGAAACAGGACGATCCTGATTACGACTCACATTATGAGTTTTGTCGAGGAAGTGGCCGATGAAATTGTATTCCTGCTTGATGGCAAGATTTATTTCAAGGGAAGTTCTGTTGAACTCAAGAAGCAGACCGGTCAACCTGATTTGGAGCACGCTATCGCCGTATTGATGAAAAAGAACGATGATTTAGTACAAAACGACTGATGATCAAGATATTGAAATACAGCTTTTATGATCTGATGCGCAGCAGATGGAGCTATGTATACTTTGCTTTTTACCTGGTTCTTGGTTTTGTGCTGCTGTTTCTGAACAACGATGTGAATAAAGCGGTCATAACACTCATGAACATCATAATCGTTCTCACTCCCCTGATAGCAACAGTTTTCGGCGTGATGTATTACTACAATTCCAAGGAATTCACTGAATTGCTGCTTGCCCAGCCTATAAAAAGAAGCACGATCTTCATGGGCCAGTACCTTGGGATTTCCATCTCTCTCACCCTGAGTTTGGTGCTGGGGCTTGGCATCCCGTTTTTGCTTTACGGTCTTTTTCTTTCCGCTGCTGTTTTTGACTTCGCCCTGCTTTTGGCAGTCGGCAGTCTATTGAATTTCATTTTCGTAGCATTGGCATTTAACATAGCCCTGTCCAATGAGAATAAAATCAAAGGCTTCGGATATGCCATACTCTTGTGGCTTTTCATGGCCGTGATCTACGATGGGATATTTCTCATATCCCTGGTGATTTTCAATGAGTATCCGCTTGACCGCCTGGCTCTTTTTGCCACTATGCTCAACCCGATTGACCTGTCCCGGATATTGATTTTGCTCAAACTTGACATTTCGGCCCTTTTGGGATATACAGGCGCGGTTTTCAAAACCTTCTTCGGAACAAGACTCGGCTTCTTGCTCTCGATTTCAATCATGGTTTTGTGGGTTATCCTTCCAGTTTGGAGAATGCGTCTCAAACTTAAAAAGAAAGACTTCTAGCGCATTTGACCTGCCGTTATCGGATACTGGGCATCCAACCATTTGAAGAAGCCTTCGTCGATCACGGCGGTATTTTTGAAGCCTTTTTTTCGAAGCATGTTTATGATTTTGTCAGAGGCGGCATGAGGACAGGCACAGTAGGCAATGATCCAGGTGCCGTCCTTGGGAAGGTCCTTGTCTACTTCCGTTTCAGAAATGTAATAAGGCATGGGTATGGCCCCGGGAATATGGGCGTTGTGCCACTCCGAAGAGCTTCGAGTATCTAGAATGACCATGCGCTTCTTCTCGTTCAATGCGTTCAGAACCTGGTCCATGGGAACGTACCGGCCCTGTTTGAGTTGGAATTCAGGATGAGCGCCCTGGGGATTGAGCGTGTAATCCTCTGGATTGGGGTAGGGGGCCAGCTCTTTGGGTTCCGGGCTCCATCCCGATGCCAGACTTCGGATGTAATGGGTCAGGTCATTTCTCTGTTCCTCAGAAAGCTCCTTGTTATAGGCCTTCATCTGGGTTTCATCCCTTCCGTTTGTAATGGCATAGTGGATGTAGGCATCTGTGGCAAAGGCTAAAAACGCTGGATTTGCCAGGGCAGGCCCTTCCACACCCTCACCTTTTTTACCGTGGCATTGAGCACATTTTTGTCGAAAGAGGCGTTGTCCGTTTTCGAGATCTCCGTCAATGGGATCCAGTGGCAACTCGATCTGCTCATGACCTGCGATCTGTTTGAGCCATGCCGAAAGTGTAAAGATTTCTCTCATGCTCAATGGCCCTCCCATCTCATCCAGGTAGGCGGCCATTGGGGTTCCGGGCCTGCCGAATCCGATGGAGCTCGCCAGGAAGTTCAGGGGCATGGTCGACATCAGGCTCTTAGACCTTAGTGATGGCGCGTAATCAGCCGCGTCACCTTCTCGCTCCACTCCATGACAAAGGGCACAGTACTGTTGATAGTTCGCTGCTGCCTGTTCAGAATCCATTCGGGTCAATGGCGGAATTCGGTTCTGTGACCATCCGACGAATGAAAGAAAGAGGCTGCAAATGAAAAGTCTAATATGAAGGTTAATCCCGGTAAATCCTGTCAAATCTGAGCGCATATTTCTGCAAATTAGCAAAAAGAAGTCAATGGAGCTAATTGCGATTTTAATATCTTTGCCCCTTTAAAATGAACCTACATATGGATAATCAGATTTCAACAAAAACCAGGGATCAAATCGGCATCAAAAGCTACCAGGCCCTTTATATGACAAAAGTGTACAACTGGATGGCACTCGCCCTTCTTGTTACGGGTGTCGTGGCCTATATCACCGCAACTACACCTCAGATGATCGGTTACATCGTCAACTCCAAGTTCTTGTTTTACGGCCTGATTCTCGGGGAGCTCGGATTGGTGATCTACCTGACCGCGGCCATACGCAAAATGAGTCAGACGACGGCGATAGCCACTTTTCTGATTTACTCTGCTTTGAATGGTCTCACGATGTCGGTGATTTTTCTTGTTTATACCAGCTCATCCATATCGACAACCTTTTTTGTCACAGCGGGTACTTTTGCCGCTATGAGTTTCTATGGATATACCACAAAAAAAGACTTGACGAGCATTGGCAATATGGCTTTCATGGCCCTTATCGGCATCATTATAGCCTCGATTGTCAACTTTTTCCTAAAGAGCGAGATGATGTACTGGATCATCACATATTTGGGGGTAGCGATCTTTGTAGGTCTTACTGCCTATGACACACAAAAGCTCAAGGAGATCGGAAAGAGAGGATTTACAGACCAGGAGAATATGGAAAAGATGTCTGTATTGGGCGCCCTGACCCTTTACCTCGATTTTATCAACATGTTTCTCTTTCTTCTACGGATCCTCGGAGATCGGAAATAGTCTCAAATGAATACCTACAGACCAAAGCGCCGGTTAACAGCTGATCAATACATTGAGGGAATTCTCAAAGGAGACCGGGTGATTTTGTCCAGGGCCATTACCATCGTTGAGAGCAATCTGGAAAGCGATAAAAACCTCGCTAAGGAGATTGTGCAGGCGATACTTCCTCATTCAGGCAAGTCTTTTAGGATCGGCGTCACCGGGGTGCCCGGTGTAGGCAAGAGCACCTTTATCGAGACCTTCGGAAAGCATCTTATTGAAAAAGGTCATAAAATAGCGGTGCTTTCAATTGATCCCAGCAGTCAGCGCAGCAAGGGCAGCATATTGGGTGACAAGACGCGTATGGAAAGGCTCACCACGATGGAAGAGGCCTACATTCGTCCTTCGGCCTCCGGAGAAACACTGGGAGGCGTGGCAAACAAAACAGGGGAGACCATGTTGCTTTGCGAAGCGGCGGGTTATGATGTCATTCTTATTGAAACCGTAGGAGTAGGTCAATCTGAAACTGCCGTGCACGGAATGACGGATTTCTTTTTGCTTCTCATGCTGTCGGGCGCCGGAGATGAATTGCAGGGAATCAAGAAGGGGATCATGGAAATGGCCGATATGCTGGTCATTCACAAGGCAGACGGTGACAATGTCAAGAAGAGTGAATTGGCAAAACTTCAATACGCTAATGCGCTTCACCTTTTTCCGGCCTCAGATTCGGGTTGGACTCCGGTAGTGTCAACAGCTTCTTCCTATGAGAACACAGGAATCGACGAAATCTGGTCCAAAATGATGGAATTCAAGACCCTCGTGGACGAAAACGGGTATTTTGAAGACAACAGGAAGCGACAACAGATCCAGTGGATGTACGATAACATCCACGAGGAGCTGCGCCGCTTGTTTTATGCGAGTGATGCCGTACAAGACAGCCTCCAGGACCTGGAAAAGGAAATTCTTGAAGCCAGGATATCTCCAGTGAAAGCCGCAGAAAGAATTATCGCTGAGTTCAAGAAAAACCTCTAACCAATAATGCCGCCAACTTCTAGCTGGCCAGGTACATTTTCATGATTTTAATTGCCGATTCGGCGATCACACTACCCGGACCGAATACGGCTGCAACCTTTCGCTGATACAAATAGTCGTAATCCTGGGCCGGAATGACACCCCCTGCAAACACCATGATATCTGATCTTCCGAGCTTGTCGAGCTCTTCGATGAGTTGAGGTATAAGCGTTTTGTGACCCGCAGCGAGACTCGATGCGCCGATGAAATGCACATCGTTTTCAATGGCTTGTTTGGCAACTTCTTCCGGTGTTTGGAAGAGAGGTCCCATGTCGACGTCAAACCCGAGATCGGCAAAACTGGAAGCCACGACTTTGGCTCCCCGGTCATGTCCGTCCTGCCCCATTTTTGCAATCATGACGCGGGGTCGTCTGCCTTCGGTCTCTGCGAATTTGTCTGCGAGCTCCTGGGCTTCGGCAAAGGTCCGGTCTTGTTTGACCTCCTTGCTGTACACCCCACTGATCAGTCGGGTATCAGCCTTGTGGCGTCCGAAATGCTTCTCCATGGCGTCAGAGATCTCTCCCAACGTGGCAAAATTCTCGGCGGCTACCACAGCCAGCTCGAGCAGATTGCCCTCACCGGTTCTGGCGCATTCTTCAATAGCTTTGAGTTTTTCATCCACAACCGATTGGTCACGTTCAGCCTTCAACTTGTTCAGACGTGCAATCTGGGATTCTCTCACCGAGGTGTTGTCCACTTCGAGTATTTCTATGTCAGAGGGCTCATCGGTTTGAAATTTGTTCACGCCCACGAGAATGTCCTGTCCGGAATCGAGTCTTGCCTGCTTCCTGGCTGAGGCCTCTTCAATGCGCATCTTGGGAACGCCTGTTTCTATGGCTTTGGCCATTCCTCCGAGCTCCTCGACTTCTTCGATGAGCTTCCAGGCTTTCTTGGCGATCTCCTGGGTCAGGTACTCCACGTAATACGAACCGGCCCAAGGATCAACAGATCGTGTGATCTGCGTCTCCTCCTGGATGTAAATCTGGGTGTTTCTGGCGATACGCGCCGAGAAATCAGTTGGCAGGGCTATGGCTTCGTCAAGGGCATTGGTGTGCAGGGATTGTGTTCCTCCAAGTCCGGCTGCCATGGCTTCAATGCAGGTCCTGGCCACGTTGTTGAACGGATCCTGTTCGCTCAGACTCCATCCAGAGGTCTGGCTGTGTGTTCGCAGTGCCATAGACTTCGGGTTCTGCGGATTGAATTGCTTGATGATCTTTGCCCAAAGCATTCGGGCAGCCCTCATTTTTGCGATCTCCATGAAGTGATTCATTCCGACCGCCCAGAAAAAGGAAAGTCGGGGAGCGAACTCATCGATTTTCAGCCCTGATTTCAAGCCCGTACGGATGTATTCCAATCCGTCGGCCAGGGTATAGGCCAACTCAATGTCAGCCGTCGCACCTGCCTCCTGCATATGGTATCCACTGATTGAAATCGAGTTGAATCTAGGCATGTTCTTCGTGGTGTACTCAAAGATGTCTCCGATGATTTTCATCGAAGGGAGTGGCGGATAGATATAGGTATTTCTAACCATGAACTCCTTGAGTATGTCATTCTGAATCGTTCCGCTAAGTTGTTCAGTGCTGACGCCCTGCTTTTTGGCCGCTGCAATGTAGAAGGCCATGATGGGGATAACCGCCCCGTTCATTGTCATAGAAACAGACATCTTGTCCAGCGGAATCTGATCAAAGAGAATTTCCATGTCCAAGACAGAATCAATGGCCACACCGGCTTTTCCAACATCTCCGGTCACCCGCGGGTGATCTGAATCATAGCCTCGGTGCGTGGCGAGGTCAAAAGCCACTGACAGGCCTTTCTGACCGGCTGCCAGGTTTCTTCGATAGAATGCGTTGGATTCCTCAGCGGTTGAAAAACCCGCATATTGCCGAATGGTCCAGGGTCGCGTGACGTACATCGTGCTGTAGGGACCTCGTGTGAATGGCGGCAAACCGGCTGTGAAACCCAGATGTTCCGCCTCTTTGAGGTCCTCTTTCGAAAACTTTTGCTTCACGGGGATGCCCTCCGGTGTCATCCAGTCGTCCTGTTCCTTTCGGGATTCTATTTTTTGGACCCCATTCGTTTGAAGTGTCAAATCAGAAAAATCAGGTCTCATATCTTCAAGGTTTTAGATGTTTTACTAATCTTATTGTGTATCAACTCGAGGGTGTCCAGGATGTCAGAGCGCAAGTGAATGCAAGCATCCAATCCTGAGCCTTTCAATTTCTCCATGATACTTTCGGGGCAACCTGCCAGTATCAATACTTTGCTCGTGTTAATGGCCCGAAAGGTCTTTACAAACTCTGAAGCGGAATCGAGATAATCCTGATCCGAGCTGCAGATCACTACGATGTCGCTTGACGAGGAGGCGCTTGTCTCCGCAGCGCTTTTGACAGAAGAATAGGATTTTTCCTCTTCCATCTTATATCCTCCCACGCCCAAAAAGTCAAAGGCGAATCCGGCCCGTGCCTTTCTCATGGCCAGGTTTCCGAAACTTGCGAATTCGACTACAGGGCGATAGCCCCTCTCGGTGACAAAAGCTTCCGTTTTCGATCGGATGACCTCCAATTCGAGTCCTGCACGACGAGGTTTCAGCAATTTCGGATCGGATGAAGAGATTTCTTTGCACAGCACCTCTGGATTGAGTTCCTCCATCAAATTCGGATATTTATTGACGCCCACCAGGGCTTTTCTTCTCCTGCTTAAAAGCTTGACCCGTGTTGTTCTGACCAGGGCAATCTTATTTTGGATGAAGTTGGTCTCAACGCCTTTGAAGAACCCTCCCTTCTTTTCGACCTCTTTGAACAGCAGAAGGCCATTTTCGGCAAGCTGCTCAGTCAGTTGTTCTATGTAGTAGGAACCGTCAACAGGATTGCGAACCTTTCCGAAATAAGACTCTTCCCGCAGGATCGTCGCTATGTTTCCGGCTACCCTCCTGGAGAAATCCTTTGAATCTCCCATCTCGCTGTCATAAGGGTCGATCTCGATCGCATGGGAATTCCCTAACAGGGCCGACATGGTTTCTGTAGTCGCCCGCAACATGTTCGTATGAGCATCCATAACGGATTTGGTCCAAATGGAAGAGCGGGACATCAATACATAACCCGGGTCTTCGACCCCGTATTTTTCTGCCACGAGATGCATCAGGCTGTGAAATGCCCTCAATTTTGCAATTTCCACGAAGTATTCGGATCCAACTCCCAGAATCAAGTGAAGGTTTTGAAAGATGAGTGTCTCATCGAGGCCTCTTTTCTTCATCTCTTCTGTCACATAAACAACTGAATTCAAGGTGAAAGCAATCTCCTGGACCTGGTTGGCTCCCGAATCGAGATACTCTCTACCGCTCACTGCCAGGGTCTTCAGATTGGGATACTTTGAGAAGGTCTTTGAGTTTGCGGCCAGGGCATCCAGGGTGGATTCTTTCAGGATTCCCTCGGTGAGATATTTTCCGATGGATGGAATTTCCACATACCCGCTTATCGCTTTTGCATCGCAGTTCAGAGATTCGTAATAGTCTGACAGGCTTTTGCAAAAAGTCAGGTCAGGCTCTCCAAGGGAAAAGGAAATAACAGTTTTTTCCGGGTCCAGCCCCTTCATCATATCTTCGATGACATCGCCAGAACCTACTTCAAACAGGATCCCGGTCATTCCTTCTTCAAGAGCCTTCTGGGCGAGTCTGTTCTTGTCTTTCTCATGACGCAATATCCTTCGATAATTGGCCACTTCAGATTCGTTCCAACCGCTGTCGGGCAAGGTGGATTTCCTGTCCTCCAGGGTGTAGAAGGGTTGTACATCGACATCATTCAAATTCTTCCAAACCAGTCTTTTGTTGAAATCCGCACCTTTTAAATCGGCTTTGGCTTTTTCGATCCAGTCGGATTTGCTCGGAGGAGTAAACTCCGAGAATAATCGTTTTCCTTTGACTTTATCGCTCATAACTTTCTAATTATCCAAAAATTTCATCTCGCAGATTGCTGCTTTTATTTAATTGGGACCACTTCTATTTAACGGGAATCAGGCTGCTGCCAAATCTCTCGTGAATCGCCTTGTCAATTTCTTCCCGGTGGTCCGGATGAGAAATGTCGCGCAGGGCATGGGCCCTTTGTTTGAGGTTCTTTCCGAACAGTTCGGCCACTCCGTATTCCGTGGCTACGTAACGCGCATGTGCTCGGGTTGTGACTACCCCGGCTCCTCGTTTGAGGGAAGGCACAATCTTACTCAGTCCTTTTGCTGTAGTCGAGGTTATGGCAATGATCGGTTTTCCGCCTTTTGAAAGGGCAGCTCCTCTCATGAAATCCATTTGCCCACCTACGCCGGAGAACATTCTAAGTCCGATTGAGTCTGCGCACACCTGTCCGGTCATGTCAATCTCAATTGCCGAGTTTATTGCCGTCACTTTCGGGTTCTGTCGAATGATGGCCGTGTCATTGACATAGGCGATGTCTCTCATTTCTATCTCCGCATTGTCATCCATGAAGTCGTAAAGACGGCGGGTGCCCATGGCAAAACCTGAAACAATCTTATAGGGGTTCACGATTTTTTGGGAGCCGTTCACGATTCCTTTTTCTACCAGGTCAACGATGCCTTCTGAGAACATTTCAGTGTGCACACCCAGGTTCTTGTGATTGTTGAGGTAGCGCAATACGGCATTGGGGATTCCTCCGATTCCCATCTGCAGCGTGGAGCCATCTTCGATGATTTCTGCAATGTTTTTTCCGATCTCAATTTCCGCTTCTGTCGGATCGACCAGTTTCATTTCCTGGAGATCCTCATCCACGAGAACGCAGGCGTCGAAATTATTGAAGTGAACGATCCCGTCTCCCAGGGTTCTGGGCATCTTATTGTTGATCTGGGCGATAACCTTCTTGCCTTTCTCGATGGCTGCCACAACAATGTCGACAGATACTCCCAATGAGCAAAATCCATGTCTGTCAGGGGGTGAGACATTGACTAAAACGACGTCGAGGTCCATGAATCCCTGGCGGAAAAGACTCGGGATGTCACTCAGAAAAATTGGGATGTAGTCAACCGTCACGCCAACCATCTTGCGGACGTTTCCTCCAATGAAGAAGGCATTGGTATGGAAACTCTCCTTGAGTTCCTCAGCTATGTATCCGCACTCACCTTCTGTGTGCAAATGCACTATTTCGACTCCTTTTAATTCCGGGGCCCTTGCGACCATCGCTTTCACCAGTGTCTGTGGAGTGGCTGAAGCTCCCTGAATCAAAACACGGTCGCCTGAATTGATCAGTTTGACGGCGTCTTCTACGGACATTATATTCGGTATTTTCATCTTATTTAATTTTCTTGATTGAGTTTTATAATTTTTTTAGTTCATAATCATTTTATCCGAGGAAACTCAGGATGATACCTGCTGCAATGGCTGAACCGATGACTCCTGAGACATTGGGCGCCATCGCGTGCATGAGCAGATAATTGTGAGGATCCGATTTGAGCGCCTCTGCGTTGACGACCCTTGCGCTGTCGGGAACCGCAGAGACTCCTGCCGCCCCAATGAGCGGGTTCAGTTTGTTTTCTCCTTTCAGGAACAGGTTCATGAATTTGGCAAACAGCAGACCTCCCATGGTCGCAATGACGAAAGAGATGGCTCCCAGGCCAAAGATCATTAGCGAGTCTTTTGTGATAAAGATATCCGCCTGTGTCGAGGCTCCCACGGTTACACCGAGCAAAATCGTCACGATGTCGATCAGTTTGGTTCTTGCCGTATCTGCGAGTCTTTCGGTGCGACCGGATTCTTTCAATAAATTTCCAAAGAACAGCATGCCCAAAAGCGGCAGTGCGCTCGGTGCAATAAAGGTAGTCAATAATAAAGCAACCACCGGAAAGATCCTCTTCTCCTTCTGGCTCACAGCCCTTGGAGGTTTCATGCGGATCAGCCGTTCTTTTTTGCTGATAAGCAATCTCATCAGGGGGGGTTGAATCACAGGGACAAGCGCCATGTAGGAATATGCGGCAATCGCGATCGGCCCGATCAGGTTTTTCACCGTTGTCCCGTCAGCTAGTATATTGATCCCATTGGCCAGTTTGGACGAAAGGAAGATCGCCGTTGGACCGTCGGCCCCACCGATTATTCCTATCGCACCGGCTTCAGGCAGCTGAAAGCCGAGGTAAAGCGCTCCCAGGAAGGTGGCGAAAACGCCAATTTGAGCTGCAGCCCCAAGAAGCATCAGTTTGGGATTTGCGATCAGGGACGAGAAGTCAGTCATGGCCCCTATGCCCAGGAAGATCAGCGGAGGGTAGATTCCCTTGACCACACCGAAGTAAAGATAGTTCAGCACGGATCCGCTTTCGTAGATACCGGTTTGGTTGCCCGCCACAAAAGGAATATTTCCCAGGATGACGCCGGCTCCGATTGGGATGAGCAACAACGGCTCGTAATCAAATTTGATAGCCAGATAGATGAAGATGATTCCTATGATGATCATGACAATATGACCAAGGGTGGCATTGGAGAACCCAGTATAGGCATAGAATTGTCTCAGCCCGTCAAAGGCATCATCGACGGTTTCTCCGTATTCTGAGACCAGACTCGTCCCGGATTCAGATGCAAGGGCAAGCTGATCGGATTCAAAAGGATTTCCCAGACCCAAAAGGGGCTGTAACAGCAGCAGCAGGATGAGGGTTCCGAAAACGACAAATAGTTTTTTCATGAGTTCTCAGATTTATTCCAGTTCTATCATGAGTTCGTTTTCTAGGACCTTTTGATCTTTGCTGACGTGAATTGCGCTCACGGTCCCTTCTTTTTCGGCAACGATGTTGTTTTCCATCTTCATGGCTTCGAGAAGAAGCAATCGATCTCCCTTTTTCACCGCATCACCGACTTTGACATCGACTTCGAGGACGACGCCCGGAATGGGGGCAAGAACTTTCATTTTCTTGGCCTTGGGACTGACCTTAAGCGGTTCGACGGGTCGTTTGGAGGCCGAGCGCACAAGGGTCGGGGTTTTGGTCTTTTTCACCTCTTGCTCCATGTGAACCTCATACTTGGTTCCGTTTACTTCCAGGTCGATCACATTGTCCTGATGGGCGATCAGATGGACCCTGTAGTTATTGTTGTGTATTTTGAATTTAAATGATTTCATGCGTTTCTATTTTACTCGATTGTGTGTCCCGTAAATCTTGGAGCTCCAGGGGGAATATGACTTTTTCGCCTGTTTGATCGTAAGTATCGGGTTCTCGATGTCGTGTTGCTCGTTCAGGTAAAGATGAACGGCTGCTGCAATGGCGGCAGCCTCCTCCCCGGTGAACTTGCGGTCAGTGTCAATTTGAATGTCACTGATCTTCTTGTCGGGCCCTTTGATGATTATCCTGTAGATGTACAACAGAAAGGGCAGACCGTATTTGAAGAAAATCGACAGAAGCAACAGGGCACTGAAGACGATGACCAGTCCTGAAAACAGAATCAGGTACCCTTCGCCGATCCGACTCGTGTTAAAAATGATTGCAGTCATTACAGCGGGATGTTTGAATGTTTCTTCGGAGGATTCACTTCCTTCTTATTGGCGAGAAGCTCCAGGGCCCTGATGATTCGGAAACGCGTGTTTCTCGGCTCTATCACATCGTCGATGAACCCGTATTTTGCCGCCTGGTAAGGGTTGGCAAACCGGTGGGTGTACTCATCTTCTTTTTCCTTGATGTATTCGCTTTTTTCTTCAGCGTCATCGATCTTGCGGATATTTCGACCTTCAAGCACTTCAACCGCACCCTTGGCACCCATTACCGCTATCTCTGCGGTCGGCCAGGCGTAGTTGAGGTCCCCGCGCAGCTGCTTGCAGCTCATCACGTCATGGGCCCCGCCATAGGACTTTCGCAAGGTAATGGTCACCTTGGGCACTGTGGCCTCGCCATAGGCGAACAGGAGCTTCGCACCGTGAAGAATGATCCCGCCGTATTCCTGACCTGTTCCCGGCAAGAAGCCCGGAACGTCAACCAGGGTGACGATCGGAATGTTGAAAGCGTCACAGAACCTGACGAAACGAGCCGCTTTGCGAGAGGCTTCAATGTCGAGAACTCCGGCGTAGTATTTTGGCTGGTTGGCTACAATGCCTACTGGCCTGCCGTTGAATCGCGCGAAACCTACCACGATATTGCGGGCATAGTTGCGATGCACTTCCATGAATTCGCCGTGATCCGTGATCGTTGAAATCACATCGACCATGTCGTAGGGCAGATTGGGGTTTTCTGGAATGAACTCATTTAGTGCGTCTTCGAGGCGATCGATCGGATCCTCGCAGTGAATGATTGGTGGATCTTCGAGGTTGTTCGAAGGCAAGTAACTGAGCAGTTTCCTGACGAGAAGGATGTTCTCCTCGTCATTCTCGGACAGAAAGTGAGACACCCCTGATTTGGTTGAATGTATGTGCGCCCCACCCAGTTCTTCGGTGGTGACGACCTCGCCTGTCACGGTTTCGACCACTTTTGGCCCCGTAACGAACATGTAGCTTGTCTGGTCGGTCATGATGGTGAAATCGGTAAGTGCCGGTGAGTATACGGCACCCCCTGCGCAGGGCCCTAGGATCGAAGATATCTGTGGAATGACTCCAGAGGCCATTATGTTTCTCTGGAAGATCTCGGCGTATCCGGCCAGGGAACGCACTCCTTCTTGTATCCGGGCGCCACCACTGTCATTGAGACCGATAACGGGAGCCCCGACCTTCATCGCCATATCCATGATCTTGCAGATCTTCAAGGCATAGGTCTCTGAAAGAGATCCTCCGAAAACTGTGAAATCCTGTGAGAACACATAGACGATTCTACCGTCAATGGTTCCGTGTCCGGTGACAACTCCATCCGAGAGTATCTTCTGTTTGTCAAGCCCAAAAGACTTGGTTCTGTGGGTTACGAACATGTCAAATTCTTCGAAACTGTCGTCGTCGAGAAGCAGCTCGATGCGCTCCCTGGCCGTCAGTTTCCCTTTGGCGTGCTGAGATTCAATCCTCTTCTCCCCACCACCCATTCGGGCTTGAGCTCTCTTTTCAATGAGCTCGTTTATTTTTTGTTGATTCACCATTGTACTCATGCAAATAGATTTGTGATCAGTGATCGATTATTATTTGGAGCAAAGTTCGGTGAGCACGCCATGTGTGGATTTTGGATGCAAAAACCC
Source organism: uncultured Flavobacteriaceae bacterium (assembly GCA_965365245.1). GTDB lineage: Bacteria > Bacteroidota > Bacteroidia > Flavobacteriales > Flavobacteriaceae > Lutimonas. Next base: position 17,074 of record CBDUAY010000003.1, on the reverse strand, counting down.
GATCTTCAATCCTTCGGCGCCGTTTCTCGATACCTTGTCAATGAGCTGCACACCTTTTGCGCCCACATCCTGTAGTGCCTCGCTCGCGTTGTCTACAGCAAAAGCCAAATGGTGCATGCCTTCACCTTTTTTCTCGATGAATTTGCCGATCGGCCCGTCAGGAGCGGTGCTCTCGAGTAGTTCGATTTTCGTGTCTCCCACCTTGAAGAAAGCGGTTTTGACTTTCTGGTCTGCAACTTCCTCGATTGAGTAGCACTTGAGACCCAATACCTCTTCGTAGTACTTTTTGGATTCTTCGATGCTTTTGACGGCGATTCCGATGTGCTCGATGTGACTGATATTCATGATGGTCGTTTTATAGAGTTAATCTCAGTTTGACGGAGCAAAATTACGCTGAAGATTCACCTGAAAAGATGACATATATCAGTGGATTTTAGTTTTCAATGCCAGATGAATAGTTTTCAATGGAGAATTCACATTCTCGCGAAGAAATGGATCAAGAATGGATTTTGGCTGAGAAAAATTTCAGGAATAAGGAATCCTGTTGAAAAAAATGCAAGCAGAAAAAACGTGGAAATTTAGTTTAGCAAGCGCTCCGAATTCGCTGATCCCAGGCCGATCGCCTGGTCGTACCGATCTCCGAATTTTCGGTAGTAAACGATCACCGTGTAATCGTTCTCGGTTTGATAGAAAGAGCCTTCCACCTTGTGGGTGTTTATCAGGCCGTCATCTCCGACCGAAACATAGGTGTAGTTGTAAAACCCTTGCTTGAAGAGAAGCTGTGTCTCGTAATAACCGGTTTCGGAGTTGTATTTCATCCTGTTTTCCTCGTTGATCTGCCAATCGTTGAAGCTGCCATAGAGGTAGATATCCTCCTTGTCAATATTATTCGGGTAGTCAAGTGAGAAATGAACAAGGGAATAATCGCCCTCAAGAGAGACATCCTGAGCATCAAGGGTGCGCAAAACGAAATTCCCGTTGATGTCCGGAAAGAAGGTGTAGGGCCGGTTCCCCCTTGCCTCGGTTGCATAGAGGTAGGTGTTGAATATATCCTCCATTCGGGTCTTATAAATGTTGTTGGTGGCATTTCGAATCTCCTTGGTGTCAAAATAGAGGAACTCATTCCCGGCCCAATACGAAATCTCGTCCACGTAGTTATAGAGCAGTTGGGTGCCACGTATGTATTTCGGCTTAATGCCCTTGATGGTCGAGTTCCAGTCGTTGTTTTGATAAATGTCCACTTTGATCTCCCTGTTGGGATCATTCAGCAGGAGGTTCTGGTGATTGATCACAAATTGAATGCTGTGTCTTTCATTGATCGTGGCAGCGTTGGTGCTTCGATGCGCCGAAACGGAGACGTTTACGAGAGGTTGATAATAGATGAACCGTCGTGTGAAGAGGATGTTGCCATAGTCGTCATAAACGCTGATCAGGTAATTTCCGGTGAGCTTGATCCGGTTGTTCTCATTGGGGATCTCCATCTCATAATGGGTGTAGAACTGGAGGGTGTTGAATGAATTCTGGAAATTGCGAAACCTGTCAGAGGCGTAACCGGTCATGTATTCCGTGGAAGCCAGGTTCGAGATCTTCCAGTTGTAATCACAGTGTTCGATCTTATAGGAATAAATGCGCCTTTCCGAACTGATGTCATCAAAGCTCAGTATCAACTTTTCACCCAGTTTAACGATGGGAGTGTAGGCCTCGGGATCGGCCGGTTTGAGAACCACGGTTTTGATATGGGGAGGTGGGGCGATCAGGTTGGGATTTTGCGCTTCAGCAGATATTCCTGTAGCGAAAATCAAAAAAACGAGCAGCAACTTCCAAATGAACAGATCACAGCCGTTATTCTCAGGATGCCACTGGCATGTGTTGGAATGCTTTGAAGACCCCTGAAAACAGTGGGTGTTGATCATCAAAAACCAATTTAATTGATCCAAATAAATGTTATCTAAATGCTAATCTATAAAATATTAATTATTAAATTTGCACTCGATTAAGAAACATTGATTATTTCCGCTTTCAGAACCTTTTGCACAACCGCGGAAATAGATAATTAATTCGCAACACATGTCAACAGACATTAGAATCAAAAAGGGCCTGAGCATTAAACTCAAAGGCGTTGCTACTCTTCAATTAAGTGCCTCTGTCCGCTCAAAGATCTTCGCCCTGGATCCTCCCGATTTTCACGGAATGACCCCAAAGATGGAAGTCAAAGTAGGTGAAAAAGTCAAAGTGGGGGACGTCGTTTTTCATGAAAAAAGCAACGATCAGATCAAATTCGTTTCTCCGGTAAGCGGGGAGATAAAGGAGATTCAGCGAGGAGCCAAAAGAAGGATACTCTCGGTTAAGATCGCGGCTGATGACAAAGACAGCTTCAAGGATTTCGGTTCAAAGACACCGGGTAATCTTGCAGGGCCCCAGGTTAAGGAAGCGTTGTTGGGAGGTGGATGCTGGCCCATGATCAAGCAGCGGCCCTATGACATCATAGCCAACCCTGCCGATGAGCCCAAGGCAATATTTATCTCTGCGGTCTCAACAGCTCCTCTTGCGGCTTCTCATGAGTTCGCCCTGCACGGGAGAGAGAAAGAATTTCAAGCTGGAATCGACGCCCTTTCAAAATTGACTTCAGGAAAAGTGCACCTCTCGGTCCAGGGAATCGCAGGATCATTTCTGAACGACATCAAGGGAGTGGCCCTTCACAAAGTTTCAGGGAAGCACCCTGCGGGAAACGTTGGCGTGCAAATCGCCAAAGTGGATCCGATAAACGCAGGTGAGAAAGTGTGGTGCGTGCACCCACAGGACGTGGCTTCTATCGGAAGTTTCTTCTTGACAGGCAAATACGATCCAAGTAGGGTGATTGCGCTGGCAGGAAGCCAGGTTGAGAACCCTGAGTACTATTCAGTCATTCGTGGAGCCATGATCGAGGACCTCATCGTAGGCAAGCTAAAGGAAGGAAAGAATCGCGTGATCAGTGGAGATCCTTTGACGGGCACATCTGTGAAGAGAAAGGATGCACTTGGATTTTACCACGATACGATAACTGTTCTGCCAGAAGGTGACTACTACACTTTTTTCGGTTGGGTTCCTTTTACAGGAAACAAGAAATTCAGCGTGAGCAGGACTTTCTTGTCCTGGCTGGCACCTAATAAAGAATACGAGTTGGACACCAATATGAATGGTGAAGAAAGAGCTTTCGTGATCACCGGGGAGATGGAAAAGGTTTTTCCTATGGATATCTACCCGATGCAATTGCTGAAGGCAACTATGGTCGAGGACATTGAAAAAATGGAAAATCTGGGCATCTACGAGGTGGCGCCTGAAGATTTTGCCCTGATCGACTTCATCAGCAGCTCCAAAATCGAAGCCCAGGACATCATTCGCAAAGGATTAGATTTAATGATAAAAGAAGTAGGTTAGATGAATTTTTTAAGAAATCAATTAGATAAGATTAAGCCTAACTTTGAAAAGGGAGGCAAGTATGAGAAGTACGGACCGGCGTTCAGCGGATTCGAGACGTTCCTGTTCGTACCTAATCACACAACAAAAACCGGAGCCCACATACGGGACGGGGTTGACCTGAAAAGGGTGATGATCACCGTGGTGATCGCCATGCTCCCGGCTATGATTTTCGGGATTTGGAATGTCGGTTACCAGAACATGGGTGACGGTCACGGCTTTATGGAATACTTCACCTTTGGAGCCGTCAGGTTCCTGCCCATGGTGATTGTCTCGTATGGAGTAGGTCTCGGTATCGAGTTTGCCTATGCGGTTTTTCGTGGTCATGAGGTCAATGAGGGATACCTGGTTACGGGTCTTCTGATTCCTCTTATCATGCCAATCGACTTTCCGCTCTGGATGTTGGCCGTCTCTGTCTTTTTTGCCGTGATCATTGGTAAGGAGGCTTTTGGAGGTACGGGAATGAATATCCTGAATCCTGCATTGGTGGCCCGGGCATTCGCTTTATTTGCTTACGCACCCTTCATGTCGGGTAATGAAGTTTGGGTTGCTGATTCCGTCGCCGACGGCGTGTCGGGAGAAACGATCCTTGGAGCCCTCTATGGAGGAACAGTGCCGCAAACGAGTGTCTTCGATATGTTCATGGGTTTCATACCCGGTTCGGTCGGTGAGACTTCGGTGCTGATGATTTTGATAGGTGCAGCCTTTTTGCTGTTCACAGGGATAGCGAGTTGGAGAATCATGATTTCATGTCTCTTGGGCGCTGCCTTGATGGGACTGATTTTCAATGCAATCGGAAGTACTACAAATGAACTCCTGAACTTCCCATGGTGGAAGCACCTGCTTGTTGGAGGCTTTGCATTTGGACTGGTGTTCATGGCAACGGACCCCGTTACTGCAGCACAAACCACAAAAGGCAAATGGATCTACGGATTCCTGATCGGTGTGTTCGCCATCTTGATCCGCGTAGTGAACCCTACTTTGCCTGAAGGTATGATGATGGCCATCCTCTTGATGAATGTCTTCGCGCCTACAATTGATCATTACGTGGTCGAAGGAAACGTAAAAAGAAGAAAGAAGAGACTACTAAAAGTAAACGCCTAAATCATGGATAGAAACAGCAACCTGTATACCTTTATTTTTGCCATTGTAATGGTGGTCGTCGTTGCTTCGGCGCTGGCCTTTACGGCAACTACGCTGAAACCGCTGCAGGCGGAAAACGTCAGAAAGGAGAAGATGCAGAGTATCTTGTCAACCATCGGAGTGAATGTTGACCGGAATGAGGCCGGTAATCTCTTTACCGATTATGTGAAACAGGAAGTGGCCTTGAACGCCGACGGAACCGAAAACACCGAGGTGGATGCATTTGGCATCGATCTGATGAAAGAGACGAAAAAACCGGCTGAAGAGCAGGCTTTTCCGCTTTACATCGCCGAGAAAGAAGGCAAAACCTATTACGTCGTTCCACTTTGGGGCGCTGGTCTTTGGAAGGAGATCTGGGGATATGTGGCCCTGGCTGAAGATAAGAACACGATCCTTGGGGCTTCTTTTGATCACGCCGGAGAGACTCCGGGTCTGGGAGCTGAGATCAATCAATCCTGGTATGAGGATCAATACATCGGGAAAACTATCCTCGATGATAATGGAGAATTCGTTTCGGTAAATGCTTTAAAAGGCGGTGCTGATCCGAATGACATGCATGCAGTTGACGCCATCTCAGGTGGAACCATTACATCTGAAGGAGTCAACAAGATGCTTGATGAGCGTTTGAAGAACTATTTACCCTACTTAAAAAACAATTAATTATGGCAGGAGATAAAGAGGCATTATTCTCTCAAAAGAACAGGAAGCTTTTAACGGATCCGTTGAATGACGACAACCCGATCACGGTACAGGTGTTGGGTATCTGTTCTGCACTGGCCATTACGGTTCAGCTTAAAACGGCCATCGTAATGTCATTGGCAGTAATGTTCGTACTGGTTTTCGGTAACCTTATTGTTTCCCTTTTGAGGAACCTTATTCCTAACCGGATCCGTATCATCGTTCAGCTTTTGATCGTTGCATTTTTGGTTATTCTCGTAGATCAGGTATTGAAAGCTTATGCTTATGACGTAAGCAAGCAGTTGTCGGTCTTTGTAGGGTTGATCATTACAAACTGCATCATCATGGGTCGTTTCGAGGCCTTTGCACTGGGCAACGGTCCGTGGAAATCAATTCTTGACGGAATCGGAAACACGATTGGCTATGCCATTATCCTGATCATTGTGGCGTTTTTCAGGGAGTTGCTTGGATCAGGCAAACTCATGGGCTACGAGGTATTGGGACACAAGGGAAAAACAATTGCAGAATCGACCGGTCTTTATCATTTCGGATACGAGAACAATGGATTTATGCTCTTGTCGCCAATGGCGCTTATCACTGTCGGGGTGCTTATCTGGCTGCAGCGTGCGAAAAACAGAAAACTCATTGAAGACTAAAAATATCCTCCGATGAGATTCGGAGTCAACAAAATATAGAATATGGAAGCATTAGGAAGTTTGTTCGTTCGAAGCATTTTTATCGAGAATATGGTATTTGCCTACTTTTTCGGAATGTGCTCATACCTCGCCGTATCGAAAACGGTTAAGACAGCCGTCGGACTCGGAGCAGCGGTAATTTTTGTCTTGACTATCACGGTTCCCGTCAACTACCTGTTGGATACTTATATCCTTCGAGATGGAGCACTGGCCTGGATGGGACCTGAGTACGCGAATATTGATCTCAGTTTTTTGAGTTTTATCATGTTCATCGCAGTGATTGCTTCGATGGTTCAGCTCGTTGAAATGATCGTTGAAAGCTTTGCACCTGCGCTATATGGCGCCTTGGGAATCTTTTTGCCGCTCATCGCGGTGAACTGTGCGATACTTGGAGGATCACTTTTCATGCAACAAAAGAACTTCACCACGGTTACGGAATCGGCTGTTTATGGCCTGGGCTCTGGAGTGGGATGGTTCCTTGCAATTTTAGCGATTGCTTCGATCCGGGAGAAGATAGCCTATTCAAATGTGCCGGGGCCGCTCAGAGGCCTGGGAATCACCTTTATCATTACTGGTCTGATGGCGATAGCCTTCATGAGTTTTTCCGGAATCAAATTATAAGTTATTTACCTTAGAAGAAAGAGATAATGAATCCAATCGTAGCAAGCATTTTATTTTCGCTGATCCTTGTCCTTATACTGGTCACTGTACTCTTGGTTGCCAAAGCCAAATTACTCCCATCCGGTAAGGTGAAGTTGCTGATCAACGGCCAGAAAGAAATTGAAGTTGAGACGGGATCCACCTTGTTGTCAACCCTGAGCAATCAAAAGATTTTTTTGCCATCCGCATGTGGAGGAGGAGGTACCTGCCTTCAGTGCGAGTGCCATGTTTTAAAAGGTGGAGGTGAGCCCCTGCCGACCGAAGTTCCGAACTTTACCAGAAAGGAGCTTGCCGCCGGTGCCCGTTTGGGTTGCCAGGTGAAAGTCAAGGAGGACATGGAAATCACCATTCCCGAGGAAATCTTTGGAATCAAAAAATTTGAGGCTACCGTTGTCTCAAACTACAACGTGGCTTCGTTCATCAAGGAATTCGTCGTTGAGTTGCCGGAAGACATGGATTACAAGGCCGGGGGCTATATCCAGATCGAGATTCCCAATACGGAGGTGGAATACAAAAACATAGATATAACGGCGCATCCTGAGGAACACCCTGGGGAACCTGAAAAATTCAAGCTGGAATGGGACAAGTTCGATCTGTGGCCTTTGAAAATGAAGAACTCAGAGACCGTAGAGCGCGCCTATTCGATGGCTTCTTATCCTGCAGAGGGCAGAAACATCATGCTCAACGTGCGTATCGCCACTCCACCATGGGACAGAGCCAAGAATGGTTGGATGAATGTGAATCCGGGTATTGCTTCTTCTTATATTTTTGACAGAAAGCCCGGCGACAAGGTCATTGTTTCAGGTCCATATGGTGAATTCTTCATCAACGAATCGGATGCGGAAATGCTTTACGTAGGGGGAGGAGCCGGTATGGCACCTATGCGATCTCACCTGTATCATCTTTTCAAAACCTTGAAAACAGGAAGAAAAGTGACCTATTGGTACGGAGGACGCTCACGAAGGGAGCTGTTTTACATGGAGCACTTTGAAAGTCTCCAGAGAGACTTCCCGAATTTCAAGTTCTATGTCGTGCTCTCAGAGCCTTTGGAGGAGGACAACTGGAAAGTCAAAAAGGATATTGACGATGAAGAAGGAGACGGATTCCTCGGCTTTGTTCACCAGGCCGTGATCGATGAATATCTTTCAAAACACGAGGCTCCGGAGGACATTGAACTTTATTTCTGCGGACCGCCGATGATGAACAAAGCGGTGCAGCAAATGGGTGAAGATTTCGGTATACCGGATGAAAACATAAGATTTGACGACTTTGGAGGTTAAATAGGACTTCCTTCCAGAATTATAAGAGCGCCCTTAGAAGGGCGCTTTTTTTGTGCTCTATACAGAGAAATACCGGCCTTTGAGACGCTAATGCAGAGGAATCATTCACGCGGATGTGGCGAATTTTAACACGTTAATAGTTTGTAATAATTGGATGTATTTAATCACGCGGACAAGAGGTGATTATAGTAGGTTTTGCTGCGTAGACGAGCTGTCCATTGGAAAGTTAGAGAGCCTCACTTGATTGCATAAAAAAAGGCTGCCGAGGGGCAGCCTTTTAAAATTTATGAACCTTTAACTATTCCGGTTTCTGTTCCAAAATTTCGAAGAATTCCTCGAGCTTTGGCAGGATCACGATTCTTGTTCTCCTGTTAGTTGATCTGCCTTCTGCCGTATCATTTGTCTCAAGAGGCACGTATTCGCTTCTACCAGCCGCGATCAAACGACCTGGATCAACTGCGAAATCACCTTGCAGTATGCGAACCACTGAAGTGGCACGGGCTACACTCAGATCCCAGTTGTCTTTCATACAACTGGTGCTGATCGGCACATTGTCGGTATAACCTTCCACCTGGACTTCCATTTCGGGTCGGCCGTTAACAACCGTTGCTACTTTGCCCAACACCTCTTTGGCTCTGTCTGAAACCGTTGCGCTTCCGCTTTTGAAGAGCAATTTGTCAGCGATCGAGATATAGACTACGGTTTTCTCAACATCAATTTGGATGTCCTCATCCTGAATTCCGGCCGCAAGATCTTTCTTCAACTGAAAGGCCAAAGCCAGGTTGATCGAATCTTTCTTGGTCATGGCATCCCGGATGCCGTTGATGTATTTGTCTTTTTCGCTCAATTGTGCGATAACTTCCTTGATGTTGTCAGAAGAAGACTGGGTAAGTACAGTCAGGTTTTCCACTTGTTGAAGCGATCTTGCCTTGTCTTCTTTCAAAGAGGCATTGAGCTCCTCGAGATACGATTTGTCAACCAAACACTTTTGCAGGTCAGCTTTTGCATCCACCAGTTCCTGTTTGGTCTGACTGTGCTGGGCCTCCAAATCCGCATACTTCTTGTTCGACACACATGAGGTCAAAAGAAGCGTTAGCATAAGGGTTCCGAAAATTAATTTTTTCATAATCTGAACAGAATTTAAATGAAAAACAAAACTATTAAATATTTTACTTTATTTCGCATAGAATTGTAAAAATTACGCAGCCCAAATTTAAGATAAAGTTTATCTTTGCCTGTCAAAAAAAATTAGTCTTCATGATCAGAATTACTTTACTAATCGTCGTCGCCCTAAGCCTTGTCAATTGCACTGAAAATGCTGGATCCTCATATGAACGGATGACGGGTGAAGCCTTTGGAACCACATATAACATCACTATGCGTTCCGACAGCTCAGAGGTAGAGCAAAGACAGATCGACAGTTTGATCATTACTCTCAACAAATCCTTGTCGACCTATGATCCGAATTCTTTGATCTCCCGTATCAACAGAAATGAGAATGATGTTGTGATAGATCGGTATTTCTATGAGATTTTTCAAAAATCCGGAAGAATTCACTCTGATTCGGAAGGCGCCTTTGATCCCACGATCGGAATCCTGGTAAACGCATGGGGTTTCGGACCGGAAGAGGGCATCCCGGATATGGATCAGAGTAAAGTTGACAGTTTGATGAAGACAGTCGGATACAACCGATTGAAGTTGACCAGGCGCCAGTTGATCAAGCCTCACCCGAATACCTATCTCGATTTCAATGCCAATGCTAAAGGCTACGGAGTGGATATCATATGCCGATTTCTCGATTCTAAAAATGTCAAGGATTACCTTGTGGAAATCGGGGGAGAGATTCGCGCCCGCGGGTTCAATGACAAGGGACTTCCCTGGACGGTGGCCATTGAAGAGCCGAATTTTGACGGGACCAGATCAATTCAGACTGTGATCAATCTGGAGAACGAAGTAATCGCGACCTCAGGTAACTATCGCAAGTTTAAAGTGGATTCAGTCACGGGTGAAAAATATGCCCACACCATCGATACCAAAACCGGTTACCCGAGCAAAACGGATCTATTGAGCGTCTCTGTGATCGGAAAAATGGATTGTGCGGATGCCGACGGCTATGCAACTGCATTTATGGCGATGGGTCTGATGCACACCAAGGTGTTTCTTCAGAACCACAAGCGCATGAAGGCATTCCTGATCTACAGCGACGAGCAGGGGCAAATCAAGACCTACAAGACCGATAATCTGGATTTGGTGAGCAATTGACCGAATGATCGAAAGGTTCTAGTCGAAGGATACTGTTTTCAGTATGGACTCGAGCTCGAATACAAAATCCCGTTTTTTGGCCGACGGGGTATAGCTGAACCCCTCAATGACAAGCAGTCTGCCGGTATCCTCATCTTTAAACGTGTAGCTGACAAACGGACCTCCCATAAAGTCATTCTCAACGTACCACAGGCCTCTTGATTCAAGAGCTTCCCTGCCTCCAACGTTTACCTTCTTCACGATAGGACGAACGAGTTTTTCGGTAGCCAGATAGGTGCTGTCGAACTGACCCGGGACATAGGTTTTTCCAATCGAATCGCGATAGCGGATCAGGTCATCCTCGCTCACAGAATCCAGATTCTCGACAGGGATCTCATAAGCGAGCAAATTAAGCAGCCCACGGGTTATTGTGCTTCGATACCACAGAAAATCACCCGTGTCTTCCACCATTCGATATGCCCTGGGAATCTTGAACTCAAGGCCAAGGTTGTTGAAGGTGTTGATCTCATTGGTTTCATAGGCGTCTTTCGTTATCCTGGACTGGTAAAGTCTCATGTCATTCTCCTTGAAGGTGCTGATGAGCTCCTCCCCATGAGACATCATGTTTCTTATGAGTTCGTTTTTATCCCGTCCCAAAATGGTAAGGGTCAGTTGTGGGTAAGCATACAGGTTCTTGTTCGAGTAAAAATGCTCCAGGGTATCGACCCCGATGAATAAAATATTCCGATTTCTTTTGAACAGGCTGTTGAACGTGATCGGATCTACCTGATTCACGGTAAAAGGATATTCTTCCTGGGGAAGTCCCGGCAAAGGTTGGGCAATGATCTGTCTCAAACTGTCTCCGACTCTGCCCTCCCAGTCCTCATTGTTCATGACGATTAGCACGTTATTGATACGTCCTGTAGAATCGACAAGTGTGATTTTGTCACTTTTGGCACAAGAGCTGATCATCAAAGTGACGATAATCAGCGAGAGAAAGTTTCTCATAATGGGTGAATTAATCCGGGAAGTTCAGATCTTAATAGATCTTGAGCTTGGTTCCGGGCTTGAGGCTTTTGCTACTCCAAATATTGTTCCATTCTTTCAATTGTGCAACTGAAACCTTAGGATATTTTTGAGAGATCAGCCAAAGCGAGTCCCCTTTTTTAACCGTATACGTCGTGTACTCACCTTTTTTGGTGCTCGTAGTCTTATTCGAGCTGCTCGATTTGGATGGAGTAGTGGACGCAGTGGCCACGGCCTGTCTCGGATAGATGGTAAGTCGCTGCCCAACCCGTAGATTGTCACTTCTCAAACCGTTCCATCTTTTGATGCTGCCTACAGAAACCCCGTATCGAGTTGCAATTTTACCCAGGTAATCCCCACTGCGAACCCTGTATCGAATTCGGTCATTCGCCTCGAAGTATTTGGGAAGAGGCTTCTCCCGCTTAGCCTCCTCTGCTTCCGCATAGGCGTAGAGCTGATCTTCGTTGGAGACAAAAGTGCCCGTCAGGTACTTCGGGAGGGTCAGGGTGTAATTCCTGTCTTTTATCACCGGGATGATTTTAAGCTTGTACTGCGGATTCAAAAAAGTGAGCAATTCATCATCGGTGCCGAAGATTTTATTTATCTGATCAAAGGTGAGTTGCTTTTTTACTACGACAGTATCTGTCTCAAAGGAGTTCAGGAGCTCGTTCCTTGGATAGAGCTGATGCTCCTCGGCGTATTCGAAAAGATAATAGGTCGCGTAAAAAGCTGGAAGATATCCCGCAGTTTCTCGCGGTAAAAAGTGGCGGATATTCCAGTAATTCTTCTTGCCGCCGGCGCGCCTGATGGCCTTGTTAACATTGCCCGGACCCGAGTTGTATGCCGCGAGGGCAAGATCCCAGTCATTGAAAATCGAGTGTAGATTTTTGAGATATCGGCACGCCGCATCCGTAGCTTTAATCGGATCTGATCGCTCATCTACATAAGAGCTGACTTTCAGCCCATACATGTTTCCGGTTCCGTACATGAATTGCCAAAGTCCTTTTGCACCTACGCGACTGAGCGCATTGGGCTTCAGGGCGGATTCAACGATTGCCAGGTACTTGATCTCCATGGGGATGTCGTATTTGGCCAGGTGCTCCTCGAACATCGGGAAATAGTACTTGGCTCTTCCCATGAGATTGGCCATGGTCTGAGGACGATTCTTCAGATAGTGCTTGATTATTTTCTCAAGTGATGGATTGTATTCAAAGTTAAAAGGAGTTTGACTGTCGAGATAGGCAATGCGTTCTTTCAGAACTTCTGTCGGCAGGTCCTGAATCACTATTTTGCCGACTGTATCCTCAGGAATAATAACTAGACTGCTGTCAATCACATTATTTTTGAGGGTTTCCAGCCATTTCTGGTCAAATTCGCTGACTTCGATATGATCGATGATGTTTATCGTTCCTTCCGCAACCAACGCGGTATCCACTTTGATCGAGTCGATAACGACGGTTGTGACCTCTGATGATTCCGCATTTGGCATCACCGCATCAGTCTGTTCAACATTCAGGCTGTCAGCGGCAAGGCTTTCCTCGACAAGATTGTCTTTGGAAATCACTTGTGTCTGCTCTCCGTTTTGGGCATATGTTGCCAGGCTCAACACACTAAATGTCAAGCCTAAAACAATCTCTTTCATGTTCATAGGGGTTCCCTTTTTTTCTCTCATTTCGTATAAAAACGGTAAAAATAGAATAAAATTTCGTTCAATCCATATTTTCATCTGACACGCTGACATTTGAGATCAACTGATCTGTCCAACTCAATATGCGGTCCATAACTTCCTGTCTTTTAAGGTCATGATGTAGCTCATGAAACCCGCCTTCGACTTCGAAGTACTCTACATGATCTCCGGCTCTTTGAGCAAATTCCTCAGAGGCTCCATGGTCTGTGAGTCGATCTGCTGTACCGTGAACCAAGAGCACAGGTTTGCTTATTTCCCCGGCCCGCTCAATCATATTTTCTCCTTTTTCCATGAAGGCGATAGAATAAGCCGGACTCACCCGATCGTGAATAAGAGGATCCTGCAGGTAAGCTTCCACTTCTTCGGGGATCTGGGATATGGCACTCGCATCGATCTCGTTGGCCAGCGTCACAGACGGAATTATTTTTCCCAGCATCCTACCCAGGGCTAATTTCCAGGCCGGTGGCTCAAATGAAAGTCGCAAGAAGGGGCTGCTGATTATCGCTCCGGTTATTCTATCGGGTCTTGACAGCACATAGTTGAGGGCCACATTTCCGCCCATGCTGTGCCCGTAGAGGACGACCGGTATATTTCCAAACGCTTGTCTCGATTTTTCGAGGCACCTATCGATGCTGTCAAGCAGGTATTCATATCCGGGATGATGACCTTTCTTCCCGGAGTTCGACCCGTGACCGAACTGATCATAGGTGACCACTGACAAACCGTTCTCCAGGAGACGGGGAATAACGAATCTCTCATATCGCCTTCCGTATTCCCCCATGCCGTGGACAATTAGGACTGCGGCTTTTGGATCCGGCAGAGAATAGATATATCCCTGTAAAGACTGGCTGGCAACACGTATTTCAAACGAGGTTCTTTTCATAAGGAGTCGAAGTGGCTAGGATCAAAAATAACAAGTGAGTCGAATGAAATGGCAAAAATGTTGAAAACTGTTTAAAACTCGCACATTTCGAGCTCCTCGGAACAGTTTTTCTCAATCAATTCTAGTGTGGTTTTCAGGTTATTTTGTAACTTTATGAGAGTAACAAAACGAGCAATTATGATGACATTCAATTCAGAATACGCAGATAAAAGCCCTGACAAGAAAACCCTGTCAACGGTTCAGCTGTTGCATCCTTATGTGAAGCAACGCATCCGGGTTGCTGAGAACCTGGGGATCTTTCCCCGCAACATGTATAAATCCAATGAAATCATTGATGAGGTCGTGTTAAAGGTCTATGAGGAAGGTCTTCATAAATCCTTGAATCAGGATGACCTCAGAATTGCCATGTTCAAGCTTACCTTTGAGCGGATGAATGAATTGCTCGAATCTGAAGAGTGGCACAAGGATTCGATAAGCACCAAACTCATCCTGGAGGACGAGCTCAAGCAATTGGAAGAGAACTTCACCATGGATGCCGACAATGATCTGATCATGAATGAAGACCTTGACGACATCTCCTATCATTTGAATGACAAAGAGAGCCCGTCTTTACCTTATGATGAAGAGGAGGAAGGAGTGAAAGTGCTCTTTGGTCTGGATAAATCCGAGAGTGATAGCTTCTGGCAGGATCGTACAGAAATCAGGAAGCTCTACTACAAGTTACCTCTCACGACCTCTAATATCGTTGATCTCTACATCCTGGGAAAACTCAGTTTCGCGGAGATTGCGACGATTTTGAAGACCGAAATCGCAGAAGTGAAAGAAATTGTGAATTTTGTAAAGGAAACTTTCAGAAAACAAATGGAATAGTGACGATTGTCTAAAGAATACCAATGATTGTTAGAAAAAAATCATTTTTTCTTTTGCCTTAAAGGATATTGTCGTAATATTGCTGCTGAAAATGAAATCCTGATAATTGAATTGGGACACAAACTTTCACTCATGCAATTCGAACAATTCACAGATATTTTCTCTTCCGCTAAGGCTTTCAGCTGGGCACTTTCCGTGAATGTTTCTCCACGCCGCCGTCGCCCGTAAGGGTAGGTTCCAGATTTTTGGAGTTAGGTGCGTCCATCTCCGCAATTTACAGTTTACAGTTTTTTTAATTATTCAATAATTCCATGCGATGGAGATCGTAATTGCAAACACAAGCCATTTAAACTACGCTCAAATCATTAGCGACACGATTGCCGAGTCGGCTAAGCAGAGAGGCACCGGGATTGCCAAGCGAACCCCTGAGTACATCGAAAAGAAGATGAAAAGCGGTAATGCGGTGATTGCCCTCGACGGCAATAGCTTCGCGGGTTTCTGCTATATCGAAACCTTTGGGCAAAAGAATTTCGTGGTCCATTCCGGACTTATCGTTCATCCTTCGTATCGAAAGCTGGGTCTTGCCAAAAAAATAAAAACTAAGGTCTTCAATCACTCCCGGGAGAAATACCCCAAGGCCAAAGTATTTGGTATTACAACCGGACTGGCCGTGATGAAGATCAACTACGAGCTGGGTTATAAACCGGTCACTTTTTCAGAACTCACAGACGATCCGGAATTTTGGAAAGGATGCCAGACCTGCCAGAACTATGACGTATTGCAAAGAACGAATCAAAAGATGTGCCTCTGCACCGGCATGCTCTATGACGGAACAAAGGAAAAGGTACAAAAGCATCCTTA
The DNA here is from genome assembly GCA_965365245.1 of uncultured Flavobacteriaceae bacterium. GTDB lineage: Bacteria > Bacteroidota > Bacteroidia > Flavobacteriales > Flavobacteriaceae > Lutimonas. Next base: position 1,594 of record CBDUAY010000003.1, on the reverse strand, counting down.
TGACTCCGGTGTTTTGAGCCGGTTGAAGCGAATCAAGCAGACTTTATTTTTAAAGAAATCAAACAACAAGATAAAAAAGAAATGAAAAAATTAGTCCTGGCGTACAGCGGAGGTTTGGACACATCCTATTGCGCGAAGTATTTATCGGAAATTGAAGGATATGAAGTTCATGCGGTGAGCGTCAACACAGGAGGCTTCGAGCCTGAGGAAATCCAGGAGATCGGAGCCAAAGCCAGGGAATTGGGTGCGAGCAGCTATACTTCGATCGATGCCGTGCAAACCTTCTACGACAAAGTTGTGCGCTACCTGATTTTTGGCAATGTGCTCAAGAACAACACCTATCCCCTGTCAGTAAGCGCCGAAAGGATCATCCAGGCCATAGAGATCGTCAATTACGCCAAAGAGGTCGGTGCCGGTTATATCGCCCACGGGAGCACAGGTGCCGGCAATGACCAGGTGAGATTCGACATGATTTTCCAGACACTGGCTCCAGACATTGAGATTATCACCCCGATTCGGGATAAAAAGCTGTCACGACAGGAAGAAATCTCTTTTTTGCAGGACCATGGGGTAGACATGCAATGGGCCAAAGCGAAATACTCGATCAACAGAGGACTCTGGGGAACCAGTGTAGGAGGTGAAGAGACACTTACCTCCAGCAATCCGCTTCCTGAGGAAGCTTTCCCGAGTCAGCTCAGTGAAGAGGGGGAGGAGAAATTGAAGCTGACCTTTGTCAAGGGTGAGCTGGTTGCGATCAATGATGAAAAGGGAAGCCCTGTTGAAAACATCGAAAAACTCAGTTCAATTGCCTCTGCCTATGCCATCGGCAGGGATATTCACGTAGGAGATACCATCATTGGAATCAAAGGGCGTGTAGGGTTTGAGGCGGCAGCGCCATTGATCATCATAAAGGCTCATCACCTCCTTGAAAAACATACCCTTACCAAGTGGCAGCAGCACCATAAGGATGGACTGGGGAACTGGTACGGCATGCTGTTGCATGAAGGTCAGTACCTCGATGAGGTGATGCGAAACATAGAGGCTTTCCTCAAGGATTCGCAGCGCAACGTGAGCGGGGATGTATTCGTTACCCTGCATCCCTACCGGTTTACCCTGGATGGAGTTGCATCCGATCACGACCTGATGAACGCGTCTTTTGCCAGCTACGGAGAAACCAATGAAGGATGGACAGCTTCTGACGCAAAGGGTTTTATCAAAATCTCGTCAAACCAGGGAAAGATCTTCAACCACGTAAACAAAGGATCATGATTCGGGCAGGCATTGTTGGTGGCGCCGGCTACACGGCAGGAGAACTCATCCGGCTCATCATTAACCACCCGGCTCTGGAATTGGATTTCGTTTACTCAACATCCAATGCGGGCAACGAAATAGCCCTGGTGCATGCAGACCTGGAAGGAGAGGTGTTGCCTCGTTTCACCTTGGAGTTGAATCCTGAGGTCGAGGTTTTGTTTCTATGCCTTGGTCACGGCAATTCAAAAAAGTTCCTCGAGGAGCACGAGTTTTCAAAGGCCACGCATATCATAGACCTGAGCAATGATTTTAGATTGAAAGAAGACAGGTTTTTGGGAGACAT
>CBDUAY010000002.1:0-53938 GCA_965365245.1 uncultured Flavobacteriaceae bacterium | reverse complement strand
CTGCCCTGTAAAAAGAAGCTGTTTCGCATCTACCGTCCAACCGTGCAGGTAGGAACTTCCCATCCCTTTTTTGGTTATTCTCACGGGGTTAAGACTACCTTCAGATGGAAGGGTATAAATCACCGAATCACCATTGTCGTCGTTGTCGTGATGACTTATTCCCAGTTGCTCCCCGTCAAAAGAAAGGACATGATCGTTGTTGTTGCGGTTCGCAAAACCCGTTTCCAGTCGCTCAACCGCACCTGATCCGAGATCATAGGTGTAAAGAAAACCGTTTGAATTGTAAATCAGCTTCTTTCCATCTGTGGTCCAGTTCGGCGCCTGAATCGAATGTGCAGATCGCATCAGGATCTCCCGGCGTCCGCTTTCCAGGTCCAGCACTTCAAGATTGCTTCCCAGATAGTCCTGGTAGGCCGTTTTATCTTCGCTGAAAGGTTTGATAATTCTGACTTCGCTGAAAAGCGCCCTTTCGACTTGGTTCTTTTCATGTGAGCACACATAGATTCCAACGAAGGCTTCATTGAGAATCTCCGGAACCGTCATTTGAACATATTTCATTTCCTCACCACTGACTGCCGTACCCATTATAAACAGGTCTCCTCGCCTTTCGAGCTGGATGACATCAGGGGCCTTTGATTCTGATGCTCTTTCCTCGGTCATCCCACCCCTTGTTCTTCTGTATTGCAAAGCGGTCAAGCCATCCCCGTGAACCGCAGCATTGACATGAGGTGCGTCCGGATTCAGGCTGTTTCTGACTACCCATCCCAGCTTCCGATGTGGATTGACTCCTTCTCCGATGAATCGAATTTTAGCCCTGACGATGAAGTCTCCTTGAATGGTTCGCCAGAGGTAGTGAAACTGGTCCTGATCAAACCACATGTTTTCCCCGGAGCTCTCGATAAGATACTCCTGATCTTCCTCATTGTATGAAATAGAACCCGGTATTTCAACCGAGCCAATGTCCTGATGATTTTCGAACATGCCTGTTGTTTTGTTCTGTGACCAGTTCAATTGCGAGAGCAGGACACTGCAAATGAATACAAAGGTCCGTATTTGACGTTTCATAACCATTTCTGCTAATCGAGCCGTTCGGCTTCTTCAACAATCAATGGGTAAACATATCCAGCACCAAAATCTTTGTCCAGCGCCACCTTGCCACGAATCGTAATTGTGTCTCCCAATTGAAAATCTTCCGTTGTCGTAAACGTAAGGTCAGAACGGTCAGCTTTCGTTCCATCCATGATATGAACCCAGTTCCTGTCCATGATGTCCCGGTTGATTTTAACGATCTGCCCTCTGAGAACAACCTGCTTGTCTTTGTATTTCTCAGCATTACCGTAAAGCTCTGCAATGCTTACGCCACCCTGTGCTGGGGCAATCTTGATGCTATCTATCAGCACATCCATCCGATTCTTCCGATGTGGCGAAGCCTGTTCGGATGATTGTGAATCGGGGTTGAGATCACCGGGTTCCCGGCTGACCCGATCCACAAAGAGTATGGACTCAAAAGTTTTGTCCAGCTCTTTGCTTTTAAAATCCTTCATTTCCATAAAGCTGCTGAAGTATAGGGTCTCACCCTTTTCAAATTCATCGCTGGCAACGGCGATCCAATAGGATTCATCGTCTTCCTTGACCAAAAGATATGAATATCCCCCGGCGTTCGCAGCATCTTCAACGATCACCGACTTGGGTTCGTTCGGATTCGCGATGCTGCGGTATTCCTTATCCTTCTTCCCACAGGAAATTAGGGCCAATAAACTGAATGCTAATATGATGTTTTTCATGCTTGATAAATTAATTTGGTTCTATTTGTTTGCTATTTGTTTCCATAAAGATCAATCTTCTGCCTTGAATAGACAAAAAATATAATTTTGAAGTTTCCCAGCAGGTGTTATGTGATCGAGATACTGGAATCTTTCGAGTTTGAACCCTGAAAATGTCTTCCGAAGTAGTTGATGGTCATAACGTCTTATGGGTAATCCACTGCATTTCATGGGGCCTTGAAGCGAAAAGGTGCCGATAATGAGATAGCCACCCGGCACCACTGCCTTCTGGGTAATCTCGACGTACTTTGAAACCTCCTCGTCTGAAGTCAAAAAATGGAAGCAGGCCCTGTCGTGCCATAGATCGTATTGCTGATCTGGCACAAACTCGAGGATATCAGTTCTGATCCATCTGATTTGAGAAGCGTGATCTTTCAGTTGATCCCGGCTTCTTTGAACAGCCTTTTCAGAAACATCCAGGATCGTGAGTCGGGAGTCAGCAAAATCGATCAAATGCCCGGCCAGCGAGCTCTCACCAGCGCCAATGTCAATGATTGAGATCTTATTCGGCAAACCAGTTGATCGCACGAAAGAAAGTGAAATTTCAGGAATATCCTGGTGCCATCCCATTTCTTCCGTCGGTCTCGAGGAATAGATTTTGTCCCAGTATTGTTTCCGAATTTCCGCTTGCCCACTCATATTTACCTGTTTTATTGAATTTGAGGCAACGCCACTACATGTGCGTGTACCGGAATCCCGTTCAAAGTGACTTCCAATTGCTTGTCGTACATCTTGACGCCTTTCACGTCTCTCAATTTACCCGCAGTAGACAAGGCTTTTACACCGTAAAACGAGCCGTCTTCACTTACTGCCTTCACGTGAACGATATAACCCGATTTTCTAACACCCTTTACCGGCAAGTACTTGCCCTCTGGCGTTATCGCCTGAAGCACATAGGTTTTTCCGTCATCTCCTATTCCTGCCAGGGGTTTGTATTCATCTTCACTTACCAGCACCTTGACCGGTATTCCCTTTCCATTGACAAAGGTCCTGACTTCCATGATATAACTCTGTTCCACATCTTCCAGAGCCTTGACGTCAAACCTGTCTCCATTCTCATTAAAAGCCTTTACGTCCATGGTATTCCCCTTCGGATGAATCGCCTTGACGTGCCAGATGATTTCATTTCCCTCTGATTCTTCCTGGCCATTCATAAAAGAGAACACTGCGCAGAAAATGAGGGTCCAAATCCATCTGGTTTTTCCGGATCGTATCATTTTTCAAATCTTAAATCGTATTGTACCAATCTTAAATCTATGCGAAAACAAAAATACATCCCAATGGGATGTATTTCTATGATATTCGTTAGCTTTTGTTGACCTTAATTCACAGAGAGGTCTGTCGTGGCCAGCAAATCTTGAACCGGTCGTTTTTCCTCATTGAGCGCAAACCATTTCTTGAGGCGTTTGATGTCCTTTTCATATCCTCCGGTCTCAATGCGATGTTTATAGGATATCAGACTCATTTGACTGTCTCTGTTTTGTTTCCTTTTGGACAGGTTCTTCCAAACCTTGGAACCTTCCTGAAGGACAACGTGGTTGTAAATCATCACATGCCCATCTTCATCCGTCATAACTCCAAAAGTCACAAGCAACGACTCCAAAGAGGACTTTTCGCTATCGTATATTTCATAGGTGAAATAAGATCCTTCCACCAGGTCCACTACCCGCTCCTTCTGAATCAGATTGAACATTCCATCGGGTATGAGGCTCTCACGCTCGGCACCCAAAACAACTTTTTTCGAGTTTCCATTCAGAAGAACCGTCTCATCATATAGAACATGGAATGTACCTACCCCAGCGAAATCTGCCAATACGTTCCAGGCCTGATCAACCGTGCCATTGACATGCACGCTATTCTCAATCCAAATACCGTATTGGTCATTCTTTTGAGCATGTGCGATGCCGAAATTCAGCACTATCAAGGTTGACAAGAAAGTGAAAAGGCTTAGGTGCCTTTGGGAGTGTTCTATTCTTGAATTCTGGAGTGTCATTTTGGGGGCTTATGACTTTCGACTTTGGCCGTTCAAACAAATCGGCTTCTATAGAATAGACGAAGCAACCCGCACCAGGTTACAACAGAAACTCACCCTTGAGACATATTTAACAATTTTTTAATGTCAGGGAATGAATTATCGGGCGAAGTCTTCGGAAACTCTAATTATTCATCTCCTCATAAATTCGGATGTAGTGCTGATCCAATCCAGCGGAGTCTCGATATTTTACTCGAAGTTCGGCGAGTTCTTTCTTCAATTTTTCAACAGTCTCAGCATACTTTGGATCCTTGTAGACGTTTTTCAATTCCTGGGGGTCGCGAATGCGATCATAGAGCTCCCACTCGTCTACGTCGTAGTAGAAGTGAGCGAGTTTGAACTCTTTGGTGACAATGCCATAGTGGCGTTTGACCATGTGCACCGAAGGGTATTCATAGTAATGGTAGTAAACAGCCTCACGGGTCCAAAGGGAGTCCTGCCCTGTCAAAAGGGGCATCAGGCTCTCACCCTGCATGTCACCTGGCGCCTCAATTCCTGCTGCTTCCAGAAACGTTTGGGCAAAATCCAGGTTCTGCACCATTTCCGCATTGGTCGTTCCGGGTTTGATCCTGTTCGGCCATCGAATGAGCAAAGGCGTCTTGAATGACTCATCATAGATGAATCTCTTGTCGAACCATCCGTGCTCTCCCAGGTAAAATCCCTGGTCCGATGTATAAACGACAATGGTATTTTCAGTTAGGCCATTCTCGTCGAGATAGTCCAGGACCCGGCCAACATTGTCATCCACCGAAGATATGGTCGCGAGGTAGTCCTGCATGTATCTCTGGTATTTCCATCTCATCTTTTCCTGATCATTCATCTCGGGCCATCGCGTTCGAAAATCGTCGTTGATAGAATCCAGGATGGGTTCGTACAGGGCCTTCTGCGCATCATTGGCCCGGTTATACGGTCCGTAAAAGCCATTGGGATATTCCTCAACTTCCGGTGTAACTCCCCCCATTGCCTCGATAGTTTCCGGTCGCACTTTGCTGTCATGATTGTACATCATATGGGTCAGCAGGTTCATTTCTGCCGTTTTTGCCGCTGTTCCGCGGTTACTGTAATCATCAAAAAGAGTCGCGGGTTCAGGAAAGGTCTTTCGGGTGAATTCGGCAAACTTTTCCGGGCTGGGCCACCAGGGCCTGTGAGGTGCCTTGTGCAGGTACATCATCATAAAAGGCTTGTTCTTGTCCCTTTTTTCATCGAGCCAGCTCAAAGTCAGGTCCGTGATGATATCTGTCACGTATCCCGTGATGATCGTATCACCTTTGGGTCCGATAAGCTTCGGATTGATGTAGTTTCCCTGGCCTGGCAGGATCATAAAGTCATCGACGCCTTTGGGATTGTTTCCGAAATGAAGCTTTCCGAACATTGCCGTCTGATAACCTGCTTTTTGAAAGAGCTGCGGAAATGTGACCTGTGTGGTGTCAAAAGGCATAAGGTTGTCAATTTTCCCATTGATGTGGGTGTGCTTGCCCGTCAGAATCGTCGCACGTGACGGTGCACAAATGGAATTCGAGACGCAGGCATTGGTAAAGAGAAGACCTTCGTCAGCAAGTCGATCAATATTTGGCGTTTGCAGCAATTCACTCCCATATGCGCTTATGGCCTGATAGGCATGGTCATCAGACATGATGAACAGGATGTTGGGACTTTGGGCCAAAGTTTCGGCTTCAAGCTTTTGATCGCTTTGTTTGGAACATGAAAGAAGAAGTCCCAATGCCATTAGGGATGCGGTTTTCAATAAAAATTTCATATCCGAAAATTAGATAAGGCTTTGTAAAGACTAAAAGTACGGATTCGGTCTTTTCTGCAACTCGATATGGTCTCTAAATTTTAACACTTTTTTACAACTTCGGCATTAAACCCAATTCAACCATGGCAGTCAAAAGGGCAAACAAATAAAACAAAATGAAAAAAATTGAAAACATGAAAAGAATCGCATTCATAATCATTTTAGGATTGAGTTTATCCCTTCATGCCCAGCGCGGAAAAGGAGATCAGCATCAAAGAAGCGAATTTACGCCTGAGCAACAGGCCGTTTTGAAAACCAAGAAAATGGCTCTTCACCTCGATCTCAGCGAAGATCAGCAGGAAAGACTGACTCAGGTGAATAAATCCTGGGCCGTGACCAAGGCCGAGAAGAGAAAAGAGTTCAAGGCTCAATTCGAGGGCGATGAGCGGCCTGACGCTGACGCCCGTTACGAGCATCAATTGCAAATGCTAAATGATAAAATGGCCTATCAGAAAGAGGTTGAGAAGATCTTAAATAAAGATCAGTATGATACTTGGAAGGAGCATCAGAACACAAGAAATCGTGGCCAGGCCGGTCGAAAGGGCCACGGAAAGAGAAATAGCAACAAAAGAGAAAGTTGATTGGATAGAGTAGATTGATTAGAGTAGATTGGATTAATTTTGAGTTGATTGTAAAACCGGGACAATGCTCCCGGTTTTTTTATTCCGAGACAATCAGCTCCTGCCCAACGGATAAGTGATTGGAGTTCAATTTATTGAGCTCTTTCAATTCATCAACAGTGAGATCGTGTTCTCTTGCGATGGAATAGAGCGTGTCTCCTTTGTCAACGGTGTAAGTCGAAATGCTGCGATAGGCCACCCTTCCACCTCTCTCTTCATGCATCTCGACATCGGCTACCTGGCTCTCCTCGGGAATCTCCAAAGCACGGGCTTTTGCGTACTTCTTATAGGCCTTGTCGTCAAGCACCAGGTCATCGTATTTGTAAAGCTCAAAATTCTCGATGAACGAAATCAGTTTCTTCGGGTATTTTCGATCGGTCGCATATCCTGCCCTTTTGAGTCCCTTTGCCCAGGCCTTGTAATCATCTCGTCTCAGGTCAAAGAGAAACTCGTATCGTCCTCTGCTCGTGAGAAACTCGGAATGATCATTGAATGAACCCTCCGCGGTAGGATACTTTCTGAAGCATTCTCCGCGTCGGTCATCGTCGTGATAAACTTTCTGCCCCTTCCAGGACGAATGACACTTAATTCCGAAATGATTGTTGGATTTCTTCGCCAGTTCAGACAGTCCGTTGCCGGATTCCAGAATTCCCTGAGCCAGGGTTATGCTTGCAGGTATATTGTACGTTTCCATTTTTCGAATGGCAATATCCTTGTAGGTCCCGATGTAGTCTACGGTGAAATTGTTGACCTTGCCCTGGTTCCTTTCCCTGAAATCATAGAAGATCTGATCACTCTCGTCATAGAGATATCGCTCCCTGACCGTCAAACCATCCTTGTCGCTCTTTGAGTTGCCTGTTTTCTTTGATCCGCATGCTCCCATGAGCAACATTGCAAATCCAGCTAATAAAAATACACTTATTCGTCTCCCACACATATAAGTGGCAATTTCTTTTTTGTCAATTTCTGATTCATCCCGTGAATACCCTGAAGGCCTCCCGTATGAATAGCCAAAATACGACTATTCTTTTCAAATCGTTTGTTTCTGATCATGTCTACAAGGCCGTACATCATTTTACCTGTGTATACCGGATCTAAAGGAATGGTGGTTGATCTGTAAAACTGGTTGATAAAACTAATCAATTTTTCATTGATTTTCGCATATCCGCCAAAATGATAGTCACTTACTAAACTCCAATTCTCCCGTTGTATTGCAATTTTGTCAATTTCTTCTCTTAAAAAGTCGCCTTTGAGGCTCGGAAAACCCAAAACTTTCTGACCGACTCCGGCAGAATTGATCAGGCCGGTCATAGTCCCTCCCGTGCCAACGGAGACGCAGATATAATCAAAAGCCTGGTCATCCTCGTTCAGAATCTCTTCACAACCCTTGATCGCCAGGGCATTGGTTCCACCTTCGGGAACGAGATAAAACTCGCCGAAACGCTCCCTCAACAGGTCGATAAACTCCTCGTTGTGCCTTGACTTGTAAAGATCGCGTGATACAAATTCTAGCTGCATGCCCAGGTTTTTGGCCAAAGACAGGGTGGGGTTTTCGGACACGAGTTCAGGCCTCAACGCCAACTCATCGCCCCGAATGACCCCAATGGTTTTCAATCCGTTCATTTTTCCTGCATAAGCCAGGGCCGATATATGATTCGAATAAGCCCCGCCAAAGGTAAGCAGGGTGTGATAGCCGCGATCAACGGCCTCTTCCAAATTGTATTTGAGTTTCCTGAATTTATTGCCTGAAATGTGAGGGTGCAACTCGTCTTCTCTTTTCATCCACAGGGATATCCGCGCGGATTCGATTTCTTCCAGATGCACTTCCTGGTTTCGGCTTGTCTCCATCTCATTTCAATTTTTCGATGGTCGCTCAAAGATGTATCCGACAAAGCTCCAAAGGGGTTTTTTCCGGGCGTAGTCCAGATCGTATTCATTTTCATAGGCCTCCCGCTCAAAGCTGATGTTGCGGTATGCCAGTTTCGGTTGCTTGTAAATGATTATTTTTGCAAGGAATTCCGTCAGGTAGATGATGAAGAAGAATACCCAGAGCAATTCGAGCTGCTGTCTAAGGTGAATTCTCTCGTGATGGATCAGAATGAAATCCGTTCGAAGCGCCGGCTCTTTTAAAATGATAAAAGGCCAAACGGCCAGCGCGTTGAACGTAGAAGGAAAGATATAGGGGATAATCAGAACCATATAACTGACTGATGTTAAAGCAGAACCGCTGATGCAATTTAACAATAATAAATTGAAACCCGAAGATTTTTACTACAGCGAGGAAGGTTACAAGGTCTTCACTGAGCTGTATCATCTCAAGCGAGGATATTGCTGCAAAAGCGGCTGCCGGCACTGCCCCTATGGCTTTGACAAGGAGCGCGGCGCCTGACAGATATGGTACGATTCTTGATAATGTTTCTAGGAACATCCAAAATAATCAAGTCACAGACCATGGTAAAAATCTACACGGCTTTTGCAACCCTCTTTCTCTTGCTCTTCGTTTCCTGCTCTTCGATAAGCGTTTACTCGGATTACGACAAGGCAGCAGATTTTTCTCAGTTCAAAACCTATGCCTTCTACAAAAAAGGCATCGATCGCGTTGAGATCTCGGATTTGGACAAAAGAAGGATTTTAAGAGTGATAGAAAGAGAACTTCAGAGCAAGGGAATGGTTCCTTCGGAGGACCCGGATGTACTGGTCAACATATTTACCAAGTCACGTGAGAGAATTGATGTTTACACCAACAACTATAACGGTTGGTACCCCTGGTATTACGGTTACGGATACGGCTGGTACGGACCCGGCATGGGATGGGGCTACACCAACGTGTCTTCATCCACGGAGGGCACACTTTTCATCGATCTGATCGATGCCCGCAAAAAGGAGCTGGCCTGGCAGGGAATCGGCACAGGCATTTTGTCCTACAGCAAAAGTGTTGAGAAAAAGGAGGCAAAAATCAACGACTTTGTGACCCAGATCATGATGGCCTATCCACCTCAACTCGAGGAATCAAAAAACTGATTTTCAATTCTGAAGAATATTGAGGGCTGTTTGTCAGTCTCAAAAGGCTTCGATTTGTTCGTGCAATTCTTCCCAGGAAGTCATTAGTTCTGCCAGCCTGTCCTTCTTTTGCTGATACTGATCAAAAAACTTCTCATCTTGTTGCAACTGTTCAAAATTTTCGCTGATCTCAGCGTCATCATTGATCAACTGGTGCTCCAGTTTCGATATTTCGGATTCAACTTTGCTCAATTTGTTCTGAAGCTTTTTCTTCTCCTTGAGATCCTGATGTGACTGCTTTCCTGCCTTCTGGTCGGATTCCTTAACTTTCTTGGCATTACCACTTCGCATCTCCACTTCCCGCATGCTCTCCATCTGGTGTTGCTCCAGGAAGTAATTGATGTCACCGAGGTAGGCTTTGACCTCAGAATCGCGAAAAGAATAAACCGTATGGGCCAGATCCTGAAGAAAGTCACGGTCATGGGACACCAGAATAAGGGTGCCTTCAAATTGCTCAAGGGCCTGTTTTAAAACCCTTTTGGATGCCATGTCCAAATGATTGGTAGGCTCATCCATGATCAACACGTTGAAAGGAGTCAGGAGCATTTTGCAAAGTGCGAGACGATTTCGCTCGCCTCCCGACAGCACCTTGACTTTTTTGTCCACTTCATCCCCGCCAAACAGAAATGCGCCGAGCATGTCTCTCACCTTGAACCTGTTGGCATCAGAGGCAGCAGTTTCCATGGTCTCCAAAACGGTTTTTTCACCGTCTAGATATTCGGATTGATTTTGTGCAAAATATCCGATCTGCACATTGTGACCCAATTTGAGCGATCCGTCATATTCAATCTCCCCGACAATGATCTTGGCCAGCGTCGATTTTCCCTGTCCGTTCTGGCCCACGAAAGCTATTTTACTTCCTCTTTCGATGAGCAGGTCTACCCCTTCGATGACGAGATTGTCGCCATAGCTCTTGGAAACATTATGTGCCTCGATCACTACTTTACCCGGGGTCACCGATATAGGAAACCGGACTTTCATGACGGCGTGATCTTCCTGATCGACTTCAATCCGCTCCACCTTGTCGAGCTTTTTGATCAGGGATTGGGCCATGGAAGCCTTGTTGGCCTTGGCCCTGAATTTTTCGATGAGCTGCTCAGTATGCTTTATCTCCCTCTCCTGGTTCTTTTTCGCCTGGAGCTGCTTTTCCCTTATCTCACCTCTGAGCAAAAGGAATTCAGAATAGGGCTTTTTGTAGTCGTAGATCTGCCCCAGCGAGATCTCTATGGTCCTGTTGGTGACATTGTCCAGAAACATCCTGTCATGGGAAACCATCATGATCGCTCCTTTAAAGGACTTGAGAAAACCCTCGAACCATATGATGGATTCTATGTCGAGGTGATTCGTGGGTTCGTCCAGCAGGAGAATGTCGTGGTTTTGAAGCAGCAGTTTGGCCAGCTCAATGCGCATGCGCCAGCCTCCCGAAAACGTTTCGGTGGATTTGTCAAAATCCTCCTGCCGAAACCCAAGGCCCGCCAGGATCTTTTCAGTGTCACCCTGGTAATTGTAACCTCCGATCAATTCATAGCGATGGCCCAGGTCGTCAAGGTCATGCATCAGGTTGTGATAGTAATCACTTTCATAATCAGTTCGCGTCGCCAGCTCCGAATTGACTTCTTCAAGCTTTTTCTCGATTTTCTTGATTTCCGTAAAAGCCTGATACGCCTCTTCCAGCACAGTTCGACCGTGTTCAAAATCGATGTCCTGCTTCAGATATCCTATGCTGACATTCTTCTCAAATGCCAGGGATCCCCCATCGAGGGGCTGTTCCCCGGCTATCACTTTCAACAGAGTGGATTTACCCGCTCCATTTTTGCCGACGAGACCTGCCCGGTCACCTGCGTTGAGTTTGAAGGTAATGCCCGAGAAAAGATCCTCTCCTGAGAATGTAACCCGTATGTCATGTGCGTTAAGCATAGTAGTCGTTAATCACGTATCTTTGCAAAAGTAACTGAAATATGCGATTCAGCCATGTGGAAAAAAGGAACCAAGCTCTACAGTGTAAAGCACAATAAATGTCCCCGCTGCCAGGAAGGTGACTTTTTTGTCAGACCTGCCGGCTTTCGGTTCAAGGACAATTTGAAAATGCACGAAAGCTGCTCGAATTGTGGACTCAAGTACATGATCGAGCCTTCCTTTTTCTATGGAGCAATGTACGTGAGCTATGCGATAACCGTGGCGATGGCTGTGGCCGTATTTGTGATTTGCCAGTTGTTTGACCTTAGCCTTGTAACTTCCCTCATTAGCATACTGGTTGTTCTGATCCTGGCCAATCCTTTCGTGATGCGAATTTCAAGGCTGCTCTACATTAATCTTTTCATAAGTTTTAAGCCTGAAGAAGGCGCCTGAACCGGGAAATATCCACTTCAGGATCCAGCTCAACCTCGTTTTCAAGATAGGCAACGAGCTGATGTGCAAGGAGTGGAGATGACATTACGCCACGCGTACCCAAACCATTGAATATAGCCAGACTTGGATGATCGGGGTGCTTGCCTAACAGTGGCCTGCGATCAGGGGTCGTCGGCCTGACCCCGGCTTCATGATCCCTCACTTCAAAATCACAGGAGATGACCTTCTTCAATTTTTCCAGAAGCTCTTCCCGACCCTGATCGGTTGGCAGATTGGTCTTGTCGCTCCAATTGAAAGTCGCTCCGATCTTGTAGAGATCATTTCCCAGTGGCATTACAAAAACGGCAGATTTTATAACCTCTTCCAGCTTCAATTCGGGTGCGTGGATGGTGATGAGCTCTCCTTTGGTTCCTTCCAGGGGGAGCCATTTGAAATAAGGATTGTTTGCAACACCATTCCCTTCACAGAAAACAATGCCCTTCGCTCTATGAGCACCATACTCCAGCTCCTGCTGGTTTCCCTCTCCTATAAATTTGAGATCGTCATAAGAAAAACTCTTGCGAATCAAACGCCCCTGAGATTCGAGATAGTCACGATAGTCGTTCACGAGCTCCTTCACCCTGACCCTGCCGGTTCCCCTGACCCTTCCAAGTCGAAATTCGGCTTTTACTTCAGGGTATTCGTTATCCTCGATCACGGGCTCCAGGAAAGGACGCAAACGGGGCTTGTCACATGCCGCGAACCAATTGTTCTGCTCCTCTACGCTCTTGAAGATTCGTAAAATATCCATTCTCCTGTCGTATGCAGACTGGAACTTCTCCTCGAGTCTCTTGTAGTGCGGAAGTGCAACTGCCAATTGCTCGTCTCCTTTCCACACCGGGTTAAATCTTTTAAGCACCACAGGGTTGTACATGCCCCCTGCAACAAGTGATGAGGTTTGAGATTCGTCCTCAAACACCAGAAAACTTCGGTTTCTACGGGTTAGCTCCTCGACCAAAGCGATTCCTGCCAGACCCAGTCCTACTATGATATAATCAATCTTCTCCACGCGATGAAATTAGAAGGCGTTTGCCTTTTCTGACCCCAAAGATAAGACATAAAAAAACCCCTGCTTCACAGCAGGGGCCCTTCCTTATTAACTCAATAATTAGTAATTCCACATATCGAGCTCCCTATCTCGAATATCTTCTTTCAATTTGTCGGATTCCAACACCTGAAAGAGGGAATTGCCTTTAATGTACTCAGCAACGTCTCTGTTGCCGTAAATGTTCTCTTCTCTGTAGATGATCGCATTGAATCGTCTCGCATTCAGCAAGTGATCGTAAGACAGCGGATAGGCTGAGTTCTTTTGATTGAACACCTTCATGTCATGCGTAGAGTAACGCGCTCCCGGGTACCATACCCAGAACAGCTCGATGAGTTCATCCTGCGCTCCTTCAGCGTCGATGAAGTTCACGTCGGGTGCCACCGGAGCCACCCCAAGCAATCTGTACTTGAGCTCTCCCTGGCGCTTGTCAAAGTACCAGACACCTTTGATTCGGAAACCTTCAATATCGGCAGCCGTGATGTCCCTTCGGTCTACATACTCATCCGTAAGAATCTCTCCCGCATTCAATCGCTCGATACCCGCATCTGAAGTATCAATTCTCGAGAGTCTTCCCTGAATATCCTTCAGGGTAAGCTTGTCCTCAAAATAGGAGTCGTCATACACATCGATGATCTCTCCGCTTTTGATTCCTCTCAGCAAGGTGTCGTATAGAGACCTTCTGTTAGAGCTTATATTGCTCGTGTCTACCGGATAGTAAAACGGCATGTTGATCTTCTCATTCAGGTCAACGTATTCCCAAACCACCTTTGACCAAAGTATGTCGCGGTCATCGATATATCCGTAAGGCAGTGGTTGATCGTTGTCAGCGGCAAGCTGCTCCGGCGTTTTCATTCCGATCTGCTCGGGAATCTTCGCGTTCAGCAGGTTCGCCTGGGCCTGCATGGACCCGACAGACAATAAACCTATAACTGCTATGATTAAACTTTTCAATTTCATAATACTAGTGGAATTAGTTTGTTATTTCTACGTTTACCGGTGAGGCATTTTTCAGGTAATACCCTGAGTTGCCCTGCAGCTTTTGTTTGATGTCAAAGATAATCACAACATCTCCTCTTCTGGCCTTGTTCAACACACGGATTGCCGCTGCATCGAATTTGTTGCCTCTCACTTGCACAGTTGGCTGACCAGGCACTTTTACGCTAAACCCGGTAGTGTTGATGGTAAGATCGAACACAAAGTCAGGAAGCATAGAGCTGATCGTCGCTTTTTGAAGCGTGCTCTTAGGCATTTTGATCATCCCGTACTCTCCACGCACCGCTGCAACAGGAGCAGGAATGTCCTTGATTCTGAACATCTGGCTTGAAGAGATTGGCGTTCCGTCAGGAAGCTTGGCAGTCACATTGATCTTGACCTCTCTACCTTTGCCAGGTGCCATCATGTATTTTCCAATACCTTTCACTTTTCTCAATCCAGGGGCGCTCGCTTTAACAGCGTTGTCAGCAACTCCAGGTACCGAAACAGTGATCGGGTTCTCAACCCCTCGGTATACTACGTTCATCTTGTCTGCTGAGATTACGGCGCTGTTCGGCTTGGCCACAACAGCATACGAAGTCTCGATTGGAATCTCGACGGGCTCGCCGTTCTCCATAAAGATGAATTTACCTTTGATTTCATTCTCTCCTACATTTCCTGAAGGAAAGTTCAGAAGCGCTCCACCACCTTCAAATTCGGTGATTTCCCTTCCATTGATCTCTACTTTGGTGGGCTTCAAGGAACCGTCATATCGGCCTAGCACAATCTTACCCTCAAAATTCTCACCTTGCAAAGTCGCAGGAGTCTTAGGAATCAGGATCGCCTGATAATTTTTCATAGAGACGTCACTCGCCATCTGACCCTGGAGCATTCCGCCAAGGATCTGAGATTCTGTCGTCTTGATATCCGCCTGGATCTGTGTCAACTTTGTGATCGATGCAACCAAAGGGAAACCCTTGTAGTTGTAGTCCAACCAGAAAATTTCTTTTCCTTCTCTGTTGGTCACCTTATCCGTAGAGAATCGATTGACAACATCGTTCTTGATGTTCTCGTTCCCATCTCCAAGCACATTGACTATCTCCGTGCGGTAGTTGTTTATATTGTCTATAAAGGCTTGTCCTTCTTCCTTGTAATTTCCGTCATCTCCTTTGAAGAACTTTTCATCCAGGAATTTTCCCGAATCCATGGTTTGATAATCCGTTGGATCATCCACCGTGGCCTTCATCTCATCTTTGATGTTCTCGATGTATTGGTAAAATTCAGTCGACAATGCTTTTACCTTGTCGGCCTTTACTTTCTCATCGCCATACTTCTCGGACTGTTCCACTGCTTTCAAAGCGAGGTCCTCGTACGACCGGTCGTTCCTGGCTGTTGCAGCCTCATTGGCTGAAACCAGCTTGGTATCCATTAAACCGAAGGCTTGCAAGACTTCCTTTGACATATTCATGGCCAACATCGCGATGAAGATCAGATACATCAAATTGATCATTTTTTGCCGTGGTGATAAATTTCCTGATGCCATTCTAATTAGTTTTTATAGGGTTAGTAATTGAAGTTGTTAAACCAGTAACTAATTAAGCTCTGTTTGACATAGCGGATAGCATACCACCGTAAACTCCGTTAAGCGATGAAAGATTCGTAGCAAGAGATTGCATCTGCTCCTTCAGTATTTCAGCGTTTTCAAGGGTTTCCTGATTCAGTTCAGCCTGCTTCTGCGCATTTTCCTTCTGGATCATGTACATACTGTTCAATGACTCAAGCTCGATGGCTGCAACTGACAACTGCTCAGCATAACGGTTCGAGGCCGCGATTGAGTCTGTAGCCGGCTTGATGCCTTCTGAAGCTTCTGCAAAGCTGCTGATGCTGTTCGAGAGTCTTTCCATTTTCGCAGCGTCCAGATTCGCATCGGCCAACATGTCGTCTAGTTTTTGAGACAACAGGCTCTGCGAGTCTTTGGCTTGTTCTTTATCTTTGGCGTCTCCACCTACCAGCTCAGGATAGACATTGGTCCAGTCCAGATCTTCTTCTACAGGTTCGAAAGCTGAGAGTGCGAATACCAACGCCTCCACGACCATTCCGATTGTTAACATTTCCGTTCCTCCAGGATAGTGAGCAATTTTAAACAGAGCTCCCAGGATAACGACTGCTGCTCCAAGGCCGTAGGCCATGTTGAACATCTTCTTTTTTGCTTTTGATTGTGCCATAATTCTTGTCTTTAATAATTATTGATTTGCTTTTTTCTATTTTGATTCTTCAGTTGTAGTTAGTCTGAAATTTTTGTTCCCATATAGTCCTGAACGGTTCGGAATCCGATGTAGCTTCTCGCCGAGTCGCCGTACTCGTAGTCACGGGTACCCACTTCGAGGAAATAGGCTACGTCCTTCCAGGATCCTCCACGGATTACTTTTCGTTGGTTGTCATTGTCAACAACATTCGGGTTCATGGTCGATCCCAGGTAATACGATGAAGGGTTATACGCTGTATTGGTCCATTCCGAAACGTTACCGGCCATGTTGTACAGTCCGTAATCGTTCGCGTTGTATGACTTTGCCTCCACAGTGTACAGGGCACCGTCAGCTGCATAGTTACCGCGCTCAGGTTTGAAGTTCGCCAGGAAGCAACCTCTGTCGGTCATCGTATAAGGTCCACCCCATGGGTATTTTGCATATTCCAGCCCGCCGCGTGCCGCGTACTCCCATTCTGCCTCGGTTGGCAATCGGAAGCTTGGCTCTCTTCCAGAAGCTCCTTTCTTGCGCCCGGCGAGGAAGTTGTTTCTCTTTTCCGTTCTGAAGTTACAGAACGCCTTGGCCTGACCCCAGGTAACGCCCACTACAGGATACTCATTGTACGCCTGGTGCCAGAAATAATCCTGGTGCATCGGATCGTTGTAAGAGTAATTGAAATCTTTCACCCAAACCGCAGTGTCAGGATACACCTCAACTTCCACCTTCTTGAGAAAATCTTTCGGGCTACCGCTTCTTTTTGCAGCTCCGGCCTGATCGTAAGTCATGTAGACATACTTAAGCTTCTTGGTGTCAATTCTGCGCTTGCGCTCCATAGCCTCGTCAACTGGCAGGTAAATGCTGTCCATAGCCTCGGCATAGTACTCATCGGGGAATTCGTTGGTATCCCAAACCAATTCAACGTCCCAGTTCAAATATCTTCCTTCGGTAGGAGAGTTGATATCTCCTAAACTACCGTAGTTGTCCATCATGTATTTATAGTATGCATTGTCCGCGCTGTCCTGCTCTTTGAATGCATATTTTGAAATTCCCGACAGATCGCCCTTGTTCTGTTCAATGGATTCACTTCCACCTATCGAAGCCTCTTCAGCCAAAATGGCCAGTTTCGTTCTCAGGATAGAATCTCTAACCCTAAAAACGAATTCGCGATACTCGCTGTTGGTGATCTCGGTGTCATCCATATAATATGGTCTCACCGTAACGGTTCTCGAAGGGGCACTAAACGCTCCCGCAACATCCTCATCACCTTTACCCATCGTGAATGCACCTCCCGGAATCAAAACCATTCCGTAAGGTTTTTCAGGAAAGAATTTTTTGTTCGCACTTACTCCCACCAGTTGGCCTCTGTCATTTCCAGACTTACAACTGCTCAAAAGTATAAGAACAAACAGTGTTAGGATTAGGGATAACTTTTTCATAATTTTTTACTTTACTAATAAGATGTTATTGTTACTCTTAAACAATTTTAGTTTAACTTTTACTTGAATATTTAATCCAAAAAAATCAAATAAAATTCCACACAAAAACTGTGCTTTTGTTCCCTAAGAACGTTAAAAAACCTGCTTTAGTGTGTACTAATTCAATTTTCTAAATGTTTTTAACCATCTTTCTGGGAATATCTGATTACTTGCTGTCAAATAATCTTGATACGCACAGGGTATTAACGTAGATTTCTCGGTTTTATTATGGGTGTAGTTGATCTCCATCCACCATCTTTCGCTTTTATCGCTTTTGAAGAAATTGATGGTTTCATTCTCGACCATGACGATATACTTCTTGTAGTTCCTCTTTGACTCGAAAGGAAACTCATCGATGCGAAGGTTATAGCCTTCTATGAAATACCAGATCATTTGTGCGATCAGGTGGGCAGTCTGTTCACGTTGGTCGTGCTTTGGATTGTATTCATAAATTCCAAACGAGGACACCTTTCTGCTCAATCCGGCGTAGCGCGAGATCGCGCAGATCTCCTCACCGTAAAATCCGTTGGGTGCCGCATTGTTGTTTCCCGGAGCATCTCCCATTCGAACCGATCCCAGGTCTATGCTCACCATATCGGCATCGCGAAGCACGGGTTCCACCTGGGTCAGGTCAGAGGAGATCTCGCCCAGCCGATACGCGTCAAAAAACAATCGGTCCATCAGGTCTATCTCTTCCTGTGAGTTGAAAAAGGTTTGAAAACCCAGGTTACTGAAGTTGAACAGATTGGTGGGCTTGTCCATTATAATATGGTGCAGGTAGTTATAGGAATTGATTTTGGGATCGAGTTCCCCCAGGTCAAACCTGTTGTCAACGGATACAAGATTCACGGGCTGACCCAACTTGTCGTAGGCGCGATAATTGGCATAAGTCAGATCCTGGCTCCCACCGATGATGATCGGAACCACATTCTGCCGGATCAGCTCAGAGAGAACCTCTTTGACTATGTAATAGGTGTCAGACACCTCCTTGCCTCTCTGTATGTTGCCCAAATCCACAATTTTGCTGTGCCAGTTCCCCGGAAACATCTGGTACAGGTATTTCCTGACAAGCTCAAGATTTTTTCCCGTTCCCAGGTTGTCTGCCGCACCTCGGCCTTCAAGTATGCCAATGATGGCCAGTGAGGCACCTTTTAGATCAGGAAGACCTTCCTGTCGGGTATGCAGTCCAATGCGGTTGCCAAGGCTAAGCTCGGATTGCAACGCCGTATGTGCCACGGCCAGTTCTTCTACGGGGATCAGTAGGTCCAGACTCATGCGTTAGGGTTCAATGTTCAAATCGCAAAGTAAATAAAATCCATAGCCTCCTAAGAATACTGTTCATAAAAAATAAAAAGTCCCACCGGCCTGAGCCAGAGGGACTATAAATCAAATATTCTGCTGAATTTACTTCTTTTTCACTGCCTTACGGCGGGCTTTGGTTTTTTTCGGAGCATTCTTCTCGAGAAGATCCTGCACCTCCTCCAGAGTGAGTGCCTCAGCATCTACGGTTTTGGGCAGCTCAATTTTGATCTTCCCTTTGATGATGTTGTGCCTTCCCCATCGCGCCTTTTCAACCCTGATGCCTTCCTCTTCCCAATTGTGAATGACTTTCTCACGGTCCTTTCTTTTCTTGGTCTCGATCAGCTCCTCAAGATCCTGAGGGGTCAGGTTGTCGAAATCATAGCTTTTGTTCACATTGATGAATGTATTGTTCCACTTGATGAAAGGTCCGAAACGCCCTACGCCTTTTTGAATGGGCATTCCCTCATATTCGCCAATCGGCGCATCGGCCTTGCGTTTCTTTTCGATCAGCTCAATGGCCCTGGCCATGTCAACAGAGAGTGGGTTCTCATCTTTGTCAAGCGAAATAAACGCCTTTCCAAATCTTATATAAGGTCCATACCGACCGTTGGCGACGATGACCTCCTGTTCCTCGTACTTCCCGAGATCCTTGGGCAACCTGAACAGTTCCATAGCTTCTTCATAGGTAATTGTGTCCAGCGTCTGCTCGCCCTGCAGGCTTGCAAACCTCGGTTTCTCCTCATCTGTGGCCTCACCGATCTGAACCATGGCGCCAAACCTGCCCAATCGGGCGTAAACATTCTTCCCTGACTCCGGATCCACACCCAGGAGCCTTTCTCCTTTGGCACGCTCCGCATTTTGAGCTACATCCTCTACCTGATCGTGAAAACTGCCGTAGAATTCCTTGATCATTTCAGTCCAATTCCCCTTGCCTTCGGCAATATCATCAAATTCTTTTTCGACATTGGCCGTGAAGCTGTAATCGAGAATGTCGCTGAAATTCTCCACAAGAAAATCGTTGACGATCTTCCCTATATCCGTGGGCATGAGCTTGCCTTTGTCGGCTCCGACTGTTTCCGTGAGGACCTTAGAACTGATTTTGTCCTGAGACAGGACCAATTCGGTATAAGACCTTTCCTTTCCTTCTGCCGTTCCCTTCACTACGTATTCTCTTCGCTGAATCGTAGAGATCGTCGGGGCATATGTGGATGGTCTGCCGATCCCGAGCTCTTCAAGCTGGCGCACCAATGATGCCTCCGTGTAGCGGTAAGGCGGCTTTGTGTAACGCTCTGTAGCCCTTATGTTATTATTCTCCAAATTCTCGTTGAGGCTCAACCTTGGCAGCATTCCTGCCTGTTCGTCATCATCGTTGTCCTTTCCTTCAAGATAGACTTTCAAAAAGCCTTCAAAAGTGATGACCTCTCCGTTGGCGGTAAACACCTTTTCATTCTTGTCGTTGCTTATTCGGACATTGGTTCTCTCAAGTTGAGCATCGCTCATCTGAGATGCTATGGTTCTTTTCCAGATCAGTTCGTACAATCGGGTCTTGTCATTGTCAGCCTGAATGCTCTTGGTACTTAAATTCGTCGGACGAATAGCCTCATGCGCCTCCTGGGCCCCTTTGGATTTTGTTGAGTAGTTTCGCGGTTTGCTGAATTCGGGTCCGTATGTGGATTTGATCTCCTCCTGGGCCTCATTGATGGCATCACCGGAAAGGTTGACACTGTCGGTACGCATATAGGTGATCAATCCTTCTTCATACAATCGCTGTGCGACCATCATGGTTTTAGCCACCGGGAAATACAACTTTCGCGATGCCTCCTGCTGAAGTGTTGAAGTGGTGAAAGGAGCGGCTGGTGTTTTCCTGGCAGGTTTGGTGCTGAGGTCTTCCACTTTGAATGTCGCGGAGACGCACGATTTCAAAAATTCTTCTGCTTCTTCTCTGGTTTTGAAATTCTGAGGCAACTTGGCCTGGAAGCTCGAACCTTCATCCGTAGAAAACTCTCCCACAACCCTATATGAAGCTTCAGGCTCAAACTTCTCGATCTCCCTCTCCCGTTCAACGATCAATCGAACGGCTACCGACTGAACTCGCCCGGCGCTCAAACCTCCCTTGACCTTACGCCAAAGCACTGGAGAAAGCTCGTAACCCACAAGCCTGTCGAGAACGCGTCTGGCCTGTTGAGCATTGACGAGATTGTAATCTATGCTTCTCGGATTCTCAATGGCTTTGAGAATTGCCTTTTTTGTGATCTCGTGAAAAACGATTCGTTTTGTGTCGAGGTCCTTCAATTTGAGTTGCTCGAAAAGGTGCCAGGCTATGGCTTCTCCTTCGCGATCTTCATCACTTGCCAACCAAACCGTATCCGCTTTCTTTGCAAGGGATTTCAATTTTTTAACCACCGCTTTTTTATCGCTGGACACACTGTAATTGGGTAAAAAATCACCTTCGACGTTGACTCCTAACTCCTTGGACGGCAAGTCAACAATATGACCAAAGCTCGATTCCACGACAAAGTCTTTGCCCAGAAAACGCTCGATTGTTTTGGCCTTGGCAGGCGACTCCACTATAACTAGATTCTTCGACATACGATCATTTATTAGCTCCTGATTTGAGAATGCAAAAGTAGACAGAAAAAATTAAATCATTCTTCAGTCTGGAAAAACAAGTGCTTTTCAGTCGTCTAAAAACCCGGATCGAACTGACTTTTTCTGTCAAAATGGCAGAAAAAAGAATTTTGATCGTATCTTTGCATTTCCAAAAAAATGACAATGTCGAGCGAACACATTATTGAAGAGAAAAAGCAAGGACAAGCCCTAATCACAGAGAATCTCGAGGGTAATGGCAAAAAGCTTTTTATTGAGAGTTATGGTTGCCAGATGAATTTGAACGACAGTGAAATCGTCGCATCCATTCTCGCCGGTGAAGGATTCAACACCACTACCCTTCTCGAAGAAGCTGACCTGGTTCTTGTCAATACCTGCTCCATACGCGAGAAAGCGGAACAGACGGTTCGCAAAAGATTGCAGCAGTATAATCGGATAAAGAAAATCAATCCTTCGATGAAAATCGGCGTGATGGGATGCATGGCCGAACGGCTGAAAACCAAATTCCTGGAAGAAGAGAAAATGGTGGATCTCGTAGTTGGGCCGGATGCCTACCGGGATTTGCCAAACCTGGTCAAAGAAATCGAAGATGGAAAAGACGCGATCAACGTTATCCTGTCCAAAGAAGAGACTTATGGCGATGTGACCCCTGTTCGATTGAACAGCAATGGGGTATCTGCTTTTATTTCGATTACAAGAGGCTGTGACAACATGTGCACCTTCTGCGTGGTGCCATTCACACGAGGCCGCGAGCGCAGCCGGGACCCGAAGAGCATCGTCAATGAAGCCGTTCAGCTCTGGGAAGAGGGCTACAAGGAGATCACTCTTTTGGGCCAAAATGTGGATTCGTACCTGTGGTACGGCGGCGGCTTGAAAAAGGATTTTGAGAAAGCTTCAGAGATCGCGCGTTCCACTGCAGTAGATTTTGCGGGACTTATGGAAATGGTGGCCCTGGCGGTTCCAAAGATGAGAATTCGTTTTGCCACATCCAACCCACAGGACATGAGTTTGGACGTTCTTCACACAATGGCCAAATACGACAACATCTGCAAATACATTCACCTGCCTGTTCAGACAGGAAGCACGCGCATGCTGGAGCGTATGAATCGACAACATACATGCGAAGAATACATGGAGCTCATTGATAACATTCGACGCATTATTCCCGACTGTGCGATTTCACAGGACATGATTGCCGGATTCTGCGGAGAAACCGAAGAAGATCACCAGGACACTTTGTCTTTGATGGAATATGTCAAATACGACTTTGGGTTTATGTTCGCCTACTCGGAGAGACCGGGAACCCCGGCCGCCAAGCGAATGGAAGATGACGTCCCTCTCGAGGTCAAAAAAAGACGGCTGGCAGAGATCATTCAGTTGCAGCAGAAGCACGGCATGTACAGAATGAAACAGTTCGTGGGCAAGACCGTGGAAATCCTCATCGAGGGGAATTCCAAAAAGTCAGATCAGCACTGGATGGGCAGAAACACCCAAAATGCGGTCGCTGTATTCCCTAAAGGAGACGAGAAAGTCGGTGACCTCGTTCATGTCAAAATAGAAGACTGTACTTCGGCCACCCTCATCGGCACAAGAATAAGGAAATAGCATCAATCATGGAATCACTCCAAACCATAAAGCAACGTTTCGGAATCATCGGGAACAACAATCAACTCAACGTGGCATTGCAAAAAGCCATGCGTGTGGCCCCTACGGACATATCGGTTCTGGTTCGGGGTGAAAGCGGGGTTGGAAAAGAAGTGATTCCAAAAATAATTCACAATCTCTCACATCGGAAACACGCCAAATACATCGCAGTGAATTGCGGGGCCATCCCAGAGGGAACTATCGACAGTGAACTCTTTGGGCACGAGAAAGGGTCCTTCACCGGTGCCTCACAGACGCGCAGCGGATATTTTGAAGTTGCCGATGGCGGAACCATTTTCCTGGATGAGGTGGGAGAGCTTCCCCTGACCACTCAGGTTCGGCTGCTGAGGGTTTTGGAAAACGGGGAGTTTCTGAAGGTCGGATCCTCAAAGGTTCAGAAGACGGATGTTAGAATAGTGGCTGCGACCAATCTCAACATGGAGCAAGCCATCAAAAAAGGAAAATTCAGGGAAGACCTCTATTACAGGCTAAGCACAGTGGAGATATGGCTTCCCCCCCTCAGGGACCGTGCAGATGACATACACCTTTTGTTCCGCAAGTTTGCCTCCGATTTCGCCCAAAAGTACAAAATGCCGACGGTTCGTCTGGACGATGAGGCGGTCGAGACCCTTGAATCCTATGAATGGAAAGGCAATATCCGCCAGTTGAGAAATCTTACAGAACAGATTTCGGTGATTGAGCAGAACAGAAGCATCACCCGGGAGATCCTGATGTCCTACCTTCCTGACTACCACCAAACTCTTCCGGCCATAATCTCTGATAAGAAGCCGGAATCCGATTTTACCAACGAGCGGGAAATCCTGTACAAGGTGCTCTTTGACATGCGAAATGACATTACAGATCTGAAAAACCTCACCCAGCAGCTGATCAAGGAAGGTTCGCAGAATCAACCCCCCCAGGAAACCACGAAATTGCTGATCGACAAGATCTACGGAAAGAATCCTAAAGATGGCAAGAGCAGCACCCTGGAGATCATCGCAGATGCCGAGGAGGACACCACCTATGAAGAAAATCCCAAAATCGTTTCCTACGATGAGGCCGAGACCATAGAAGAGACATTGTCATTGCAGGAGAAAGAGCTTGAAATGATCAAACAGGCCCTGGATCGAAACAAAGGCAAAAGAAAACTTGCAGCTAAGGAACTGGGCATCTCTGAACGCACGCTGTACAGAAAAATAAACCAATATAATTTGTGAATCTCGGCGTTTTATGGTTTATTTGTTTGCATGTGCACAGCGCTGTTCGCGGCGAATCTCACTTCAAATTTCGTTCTTCCATGAATAAGACCCTGCTCAGTCTGATTATGATCATGCTCGTCCTGCCGTTGGGTTGTGGCGTTTATTCCTTCACAGGAGGAAGCACCGGTGACGCAGAGACGGTCCAGGTAGATTTTTTCACGAATTCCGCCAACCTGGTTGAGCCGAGCCTGAGTCAGCGTTTTACGATTGCCCTGCAGGATCGCTTTCTTCGTCAGACCAATCTCAAACTTACGGATGCCGGGGGCGATTTGCATTTTGAAGGTGAGATTACCCAATACCGGATCATTCCGATTGCTGCGACAGCAGAGCAAACAGCGGCACAAAACCGGTTGACTATTGCGGTGCGGGTCAGGTATTACAACCGACTCAACGAAGAAGACAATTTCGAGCAGACCTTCTCCTTTTATAGTGACTATGACGGAAACCTCCAGCTGACGGGAAGTGTGCTGGACACGGCTTATGAAGATATCTTTGAAAGGATTACACAGGACATCTTCAACGCGGCGGTAGCAAAGTGGTAGCAAAGAGGCAGCAAAATGAACCTAATCGAATTCACAAAAATCATTTCCGACCCTTCGAGCATCTCAAAAGGGCAGACCAGGGGTTTGGACAAGGTTCTGGAAGAGTACCCTTTTTTTCAGGCTGCTCATTTCTTGCGACTCTATGCCCTGAAGAAACAGCGAAGCTTCAGGTACAATGATGCATTGAAGAAAACGGCAGCTTACACCACTGACCGGGAACTGCTATTCAACTACGTCACCAACTTTGATTTTGAGCTCCTTGCCGAGAGCAGCCCAATTGATACATCTGAATTGTCCGGTACTCCTGAATCCCAGGACATCGCGTCTCCGGAAACATCCGCATCTTCAGAAGAAACTTCATCTTCAGAAGAAACTCCATCTTCTGAGCAAATCGTCACAGTAGAGAAAAGCCTGGGAATCGGAAGCCCGCTTGACTTTAAGAGTGACGAGACTTATTCCTTTGGGGAATGGCTTCAGCTCAGTCAGCTCAAACCCATCGATCGCACAGTTTCATCTGAAAGTAGCCGTAAAAAATCGAAAACCAACCTGGATCTCATCAATGACTTCATTGCAAAGAGACCCAAGATCAGGCCTGCTGAAGACGCCGATTTTGACGACTTGGGCATGGAGAGCTCAACCGAGAACGAGCAGCTCATGACAGAGACGCTCGCCCATGTTTACCTGGAGCAAAAAAAGTACGAAAAGGCCATTGCTGCATTTACCGTTCTAAGTTTGAAATATCCAGAAAAAAGTTCTTTCTTTGCAGACCGAATTGAAGCTGTAAAAAAATTGCAGAAAAACTAATACTGGAGAACATGTCGTATTTATTATTTTTAGTTTTGATTATCATCGTATCGATTCTGCTGATCCTGGTTATCATGGTTCAGAATCCGAAAGGTGGAGGATTGTCATCTTCTTTTGGTGGAGCTGGTTCACAAAACCTGGGTGGAGTTCAAAACACTACGAATTTCCTCGACAAAAGCACCTGGACGCTTGCCATAGCGCTTTTCGCTTTAATCCTTCTATCTAATTTCGCCATTCCGAGAAACAACTCTGTGGACATGGAGTCAGCTACCGAAGGAATCATCAACGACCGGGAAGCTCTTGAAGCACCTCCGACGCTAGACACGGATAAGGTGATTGACAGTACCAACTGACAGGAAACAAAATAAAATTTATGCCAACGTAATGACACGTTGGCATTTTTTTTATCTGTTATGTCAGTTTTTCCACAATGGCAATGTTTTTGCGAAATGCAAAGCGGAAGATTTGGCACAGGCCAAAGGAACTTTTTATTAAATAACTTAAAACAGAATATAATGAGTAAATTAACTATTCAACCTCTTGCAGACAGAGTGCTTGTAGAGCCCCTAGCGGCAGAAACAAAAACAGCTTCAGGAATCTACATTCCGGATTCAGCAAAAGAAAAACCTCAACAAGGTAAGGTTGTGGCAGTTGGCAAAGGAACGAAAGACGAGCCCATGACAGTAAAGATCGGGGATACTGTACTTTACGGAAAATTTGCCGGAACTGAGTTGAAACTCGACGGGAATGATTATCTGATCATGAGGGAAAGTGACATCTTCGCGATCCTCTAAACAAAATAAATTCAGTAACACTTAACAAAAAACAAAATGGCAAAAGACATCATATTTGACATAGAGTCGCGTGACGGTTTGAAAAGAGGCGTAGACGCCCTTGCAAACGCCGTAAAAGTGACCCTCGGTCCTAAAGGCCGCAACGTTGTAATCGGCAAGGCATTCGGTGGCCCACAAATCACCAAAGACGGGGTGACCGTTGCAAAAGAAATCGAATTGGAAGACGCGCTTGAGAACATGGGCGCGCAAATGGTAAAGGAAGTTGCCTCCAAGACTAATGATCTCGCGGGTGACGGTACAACCACAGCGACCGTTCTCGCACAGGCAATTGTGAAAGAAGGTTTGAAAAACGTGGCAGCCGGTGCCAATCCGTTGGATTTGAAACACGGAATTGACAAGGCTGTTGAAAGCATCATTGAAGACCTGAAGAATCAGTCTCAAGTCGTGGGAAACAAACTGGATAAAATCAAACAAGTGGCCTCAATTTCTGCCAACAACGATGAGTCGGTTGGGGAGTTGATCGCCGAAGCTTTTGACAAGGTTGGTAAAGAAGGTGTAATTACCGTTGAAGAGGCCAAAGGAACAGATACTCACGTGGATATCGTAGAAGGTATGCAATTTGACCGTGGATATCTTTCTCCATACTTTGTTACCAATTCTGACAAAATGACTACCGACCTGGAGTCGCCATATATCTTGCTCTATGACAAGAAGATTTCAACCATGAAGGATCTGCTTCCTGTTCTGGAGCCCGTTGCCCAATCTGGCAAACCTTTGTTGATCATCGCCGAGGACATCGACGGAGAAGCCCTTGCTACACTCGTAGTCAACAAATTGAGAGGATCACTTAAAATTGCCGCTGTGAAAGCACCTGGCTTTGGGGATCGCAGAAAGGCAATGCTCGAGGATATCGCTATCCTGACAGGCGGAACCGTAGTTTCAGAGGAGAGAGGCTTCACTCTTGAGAACGCCACTATGGACATGCTGGGAAGTGCAGAGCGCGTGACCATCGACAAAGACAACACTACCGTTGTCAATGGAGCTGGGGACACCGATACGATCAAAGCCCGAGTGAGCCAGATCAAATCCCAGATTGAAACCACTACTTCAGACTATGACAAAGAGAAACTTCAGGAAAGGTTGGCCAAGCTAGCAGGTGGAGTTGCCGTTCTTTATGTTGGAGCCGCAAGTGAGGTCGAAATGAAAGAGAAGAAAGACCGTGTGGACGATGCGCTTCATGCAACACGAGCAGCGGTGGAAGAAGGAATCATCGCAGGTGGTGGTGTTGCTTTTGTCAGAGCGAAAAAAGTTCTGGAAAAAGTTAAATTTGCCAACCAGGATGAGAAAACAGGAGTTGCCATCGTGGCACGTGCCATCGAGGAGCCACTTCGCCAGATTGCTGAAAACGCAGGGAACGAAGGTTCCGTGGTTGTTTCAAAAGTTCTTGAAGGCAAAGACGATTTTGGTTTCAACGCCAAGACTGAAGAATATGTCAACATGCACAAGGCAGGAATCATCGATCCTACAAAAGTGACCCGAATTGCTCTTGAAAATGCAGCTTCGGTTGCGGGTATGATCCTAACCACCGAGTGTGCACTTGTAGACATCAAGGAAGAGAATCCGCCAGCTATGCCACCAATGGGTGGAGGTGGAATGCCCGGAATGATGTAATACGAGCAAAACCTCAATAAAAAAATCCGCCCATTGGGCGGATTTTTTTATGCGTTCTAATTCATGGAATGATCACATATCTCTAAAGACCATTGACGATCTCGGAAATATCAGATCGGTTCTTGTAGTCAGGATCGCACTGGACGTACTCGATTCTTCCGTCGGTTCCGATCAAATACGTAGCCGGCACCGGTAAAACCTTTTCGCTTTCAGAATTGTATTCGTTGACTAGTTCTGTGATCTTGTCGTAATAATTGGGAACATTGGTCTCATTGATTACAAATAAAGCAGTCAAACAGCGGAACCGGAATCCCTGCGCCCGTCAAAAGAGATCCTGCCAAAGAGCAGTTCGAAGAACATCTTGAAATCGGATACCAGGCTCCAAAGCGGATATTTGAAAGTTGCCGGCTGATTCTTTTCATAAAAGTAATGGCCCACCCATGCGAATCCATAGCCCATTATAGGAACCAGTGCCCATAAGTAGTTCTGTCCGGTGTAAACAGCCGCGATAGCCAGGGCAAAAACAAGGAAGGTGCCAATGAAGTGAAGCGTTCGGCAGGTTCTGTCTTGGTGTTCAGTCAAATAGAATTGATAAAATTCTTTGTACGTTTTGATTCTTTCCATATTCAATTTAGAATTGCGTGAGTCAAAAAATTCTTAACCGGCTGAGCCTTCTTCCATAGATCCAGAATGGTATCCATCAAACTGTCGCTGAGAATAACCTTAGGCGGCAGGTCTGCATGGTAGTACCACTGTTTGTTGTAAAGCAGGGAATGCTTCTCTGCCGCTTCCCTGAATTCTTTGGGTATTCGCTTGCTCTTCTCCCCCTGGATCTCACCGTATGCTTTCTTAAATGACGCTGTGCTCAATGCTTTCTCCCATTCGTCGAGATTTTCGAGCATATAGCTTCTGACCTTCTGAACCTGAGCCGGTGAAGGCATGTAGATACCGCCGTATACACCCAGTTTTTCAGGGCCGAATTCCAGGTAGATTCCCGGGTTGTTCTTATCCTTTCTGCCTGCCGGTGAAATAAGCGCTGAGTTGTTCAATTTGTAAGGTGTCTTGTCCTTGGAAAAGCGAATGTCCCTGTTGATGCGAAAGATTGCATCCTTGGCTTCAATATCCAATTCGGGGTCGGATTTGGCCATCTCTGATATCAACTGACCAATAAAAATCTTGAAAGGGTCCCTCACCACGGATTCGTAGCGCTTTCTGTTTTGGTCAAACCACTCCTTATTGTTGTTCGCTGCCAACTCTTTGAAGAATTCGAGGTAATCGGGAGAGAAATAAGTCATAATCCAAAATTTGCTTGCAGGTTGTAAAATCGCTTTTTGAAAAATACAAAAAATTCATCATCCAACTCTTGATTTAGTATTCGCAAGGAACAGAAGACAAACTGTATTTAAAAAATTATTACCTTTAAAGGTCAACCTAACCCAACTACTATGAAACGTTACTTATGGACCTTGTTATTCCTGGCGGGCTTTTCAGGATATGGCCAACACTGCATCTCCAAGGATATGACTCCTTCAACGGGATTCGAGTATGAGCCAAAATTTGCGAAATTGGAAATCAGCTGGTATGATGAATGGCTCGAATACACTCAGGGCGAAAAGATTCTGCCAGAACCCTTGAAGCCACAGGAAAAGTGGGATCACCCCTATATGAAAAAGGGGTTTACGGCTGCTATGCATGAAGGGCCCTATTCCTCGGATGTTTCGAACAATTCAGGGCCTACATTGAAGAATCCGAAAGTTCAGTATTTCCATGTGAAGCAAAAAGGAGGGGATTTCTCAGGCATGTGCCCCACATTCGCATTTATCAACGACAGCACGGTAGCTACCCTTTCATTCGGAAGAGCCAACACAACATTGCTGCTCCTTGATGTCAAGGATACAATCAGGGTACTTGACCATCTGCCAATTCCCGGTCGAGGGAGCTCAGCCTTTGAGCTCGCTGGCAAAAAAGGACGAAGCGAAATTTTTAGTAACACGGCTGGAGGGGCTTACTCTTATATCTCAAATAAAGACCAAATTTACATTCCCGGAGCGAACAACAACATCTTAAGAGTTACTGTTAAAGACAGAAAGCTGGACCATGAAGTTGAATCTCTCAATCTGAAGCCTCAGATCGAGGCAGGCAATCTAGTCGATCCTAAGGCTTATGAAGAGGATAAACTCAATCAGCTAACAGCGATCATGCCTGACGTGAACGGCAATATTTGGTTTACCTCCCGTCAAGGTGTCATTGGGCTCATTCACAACAAAGACGTGACAAGCGAGAATTGTCCAAAAGTGTATTCCTCCTGGGTGGGATATTTCGGGCTCCTGGAAAAAATCAAGAAGCACTTCCCGGGCTCCATTGATACAGCTGAGGAAATGGAAAGTTGGAAGGTCCGCGAAAAGCTCAGCCCCGAAATGAGAAATAATATGCGCGAGGCTCTTAAAATCGATGAGGACACTTACGAAGAAATCCAAAATTCATTTTCGGTCGGAAAAGACGGTGTTTACATTGTTTCTAATGTCGCACTCTACAAGTTCCGCTTCAATGAGGAGACCAAGAAAATTGAGTTGGACCCAAAATGGGAGGAAACCTTTAAAAAGGGAGATTTGGTGTATGACAATGACCTTGAAAAAAAGCCAGGACACCTTAACAAGGGCAGCGGAACCACCCCTACCCTGCTGGATGATCGGTTCGTCGCGATATGCGACAATGCTCATGGACGCGTCAATCTTTGCATTTACAGACAGGATAGCGGAGAGTTGGTAAGCAAACTTCCCCTATTCGAAAATCAGGGCAGCGCGGTCGAGAATTCTGCCGTAGCCTATGACAACTCTTATGTTGTGGCCAACACCTATGGATATACGGATCCGTTTGACGTCAACGAAACTCCTGGAGGAATTATGCGTTTCGACCTTAACAAGGAAAAAGGAGAATTTGAGCCTGTCGAAAACTGGCCTGCCAGTGGCACCTATGACTGTAAAACGGCAACTCCCAAGATATCAACCCGAACGGGAATGATTTACGTTTACAACAGATCAGAAGAGGAAACCGATGGACATCGAGACTGGCAGATCACCACCATAGACTACCGCACTGGCAGAAGAGTGCTCCAATCGAAATTGTTTTTTGAAAAGGGAGAATTCAACGACAATATAAGCGCCGTGCTCAAAGCAGGATCTTTGGGTACGAAGAACTACGATCGCAAGGTGTTCAACAACATTTGGGGAACATTCACCTTTGGTCCTGACAAAAGCTTCTATCTAGGAACGTACAGGGGGTTTATCAAAGTGTCTTCTGACTAAAACTTAATTCTGTCGCTGGACTTTTCGAATCTCCTTTGCCTTTTCTGCGGCCTGCACATTTTTTTCAATGAGGTGCCCCGGACGGCTCCATTTTTCCTTGTCTTCGGCTTCAACAAGTGACCTTCTGATCTTGAACTTGCCCGTATCGTCCTTCTTTTTCTCAGTAGGTGTAAGACCCAATAATGAAAACATCTCAGCGTCCTTGTCTTCGCCGGGATTCGGGGTCGTCAGCAATTTATCTCCTGCAAAGATGGAAGAGGCTCCTGCCATGAAGCAGAGGGCCTGCCCTTCCGTGCTCATTTCAGTTCGGCCTGCTGAAAGTCTGACAGTCGTTCTAGGCATTACAATACGAGTCGTCGCGATCATGCGCACAACATCCCATACGGGCACAATCTCCTGCTCCTCCATCGGTGTGCCCTCAACAGCCACCAGGGCATTTATAGGAACTGATTCCGGTTGGGGATCGAGTTTTGACAAGCTAAGCAACATGCCGGCACGATCCTCGATGCTCTCACCCATTCCAATGATTCCTCCTGAACATACCTTGAGGGCGCCCTTTCGAACATTGTCCAGTGTCTTGAGGCGATCCTCATAGCCACGGGTTGAGATAACTTCCTTGTAGTACTCCTCAGAGGTGTCGAGATTGTGATTGTAGTAATGCAATCCGGCTTCAGCCAGACGAACGGCCTGACTCTCGGTGATCATCCCCAAGGTGCAACACACTTCCATGTCAAGCTCACTGAGGCCCCGAACCATTTTCAAAACCTTCTCAAAATCCTCTCCCTCCTTAACATTTCTCCATGCCGCTCCCATGCAGACGCGAGAGGATCCATTTTCTTTGGCTCTTCTCGCCAGCCCGATCACGGTTTCGTAAGGCAAAAGGTCATTCTTTTCAATTGAAGTGTGATACCGCGCTGCCTGGGGACAGTACCCACAGTCTTCCGGGCAACCGCCTGTTTTTATCGAGATGAGCGTACTCACCTGTACTTTTGAAGGATCGTGATGTTCACGATGAACTTGTGCCGCCCGATAGATGAGCTCCATCAAAGGCATATTGTACAAGTCAATGATATCTTGTTTTGAATAAGTTTCCATGGCTCCAGAATAAAGATCAAAAATAAGGAATAGCACTCACTTGAAAACAATTAATTTGGAAAATGCTAGGAGGACTCTTTTCGGGTCACGATCAGACTGACAGCATTTCCGCCGAAGCCTACCGCGTTCACAAGTACTTTATTGAGGGCCTTTGGAGCTGTTTGCTCATCCAAAAACGGGACATCGATGAATTTCTGCCTGTTCAGCATCAGGACTGCCATCTCCAGGCTCATCGCTCCTGAAGCCCCTAAAGTGTGCCCGATGATCCATTTGTTCGAGGTCAATGCAGGTTGGTGATTCCGGAACACTTTCTGAATGGCCAGCAATTCGGAACTATCCCCTTTCAAAGTTCCCGGTGCGTGGGTCACTATGACGTCAATCTCCCCGGGATCTGTCCCGTCGAGGGCCATTTTCATGGATCTCTGAAAACATTGCGCATCCGCTGAGATGGAAATATTGTGAGTCAGTGGTTCTGTGGCATAGCCCACCCCTTCAATGAATGCAAGTGCCCCGGCGTTTCTTCCTTTTTCCAGGCAAAAGACAGCGGCCGCTTCTCCCAAAACCATCGAGTTATTGCTCTTCTTCGGATCGAGTGTCCGGCAGGGAAATTCTCCCTCCTGCTCGGCATAAATCCGCAAGGCCTTTAACTGTGCGACGGTAAATGGGGTATTGGAAGCCTCACTCCCGCCCGACAGGAAATAACGGCTCATCCCGCTATTTAGCCAGGCAATACCGTTCAGGATGCCGTGCAGTGCCGTAGAGCAGGCAATAGAGTGACTGATGTTGGGGCCCTTTGACTGGAGGTCATGACCCACCCATGAAGAGAGATTGCCAAGGGTCGTGGTCGGAGAACTCAAGGTGCTGGCCGATTCCTGTTTGGATTCTATAAATTCCTGATGATATTTCTCAAAGAGATGGGTAGAACCCCGGGAGGACCCAATGTTGATCCCAATGTCTTCACTGTTCCATCCCGACTGTGAAACCGCTTTCCTCGAAACGAATATGGCCAACAAGACTGAAGGATCGAGCTCCCTGTAATTTTTGATTTGCCTCAGCGCATTGATCTCTGCCCACAATTCGCTTTCTATAGAGCTCACAAATGCCGAAAATTTTCCGAAATCCCGAGACTCGATCAAAGGTTTCCTGTCTAGATAACTCTTCCATACCTGCTCCTCGTCTGCTCCCAGGGCAGAGACAGAGGCCATGGCCATTATGGATACCGGTTCAATCATTGTTAAGCATTTCAAGGCAATTCAGGACAGAGGTGTAAAGATCGGTCAGCTCTTTTGCTGAAATGGTAAATGGCGGAAGCAAATAAATCGTGTTTCCAAGAGGTCTCAAAAACACACCCTCATCCATGAAAAATTTATAGAGACGATCCCTGAGATTCCCGTATCGTTCTGTTTCCAGCTTGAGGTCCAGGGCAAAAATCACGCCCAGGCTACGTGTGCTTTTCACCATCGGATGCTCCCTGACTTCAGCCTCGAATTCCAGATGTTTTGCTGAGACGCGTTGAATAGAATCCTGGATGGCGTCAGTGGCCAACAGATCCATTCCTGCGATGGCGGCTGCACAAGCCAATGGATTCGCCGAATAAGTGTGCCCGTGAAAAAATCCTTTCGAGACTTCTTTGTCATAAAAGGCGTCAAATACGTTTTGAGTACAGCAGGTAAGCGCCATAGGTGCTATCCCGGCTGTCAGTGATTTGGAAAGACAAATGATATCTGGACCCTCATCGAGGTAATCGCAAGCGAAATTGCGACCCGTTTTGCCGAAACCGGTCATGACTTCATCGGCAATCGCCAGCACCCCATGACTTCTGGCCAGCTCGATCAGCACCTCGAGATGCGCGGCGGGATACATGTGCATGGCTGCCGCCCCCTGGACCAGGGGTTCAAAAATGAATGCCGCAACATCTTCCTCCTGCAGTATCGTTTTGAGGCGCGACTCCACCTCGCCAATATTTTGATCATTGGGAACAGGTATTCGCTCAATCTCCAAAAGAAAATCTTCAAAGGGCCCATTGTAAACTGACAATCCTGAGACCGACATCGCTCCAAAGGTGTCTCCGTGAAAGGCATTTTCGAAAGCCACAATCTTGTTTCGCTTCTCCCCCCTGTTGAAGTGGTATTGCAACGCCATTTTAATAGCCACGTCGACCGAGGTTGAACCGTTGTCCGAAAAGAAAATCTTGTTGATTCCACTGGGAAGTATTTCCACCAGTTTTTCGGAAAGCTCAATGGCCGGAGGATGTGTAAAACCACTGAAGACGACCTGATCCAGCTGATCGAGCTGCTGCTTCACGCGGGAAGTTATCTTCGGATTGCAATGCCCGTACATGCAGGTATACCACGAAGATATGCCGTCTATATAGGAATTTCCATCTTCGTCGTAGAGATAAGATCCATGAGCCCTTACAAGAGGCAGATGATCCGGATTCAAACCGTGCTGCGTCAATGGATGCCAAAGGTGCTTTTTGTCCCGGTCTTTGTAATTTTTCATCACAGATTCTCCAATTTTAACCTGAACTGTTCGGCGATCTTTGACACTGCCTCCGCATCCAACCGCTCCATCCAATCCAAACGGCCCAGAACGGGCACTCCGCCCTGAGTTTCGATGATGCTTTCGGTCGTCGGGACTTCTTCGCCGTTGAAGATAACTCCGGATACCTTTTTGCCCCGTGACTTAAGAGCTTCCAGGGTAAGAAGGGTGTGATTGATGCTTCCGAGATAATTCCTGGAGACCACGAGAATCTTGTAGTCATCCTGTATCATGTCGAGTATGGTTTCTTTCTCATTCAAGGGAACCAGCAATCCACCTGCACCCTCAATAACCAGGTCATTGGTCGTTTTCGGGGGCTGTATTTTTTCAAGCTCAATTCGAATATCGTCCTTGTCCGCTGCCGCATGCGGGCTCATCGGGGTTTTCAGGGCGTAACTGTTGGGATGAAACACCGAACGTTCATTCGAAACCCAGGAACGCACCCGATCAGTGTCGGAGAAATCGAGATCACCCGCCTGCACGGGTTTCCAGTAATCAGCTTTCAAAGCCTCCGTTACGATAGCTGCAACAACGGTTTTGCCAACATCGGTACCAATTCCGGTAATAAAAATCTTGCGCATCCTTTCCCAAAAAAAATCTACACAAAAGTACTCAATAATTGAAGAATTCTTCGGATCTCAGCCGAAGTATTGAAGCTGTGTATGCATATCCGGATACGCTCCTGACCCTTAGGTACCGTCGGAGAAAAAATGATCTTCGCACCTATCTTTTCTTTCGCAAAAATCTGTCTAATTCCATCTGGCTGTGTTGCGTCCGGGAGCAGGAAAGACTGAATGGGCGAGCGACTGGGAATAAAATAGGAAGAAAGGTTCAAAGCTTTCATTTCCTGCAAAAACGTCTCGATGTTTTGCCGGAGTCGGTCTCTCTGCTCCGTTTGTTTCATTTTTTGCAAAGCGGCTATTATCCGCAAAGCTTCCTTTGGCGGCATTGCAGTGGTGTAGATGAACGAACGGGCGAAATTAGTCAGATATGTTGTCAAAGCTTCTGAACCCAGAACAGCGGCTCCGTGGCAGCCAAGCGCTTTACCAAATGTGTGAATTCGGGCGAAGACTTCTTTTTCAAGACCCAGGGATGTGGTCAAACCTGATCCTTCCGAACCCATGATCCCAGTCGAATGGGCCTCGTCTACAATGAGATAGAGATTCTCGCTTCGGCAATATTCTGAGAGCTCCTGGAGCGGCGCTTCATCCCCATCCATGGAGTAGACCGATTCGACAATCACATAATTCTGTCCTGATTTAGAACGCCCCTTGCCGACTTTCTTAACGAGGTCATCCAGGTCGTTGTGCTCGAATCCGAACGAGGAAGCCTGGGAAAGAGAAATCCCGTCCCGAATTGAGGCATGTGAAAGACGATCAAAAAATACTGAGTCCTGACGCTGCAACACAGCCGAAAGCAAACCGATATTCGCATCGTATCCCGAATTGAACAGGAGGGCCGAATCTGCTCTGAAAACATCGGCCAGTGCCAACTCGAGTTCTTCGTGCGCACGTGAGTTTCCAGAGATCAGTCTGGAACCAGTGCTCCCATTCTGTTGTAGAAGAAATAAATCTTGACCTCCGGTTTCAGGGTCTATGGATTGGTCGGATGCGAAGCCCAGATAGTCGTTTGAAAAGAAATCGATTAATCCTTCACGTGTTTGCAAGTTCCGTAGAGTCCCATCGTTTATGCGGGCACTCAGCTTCCTGGACAAACCTTCGGGAAACTTCATGGAATCAAGCCTGGCCTGTGGGGCCGAAATTCAATGGGATCGGCGGTTGTTCGTAATCCTTGATCTCTCCGTGGTTCGCTTCAAAGCGATTGACATTCTCATTGAGTGCCTTTGCCAGTCGTTTCGCGTGTTGGGGTGTCAGAATGATCCTTGACTTGACCTTGGACTTTGGGGCTCCGGGCATCACATTGATGAAATCAACCACAAATTCGGAAATTGAATGATTGATGATAGCCAGGTTCGCATACGTGCCATCCGCCATCTTTTCATCGATCTCTATATTGAGCTGGTTCTTTTTTTCTTCAGTAGCCATGTCTTGAAATAAATTAGAGTTAAAAAAAAAGGCACGAATCATCGTGCCTTTTGTTCTTATTCTTCGATTTCCTCTTTCAGGCCGACGATGAGATTGTCGTACTCCCGCATTCCGGTACCTGCCGGAATTCGCTTTCCAACGATCACATTCTCCTTCAGACCTTCCAGGTAATCTTCTTTTCCGCTGACCGCTGCTTCGTTGAGCACTTTGGTCGTTTCCTGGAATGAAGCCGCAGAGATAAATGACTTGGTCTGCAACGACGCTCGTGTGATTCCCTGCAAGATAGGTTCTGCAGTTGCCGGAATTGCATCACGGGCCTCAACCAACGCCTTGTCATTTCTTCTCAACAAGGAGTTTTCATCACGAAGCTCGCGAGCTGAGATTATCTGTCCATTTTTGAAAGTTTCAGAATCACCTTTGTCTTCAACCACTTTCATTCCGTAGATATTGTCATTCACTTCGATGAAGTCATTCTTGTGAATCAACTGATTTTCAAGGAAGATCGTGTCACCAGAGTCAATGATCTTCACCTTTCTCATCATCTGTCTCACCACAACTTCAAAGTGCTTGTCATTGATCTTCACACCTTGTAAACGGTAAACTTCCTGAATCTCATTGACGAGGTATTCCTGTACTTTGGCCGGCCCCATGATATTCAAAATGTCACTAGGAGTTGTTGCTCCATCCGACAACGGCATGCCCGCCTTGACATAGTCGTTCTCCTGAACCAGGATCTGGTTGGAAAGTTTGACCAGGTACTTCTTGACATCACCCAGTTTCGACTCGACAATGATCTCGCGGTTACCTCTTTTGATCTTACCGAAGCTTATCACACCGTCGATCTCAGTTACAACCGCAGGATTCGATGGGTTTCTGGCTTCAAAGAGCTCAGTCACCCTTGGAAGTCCACCCGTGATATCTCCGGCTTTTCCGGATCTTCTCGGTATCTTGACAAGAATTTGACCAGCTTCGATTTTTTGACCTTCCTCGATGAGCAGGTGCGCACCGACAGGCAAAGAGTACGAACGCTGGGTCTTGCCTTTCGTGTCCTGGACGTGCAGGGTTGGAATCACCCTCTTCTTCTTAGAATCAGAGATCACTTTTTCCTTGAACCCGGTCTGCTCGTCAAGCTCTACCTGGTAAGTCACTCCTTCGACTACGTCTTCAAAGATCGCTTTACCGCTGAATTCCGAAACAATGACCCCGTTATATGGATCCCATTGGCAAATCACTTCTCCTTTCTTTACGGCACTTCCGTCTTTGACAAAAATATGTGATCCGTAAGGGATGTTTTTCGTGCTCAAAACGATACCGGAGTTCTTATCCAGGATCTTGAATTCCGAAGTTCTTGAAATGACGATCTTCACCTTGTTTCCTTCACTGTCAACTCCATCAACTGTCTTCAAGTCTTCGATAGACAACTTCCCGGCATGGTTCGCAACCAACCTGCTTTCTTCAGAAATGTTTCCAGCAATACCCCCAACGTGGAAGGTTCTCAAGGTAAGCTGGGTACCCGGCTCACCGATAGACTGAGCGGCAACTACACCCACGGCTTCACCTTTCTGAACCATCTTGTTGTTAGACAGGCTCACCCCGTAGCACTTCGAGCAGATTCCCTTTGTCGCCTCGCAGGTCAACGCCGAACGAACTTCAATCATCTCCAATTCAGCTGCTTCTACCTTTCTGACCGATTCTTCAGTGAAGAGACCTCCGGCCTCAATAATTGTTTCATCGGTTTCCGGATCACGCACCTCGTGCAGGGACACCCTTCCGAGAATTCTTTCACCCAAAGACTCTACGATCTCATCATTGTTCTTCAGAGCTTGTACCTCAAGACCTCGCAGTGTTCCACAGTCTTCCTCATTGATGATGACGTCTTGTGCAACATCTACCAGCCTCCTGGTGAGGTAACCGGCATCCGCCGTTTTAAGGGCTGTATCCGCAAGACCTTTTCTCGCACCGTGCGTCGAGATGAAGTATTCGAGAATCGAAAGACCTTCCTTAAAGTTCGAAAGAATCGGGTTCTCAATGATTTCACCACCTCCGGCAGTCGATTTTTTAGGCTTGGCCATCAGACCCCTCATACCTGTCAACTGACGGATCTGCTCTTTCGAGCCCCTCGCACCAGAATCCAGCATCATGTATACCGAGTTGAAGCCTTGTTGGTCTTCTCTCAATCGTTTCATAGACAATTCCGTGAGCCTGTTGTTGGTAGACCCCCAGATGTCAATAACCTGGTTGTAACGCTCCTTGTTGGTGAGCATACCCATGTTGTAACTGGTCATGATTGAATCCACCTGCTTGTTTGCAGCATCGATCATGTCGTATTTCTCATCCGGGATAATGATGTCTCCCAAGCTGAAGGACAAACCTCCCTGGAACGCGAAATTGTACCCCATGTTCTTGATGTCATCGAGAAACTTACCCGTGGTCGGCACGTCAGTCACCTTAAGGATATTTCCGATGATATCTCGCAAAGATCTCTTGGTCAAGACTTCATTGATATAGCCCGCTCTTTCAGGAACTACCTCGTTGAAGAGAACACGACCAACCGTGGTTTCTATGATTTTGTCAACCAATTCACCTTTCTCGTCAATGTCCTTGGTTCTCACTTTGATACCAGCGTTCAGGTCAACTTTCTTCTCGTTGAAGGCAATTTTCACCTCTTCAGGAGAGTAAAAAGTTGTTCCCTCACCTTGCACCTTGTGATCATCCGTAGACTTTCTTTCTTTGGTCATGTAGTAAAGACCCAATACCATGTCCTGCGACGGTACCGTGATCGGTGAACCGTTCGCCGGGTTCAAGATATTGTGTGAGGCCAGCATCAACAGCTGAGCTTCGAGAATCGCCTCTTCACCCAAAGGAAGGTGAACCGCCATCTGGTCACCGTCAAAATCCGCATTAAAAGCCGTACAAACCAAGGGGTGCAACTGAATTGCCTTACCTTCGATCAGTTTAGGCTGAAACGCCTGGATACCCAAACGGTGAAGCGTAGGGGCCCTGTTCAACAGAACCGGGTGGCCCTTCAACACGTTCTCGAGAATGTCCCATACGACTGGCTCTCTCTTATCGATTATTTTCTTTGCAGACTTAACCGTCTTCACAATACCTCTCTCAATCAGCTTTCTAATGATAAAAGGCTTGTAAAGCTCAGCTGCCATGTCTTTTGGCAGTCCGCATTCGTATAATTTCAATTCCGGTCCGACGACAATTACCGAACGTGCAGAGTAATCAACACGTTTACCAAGCAAATTCTGACGGAACCTACCTTGTTTACCTTTCAAGGAGTCAGAGAGTGATTTCAAGGGTCGGTTTGATTCGGTTTTGACAGCAGAAGATTTTCTGGTATTGTCAAAAAGGGAATCAACCGATTCCTGGAGCATCCGCTTCTCATTTCTCAAGATGACCTCGGGAGCTTTGATCTCCATCAGTCGCTTGAGACGATTGTTTCTTATGATCACCCTTCTGTAAAGATCATTGAGATCCGAAGTAGCGAATCGTCCTCCGTCCAAAGGAACAAGAGGGCGCAGTTCCGGCGGGATCACAGGTACAACCTTCATGATCATCCACTCCGGCTTGTTCTCTTTCTTGATATTCGCTTCTCTGAAAGCCTCTACCACGTTCAGACGCTTCAGGGCCTCCATCTTTCTTTGCTTGGAAGTCTCCTTGTTGGCCTTGTCTCTCAGTTCGTATGACAGCTCGTTCAAATCGATGCGCGTCAACAGCTCAATGAGACATTCGGCACCCATCTTGGCGATGAATTTGTTCGGGTCGCTGTCGTCGAGGTACTGATTTTCCTGTGGAAGCTCCTCCAGGATGTTGAGGTATTCCTCTTCCGTCAGGAAATCCATTTTCTGGAGCGGCTCACCTTCTTCATTTTTTGCAATCCCGGGTTGAATGACGACATAACGCTCATAGTATATGATCATGTCGAGCTTCTTGGATGGCAAACCTAGCAAATATCCCATTTTGTTCGGAAGCGATCTGAAATACCAGATGTGTGCTACAGGAACAACCAGGTTGATGTGCCCCACGCGGTCCCTTCTGACTTTCTTCTCGGTCACTTCTACTCCACAACGGTCACAAATAATCCCTTTGTATCGGATTCTCTTGTACTTGCCACAGGCACATTCGTAATCTTTGATCGGGCCAAAGATTCTTTCACAGAAAAGACCGTCTCTTTCCGGTTTGTGCGTCCGGTAGTTGATGGTCTCGGGCTTTAAGACCTCACCTCTTGACCTTTCGAGAATGGTCTCGGGTGAAGAAAGTCCGATCGAGATTTTATTGAATTTTTTTACAGTGTATTTTTCTCTTTGTCTTGCCATGGTAATGGGACGAATTAAAATGTAAAAATTGAGTGAGCAGGCCGGGCCGCTAGACCCTGCCTGCCATAAGTCTTATTATTCTTCTAACTTGAGATCCAGACCCAGACCCTTCAGTTCGTGCATCAATACGTTGAAGGACTCCGGAAGACCTGGTTCAGGCATTCTGTCTCCTTTCACGATTGCCTCGTAGGTCTTGGCTCGTCCAAGCACGTCATCCGACTTCACAGTCAAAATCTCTCTCAAGGTCGATGAGGCTCCATAGGCTTCGAGAGCCCAAACCTCCATCTCTCCAAAACGCTGTCCACCGAACTGCGCCTTACCACCAAGTGGTTGCTGAGTGATCAGCGAGTAAGGTCCGATCGATCTCGCATGCATCTTGTCTTCGATCATATGACCCAGCTTGATGATGTAGATCACACCAACGGTCGCCGGCTGATCGAATCGCTCACCCGTACCGCCATCGTAGAGATAGGTGTGACCGAAATCAGGAATGCCAGCCTTTCGCGTCAGATCGGTGATCTGATCAATGTTCGCTCCGTCAAAGATCGGCGTCGAGTAGGACTCACCCAGTTTCTGACCGGCCCAGCCCAATACGGTTTCGTAGATCTGACCGATGTTCATCCGCGATGGTACCCCAAGCGGATTCAATACGATGTCAACCGGAGTTCCGTCTTCCAGGAATGGCATGTCTTCCTCTCTTACAATACGGGCAACAATACCTTTGTTACCGTGTCTACCAGCCATCTTGTCTCCTACCTTGAGTTTCCTCTTCTTGGCAACATAGA
Organism: uncultured Flavobacteriaceae bacterium; assembly: GCA_965365245.1. Classification (GTDB taxonomy): domain Bacteria; phylum Bacteroidota; class Bacteroidia; order Flavobacteriales; family Flavobacteriaceae; genus Lutimonas. Next base: position 11,760 of record CBDUAY010000002.1, on the reverse strand, counting down.
TCTTGGCCAGTTTGATGATGCCCTTTGGCAGCTCGTCTCCTACGGTCACCGCGAATTTCTTTCTTCTCAGTGATCCCTGCAGGTCGCTTACTTTGATCTTATAGTTGTGGATCAACCTGTTGATCAGGTCGTTCAAATCCTTGTCAGTGGTCCAGGTACCTTTTGTCAAATGCTCAAAATCCGTAACCGAATTCAGCATTTTGAGGGTAAATTTCTTTCCTTTCGGCAAGATTTCCTCATCCAGGTCATTCTGAACGCCCTGAGATGTTTTACCGTTGACCAACCCGAAGAGTTTTTCAATGAGTACATTTCTCAGTTTGTCATACTCCACAGAGAATTCCACCTCAAGCGTATTGACTTCTTCCTTGTCCTTGACGCGCTTCGCTTTGTCTTTGATGGCTCTTTGGAAAAGTTTTTTGTCGATCACAACACCCCTCAGCGAAGGAGGTGCTTTCATCGAGGCATCCTTGACATCTCCGGCATTGTCTCCGAAAATGGCTCGCAAGAGCTTTTCTTCCGGGGTCGGATCCGACTCACCTTTCGGCGTGATCTTACCGATCAAAATGTCTCCGGGCTTTATTTCGGCCCCAATTCGGATCATTCCATTCTCATCGAGATCCTTGGTAGCTTCCTCGCTGACATTCGGTATGTCCGCCGTCAGTTCTTCAGCACCAAGTTTGGTGTCTCTCACATCCAGCGCATACTCATCGATATGGATCGAGGTAAAGATATCCTCACGCACGACGCGCTCAGAGATAACAATCGCATCCTCGAAATTGTATCCTTTCCATGGCATGAAGGCCACTTTCATGTTTCTTCCCAGGGCGAGCTCTCCTTTTTCGGTAGCGTATCCCTCACAAAGAACCTGGCCTTTGGTCACCTTGTCTCCTTTCTTGACAATCGGATGCAGGTTGATCGAAGTCCCCTGGTTTGTTTTTCTAAATTTTATGAGCTCGTAGGTTTTGACATCGGAGTCAAAGCTTACAACTCGATCGTCTTCAGTTCGCTCGTAGCGGATTTCGATCCTGTCGGAATCCACATAGACCACCTCACCTTCGCCTTCCGCGTTGATGAGAATCCTCGAGTCTTCTGCCACCCTTCTTTCGAGTCCTGTTCCAACGATCGGAGCCTCTGGACGCATAAGCGGCACTGCCTGACGCATCATGTTCGATCCCATCAGGGCCCGGTTCGCATCATCGTGCTCCAGGAAGGGGATCAGTGATGCTGAAATGGATGAAATCTGGTTAGGAGAAACATCCATGTAATTCACCTCTTCGGTGCTCACCACAGGGAAGTCACCATCCAAACGCGCTACAACACGCTCGCTGATGATCTTACCGTTCTTATCCAGATCCAGGTTCGACTGGGCAATCTTTCTTCCTTCCTCTTCTTCAGCACTCAGGTAGATCGGCTTGTCTTTGACGTCGATCTTCGCTTCGTTTACTTTTCTGTAAGGCGTTTCAATAAAGCCCAGGTTGTTCACCTTGGCATAAACAGCCAGCGATGAAATCAATCCAATGTTCGGTCCTTCAGGTGTTTCAATCGGACACAAGCGACCGTAGTGGGTATAATGAACGTCACGCACCTCGAATCCGGCTCGCTCTCTTGACAGACCTCCTGGTCCGAGGGCAGACAGCCTTCTTTTGTGTGTGATCTCCGCCAGAGGATTTGTCTGATCCATGAACTGGGACAGCTGGTTGGTACCAAAGAAAGAGTTGATCACAGACGACAGAGTCTTGGCATTGATCAAGTCAATCGGCGTGAAAACCTCATTGTCACGCACATTCATGCGCTCACGGATGGTTCGCGCCATACGCGACAAACCAACTCCAAACTGTCCGGCAAGCTGCTCACCAACTGTACGGACCCTTCTGTTTGACAAGTGATCGATATCATCGACCTCAGCCTTGGAATTCACCAGGTTGATCAGGTTCTTGACGATGGTGATGATATCTTCCTTAGTGAGAACACGCTGCTCAATGTCGACGTCCAGACCAAGTTTTTTGTTCATTCGGTAACGACCTACCTCACCCAGGTTGTAACGCTGCTCAGAGAAAAACAATTTGTTGATGATTCCCTTTGCTGTTTCGTAATCTGGCGGCTCTGCATTACGCAACTGCCTGTAGATATGCTCGACAGCCTCCTTTTCTGAGTTTGTCGGGTCTTTTTGAAGTGTATTGTGAATAATCGCGTAGTCACCGGCCTCATTGTCGAGTTTGTGCAACAAGATTGTCTTGGCACCCGATTCAACGATTTCGTCGATGTGTTCTTTTTCCAAAATTGTATCCCTGTCGAGAACGATCTCATTTCGCTCGATAGATACTACCTCTCCGGTATCTTCATCCACGAAATCCTCGAACCAGGTCTTGAGCACACGAGCAGCAAGTTTTCTGCCCAGTACTTTTTTCAATCCCGTCTTGGTCACTTTGACCTCCTCTGCCAGGTCGAAAATTTCAAGTATGTCTTTGTCACGCTCAAAACCAATGGCCCTGAAAAGCGTGGTTACCGGTAATTTTTTCTTACGATCGATATAGGCGAACATCACCTGATTGATATCGGTCGCAAACTCGATCCAGGATCCTTTGAAAGGGATCACACGAGCCGAGTAAAGCTTGGTTCCATTGGCGTGGAAAGACTGACCGAAGAAGACACCTGGTGACCTGTGCAACTGCGACACGACAACGCGCTCGGCGCCGTTGATCACGAAAGTTCCGCTGTGGGTCATGTAAGGAATCACTCCCAGGTATACGTCCTGAACGATGGTTTCAAAGTCCTCATGCTCAGGGTCCGTACAATACAACTTGAGACGTGCCTTTAGAGGAACACTGTAGGTAAGGCCTCTTTCGATACACTCCTGGATGGAGTAACGAGGCGGATCTACAAAATAGTCCAGGAACTCTAAAACAAAATTATTTCTGGTATCTGTGATAGGAAAGTTTTCCATGAAGGTCTTGTAGAGTCCTTCGTCACTTCTCTCATCAGATTTGGTCTCCAACTGAAAAAAATCTTGAAAAGATTTGATTTGAATATCTAAAAAGTCCGGGTAGTCCGTGAGCAATTTAGCCGATGCAAAGTTTACTCTTTGGTGTTTTTGTTTCGTTGCCAATGGAGAAAATTTTTAATTAAAAATGTAAGAACGAATGTATACGCAAAATGGTTTAGGCCTAAAGGGTATTACCCCAAAGACCTAAACCTTAGATGGTTGAATATTGAGCTTATTACTTGAGCTCAACCTCAGCACCAGCTTCTTCCAAAGATTTCTTGAGACCTTCTGCCTCATCTTTAGAGATACCCTCCTTGATAGGTGCTGGAGCGCTATCAACGATTCCTTTGGCTTCTTTCAATCCAAGCCCGGTCAATTCCTTAACCAATTTCACTACAGCCAATTTAGAACCACCAGCTGCTTTGAGGATCACGTCAAATTCAGATTTTTCCTCAGCTGCTGCTTCACCACCACCTGCAGCTCCACCAGCTACAGCTACAGCTGCAGCAGCAGGCTCGATGCCGTATTCTTCTTTTAAGATATTTGCCAATTCATTAACTTCCTTCACCGTCAAGTTAACCAATTGTTCTGCGAAATCTTTTAACTCTGCCATTTTCTTTCTGTTTAAATTTTATTATTAGTTTATTAGTGTGTTTACTCTTTTTCTCCGAGGGTCTTCAGGATGCCATGCAGTGTACCTCCACCCGACTGCAATGCCGAAATGACATTCTTCGCAGGCGATTGAAGCAGACCGATGATGTCTCCGATCAATTCCTCTTTCGATTTGATGTTAACCAGGTTCTCAAGCTGATCATCACCTACATATACGGCCTCTTCGACATAAGCTCCTTTCAGAATCGGTTTCTTGGAACCTTTCCTGAACTCCTTGATTACCTTTGCAGGTGCATTGCCAGTTTCGGCAATCATCAGCGAAGTGTTGCCCTTCAAGGTCTCTGACAATTCGCCAAAATCCTTTTCAGCCTTCTCCATCGCTTTTGAGAGCAACGTGTTCTTGACAACTGCAAGGTTCACATTGGCCTTGAAGCATGCACGTCTCAAATTTGAGGTTTGCGCGGCATTAAGTCCTGAGATATCCGCCAGGTAGATGATATTGTTATCAGTCAACTTGCCAGTCAGGTCCTCAATTACTCTTGATTTCTCTTCTCTAGTCATGATTAAAAACTTTAACTCGCTTAATTAACTGATTTCGTATCAATAGCGACACCTGGGCTCATTGTGCTGGACATGTAAATGCTCTTCACATAAGCTCCTTTGACCGTCGCCGGTTTCAACTTCATTAGGGTTCTGATCACCTCGTTGGCATTTTCAGCGATTTTGTCTGCCTCGAAAGAAACCTTTCCAATTGAAGCGTGAACAATCCCTGTCTTGTCAACCTTGAAGTCGATCTTACCACCTTTAACATCTTTGACTGCCTTCGCCACATCCATGGTTACAGTACCTGTCTTCGGGTTTGGCATCAGCCCGCGAGGACCGAGAATCCTACCCAAGGGACCCAGTTTACCCATAACACTTGGCATGGTGACGATAACGTCAACATCCGTCCATCCTCCTTTGATCTTCTGGAGGTATTCGTCCAATCCAACGTAATCGGCTCCGGCTTCCTTGGCCTCAGCCTCCTTGTCAGGAGTCACCAAAGCGAGGACCTTCACCTCTTTACCCGTTCCGTTCGGAAGCGTCACAACACCTCTGACCATCTGGTTCGCTTTACGCGGATCCACACCCAAACGCACTGCAAGATCTACACTTGCGTCAAAATTCACGTTGGTGATTTCCTTTACTAAAGTAGAAGCCTGCAAGACGTCATGCGATGCGCTAGCATCCATTTTCGACCTGGCTTCTTTTTGCTTCTTTGTCAGTTTTGCCATTTCTTACGCTGATTTAACTGGAGCTGTTCCTTTTACACGAATTCCCATGGATCTCGCTGTTCCCGCAACCATCAACATCGCCGACTCAACTTGAAATGCATTCAAATCCTGCATTTTATCCTCAGCTATCGTACGTATTTGATCCCAGGTAACAGAAGCCACTTTCTTGCGATTAGGCTCTCCAGAGCCTTTCTTCACTTTCGCTGCTTCTAGCAATTGAACTGCTGCAGGCGGAGTTTTAACAACAAAGTCGAAAGACTTGTCCTTGTAGACGTTGATAACGACTGGAAGAACCTTTCCCGGTTTGTCCTGGGTTCTGGCATTAAACTGCTTACAGAACTCCATTATGTTAACTCCGGCAGCACCCAATGCTGGTCCTACAGGTGGTGAAGGATTGGCTGCACCTCCTCGAACCTGTAATTTAACTACCTTACTAACTTCTTTTGCCATTGTTTTAACTTTAATTAAGAAAATACACTAAAGTGGAAGCTAATGTATTAACCAAATAACCGTAACATTTATGATATCTTTTCAACCTGCATGTAGTTCAGCTCCAGCGGGGTCTTACGCCCGAAGATCTTCACCATAACTTCAAGTTTTCTCTTCTCCTCATTGATCTTCTCAATGGTTCCGTCAAATCCGTTGAACGGACCATCGATTACTTTTACTGTCTCTCCTTTGATAAATGGAATTGCTACATTCTCGTTCTGAACGGCCAGATCATCAACCGTACCGAGCATTCGATTTACTTCAGATTTCCTAAGAGGCACGGGGTCTCCCCCTTTGGTCTCCCCCAGAAAGCCAATCACGCCTGTAACCGACTTGATCACGTGAGGAACCTCACCGCTCAAGTTGGCCTCAACCATAATGTATCCGGGAAAATAAACCTTCTCTTTGTGGTACTTTTTGCCGTTGCGAATCTGAATGACTTTTTCTGTCGGGACAAGGACCTGGTTGACATAGTCAGAAAGACCCAACCTCGAGATTTCGTTCTCAATGTAGGTTTTGACCTTGTTCTCCTGTCCTCCGATCGCTCGAACAGCGTACCATTTCATTACTGAAGTATCAGACATATTGTGATTTAATTGAAAATATTGAAATACTTCTCTAGACCCGCCTGAAAGAATTTGTCAACAGCGAACACAGCCAAAGCGAAGATCACAGTAAAAACGGCTACGAGAACCGTATTCTTCTGTGCCTCTTCTCTGGGCATCCAACTCACATTGTTCTGCAATTCTGCAAACGACTCTTTAATATAATTCACTATACCCATTCTATGTTTTCTTTACGCACGGGTGGAGAGACTCGAACTCCCGACACCTGGTTTTGGAGACCAGTGCTCTACCAACTGAGCTACACCCGTAAGGAAAATAAGGTGCTCCCCTTTGAGAAGCACCTGATTTTCATTATTAGATCAATTGACTTGTTTTAAAATCAGTCAAGAATCTCAGTTACCTGACCAGCTCCTACTGTTCTACCTCCTTCACGGATCGCAAAACGCAGACCCAGGTTCAAGGCGATTGGCTGAATCAGGTCAACCGTGATAGTCAAGTTGTCACCTGGCATAACCATCTCAACTCCGTCAGGAAGATTGATGGTACCTGTTACGTCGGTTGTTCTTACATAGAACTGCGGACGGTAATTTTTGTGGAATGGAGTGTGACGTCCACCTTCTTCTTTTTTCAGGATATAAACCTCAGCTTTGAATTTGGCGTGCGGCTTAACAGAACCTGGCTTGCAGATTACCATACCTCTTTTGATCTCGTTCTTGTCGATACCTCTCAACAAAAGACCAACGTTGTCACCAGCTTCTCCTCTGTCGAGAATCTTACGGAACATCTCAACTCCTGTCACTGTAGAAGTCAATTTCTCAGCTCCCATACCGATGATATCAACTGGATCACCTGTGTTGGCAACACCTGTTTCGATTCTACCCGTGGCAACTGTACCACGACCAGTGATCGAGAACACATCTTCTACTGGCATCAAGAAATCTTTGTCAACGTCACGCTTAGGAAGTTCGATCCAAGTATCAACAGCGTCCATGAGCTCAACAACAGTTTCAACCCACTTTTCTTCACCGTTCAGGGCACCCAAAGCAGAACCCTGGATAACAGGACCATTGTCACCGTCATATTCGTAGAAAGACAAAAGGTCTCTAACTTCCATTTCAACAAGCTCTAGCAATTCCTCGTCGTCAACCATGTCAACTTTATTCATGAAGACAACCATTCTTGGAATACCTACCTGGCGACCCAAAAGAATGTGCTCACGAGTTTGTGGCATTGGTCCGTCTGTAGCGGCAACTACCAAAATCGCACCGTCCATCTGAGCGGCACCCGTTACCATGTTCTTCACATAGTCAGCGTGACCAGGACAGTCAACGTGCGCGTAGTGACGGTTTTCAGTCTGATATTCAACGTGCGCCGTGTTGATTGTAATTCCTCTTTCTTTCTCTTCAGGAGCATTATCGATCTGGTCGAAGTCCTTAATTTCAGAAAGACCTTTATCTGCTAACACCTTTGTGATGGCAGCAGTCAAAGTAGTTTTGCCGTGGTCAACGTGTCCAATAGTACCAATATTTAAATGGGGCTTTGAACGATCAAAAGTTTCTTTTGCCATGATTGTTAAATTTAATCTTAGTTATATAATCGTGTTAAAATTCGTACGTTTCGAAGTCTATATATTGAGCCAATGACGGGATTTGAACCCGTGACCTCTTCCTTACCAAGGAAACGCTCTACCCCTGAGCTACACCGGCTGATTCTGTTTAATGAACCGGATCTGATGAAAATGACGGCCTTCGATCCAGAACAATTTCACCCGGAACAGGTTTCAGTTGTTTTCAGATACCTTATTATATGAAGGTAAAATAGAGCGGGAGACCGGGCTCGAACCGGCGACAATCAGCTTGGAAGGCTGAAGCTCTACCAACTGAGCTACTCCCGCTTTTAATCACTTTATTATCTGAAACAAATTCGTGGGGAGAGCAGGATTCGAACCTACGAAGGTTGCCCAACAGAGTTACAGTCTGTCCTCGTTGACCGCTTGAGTATCTCCCCTCAATTTTTCAATAAATTCTTTCAAAGACCTGAGCCGATGGAGGGACTCGAACCCACGACCTGCTGATTACAAATCAGCTGCTCTAGCCAGCTGAGCTACATCGGCCTTTTTTCACTCTACCGCATAAAAAAACAAACCGCTTTTTCTAACGGTTTGCAAATGTAAAAAGTTTTATGAGTTCTACAAAACTTTTTCCCGGTTTTTTAAAATAATTTTAGGCCCGCAACTTCTCTTTTCTTTTGACGAGTTGACGCTTCAAAGAATCAGCGCATGAACTAACTCCTTCCTCAAAAGTCTTGGAGTTTTTTTTGGCCACGGCGTCGACGCCAGGGAGCTTTATTTTTATATCTACTATTTTATTCTCTTTCTCACTCGTACTCTGAACCTTCAGATAGACTTCTGCGCCTAATATATGGTCGTGAAACTTCTCCAGATTATTAACTTTCTTCTCAATGAATTGAACTAGGTCCTGGTTAATGTTGAAATTAACTGACTGGATTGATACTTTCATAAGTTAATAGTTTTTGTTACCCCTTGGATGGGCCTTGTTATACATAGATTTAAGATCCTTCAGGTTGCTGTGCGTATACACCTGGGTGGATGCGAGGCTCGAATGTCCAAGCAATTCTTTAACCGAATTCAAATCTGCCCCTTCACTCAGCAAATGAGTTGCGAAGGAATGCCTCACCACATGAGGACTTTTTTTCACTTTCAACGAAACCTTTCCAAAATAATCGTTGATCGTACGATATACCAGATTGGCATATATTTTCTTCCCTTTGATCGTGACAAACAAATGGTCGGCTTCCGGAAACATCTCGCCTTTGAGCGCGATGTACTTTTGGATGGTTCCAACCACTGATTCCAATAACGGAATCTGTCTTTCTTTATTTCTTTTTCCAACCACTTTAACAATCCTTTGAGAGAGGTCAACCGACTCGTCCCGGAGCTCGATCAGCTCGGCACGTCTCATCCCGGTGGTGTACAGGAGCTCTATGATCAGTTTGTCCCTCAGGGATTCAAAATCATCGTCGTGCTCAAAACCCATAAGAACCTCTCGAATCTCCTTTTCCGAGAAAGGAACATTCACGCGCTTCTCCGATTTAAGTGCCTGGTGCTTTCTGAGCGGGCTTTCAGAGATCTGCTTGGTTCTCAAGAGGAAGTTGTAGTAGGATTTCAAGGAACTTATCTTGCGGTTTATCGTTCGGTTGGTAAGGCCACTTTCCACCCTGTCAACGATCCAGCTCCGTATCAAACTGTAGGGCACATCCTCAATTTTAGAGGTATTGAACTCTGTCTTGCAGAACTCCTTGAATTCGCTAAGATCATTTTGATAGGCCGAAATGGTATAGGGTGAATACTTTTTTTCGTGGTCAATATACTCAACAAACCGAGTTATACTCAAAATCTTTCTGATTTCCGCTAAACATCTCCAATGGCTCGGCAGAATTTACATCCTACCAGTATAAAAATACAAAAAATAGTCGAAGAATTCTCTGGGGCCCAATAAAAAAATCCCGGCATGGCCGGGATTTTTTTATCGGATCGCTCGTGCGGTTCCGAAGATATCTTTCAATGAAGCGGAAACTTATCCTTTCTCTTCATTGGTTCTGATGTTCTGAATGTATATGGCTTTCTGAACCTGCTTTCTTCGAACTACTGAAGGCTTTTTGAATTCCTTACGCTCGCGCAATGTCTTCATTGTCTTGGTTCGGTCAAACTTTCTCTTGAAGCGTTTTAAAGCTCTGTCAATGTTCTCACCATCCTTAACCGGAATAATCAACATAGTTGGGCACCTCCTTTCATCAGTTCTCTTTAAAGTGAATTTTGTTTTGGGCTGCAAATATACAAAGAATTCATTATCAATTAATTTATTATATTTAAATTTTTATTCCCCTCATGAAAATCTTCAAATACGCCTTTCTCGTAGTGATGTCGCTTCTCGTTCTGACCATAGGTTTCTATCTATGGGCGTCCTCACCAAATTTGAGTCCGAGCGAATACGCCGTCATCTACGAAGCATCAGGGGAAAAAGATACGGGCCTTGGAGATGAATTTCGCATCCTCACCTATAATATAGGTTACCTCAGCGGAATGACGAACAACCTTCCCGTAGAAAAACCCAAATCTCTTTTTGAGAACAACATGAATCGGGTGCTCGACAATCTGAAGCGCATCGACGCTGATTTGCTGGCCTTCCAGGAGATCGACTACGATTCTGACAGATCCTACAATATCGACCAGCACGAGGCAATCGCAGCATTGGGCTATCGCTATTCGGCAAAATCGGTGAATTGGGATAAACGCTATGTACCCTTTCCCTACTACCCCTTTTCAATGCACTTCGGCAAAGTCATCTCCGGGCAGTCTGTTTTGAGCAAATATCCTATTGTGGAACAGGAGCGCATTGAGCTGGAAAGAAACCAGGCGAATCCATTTTACTACGACAGCTTTTACCTCGATCGCCTGGCCCAGGTGGTCAAGGTCAGGGTAGCTGGTCACAACCTGGTGCTGATTCATGTGCATCTCGAGGCTTTTGATCAGGCTACTCGGATAAATCAAATCGAAAAATTGCGAAGCATCTATGCCAAATACTACAAAGAAGGCCCCACCATCATGCTCGGTGACTTCAACAGCGACCCGAGATTTGAGAATGCCGGGATTGCGCTCCTCGGAGAACTTATCCATACCAAGAGCGCCGCTTTTGACCGCACTGACTTGCAGAACACTTATAGCTCAAGGCAGCCCACAGAAAGACTCGACTATATCTTTTACAATACCGATTACATCGAAGAGGTCAGTGCTGAAGTCGTGAATGAATTTGACGAAGCCTCTGACCATCTACCGGTCTTATTAACCTTTAAATTTAAACAAAAGAAATATGGAACAGCATCTACAAACCCGGACACTTGACCCCAAAGAGTGGGCCCTAACTATTTTCATCGCAAGCCTTCCCCTGATTGGATTCATTATGATCCTGGTATGGGCATTCAGCGAAGGGAACATTCATCGAAAAAACTGGGCACAAGGCACTTTGATCATTTATGTCATCGCCATAGCCATTGCCCTCGCCTTCCTGTTTCTTTTTGGAGGTCTCGCTCTTGTAAGCAGCTGGTTCAACTAATCAGTCGGATCAGTCTTTTTTGCGTTTGAAAAGTCGGTTGAAGAATCCTTTTTTCTCCTTCTTTCGCGCCTTGCGCTTGGCCTTTTTTGAAGCTTTCTCAAAGGTGGTCATATCGGAAGAAAAAACGCTTTCGAGAATTCTCTCTATCTCCGAGTCATCGAGGTAGTCGTGGCATGCCAGGGCGTAGGCGTATTCTTCCGACAACTCGGGAAAAGGAGGGAAAAATCGCTTCTTCAAACCGTTGCTTCGCTGCACGCCCTGGAGGGTTTTAGCAACAATCGGCAAGGCCAAAGCACTTCCGGAGCCATTGGAGCCACTGCTGAAATGTATCGAAGGATAAGGTGCTCCAACCCGGGCGGCCAGAACCAGTTTAGGACTGTAGGCCAGAAACCAGGAATCCGCATAATCCTGTGAGGTTCCGGTTTTTCCGGCAAGTGGCAATTGCACACCATAGGTTCCTGACATTGACCTGCCTGTGCCTTCACGAATCGCTTTTTGAAGCATGGCGCTCAGAAGCTCGGATGTCGAGGCGGAGAGGATACGTCTTGGCTCTTTCATGTTTTTGTCCTGGTAAAGCACCTCGCCATTTGCAGTTCTGATTCTTCTTATCATGCGCGGCTCCACGGCCATCCCCCCGTTGGCAAATGCCGCGTATGCACGGCTCATCTCGAAAAGGCTGGCTGATGTGGTTCCCAGCGCAACTG
>CBDUAY010000001.1:0-57487 GCA_965365245.1 uncultured Flavobacteriaceae bacterium | reverse complement strand
AGGGGCGCCCCCAAAGCGAGAAGCTGTAGTCGTTTCCGACAACGATGTGAATGGCCTGCTGTGCTTTGACTTCCGGGTGAACTGTGCCGAGGGAATCCCTCAGCTCCCTGTAAAACGGTGGTTGGTGGTAATAACCACCTGATACCCGGAAGAGCATGTCCTTGTCCCAATCGGGTTTGATGCTGAACTGGGCTCTAGGACTGACAACGGTGTGACTGGTTGTTTCGAGCCCATTTCCGCTCACTGTCCAGTGCTGTGCCCGCAGTCCCAAATTGAACCACACCCTGTGATTGCCTATGAAGGATTTTTTACTCCATTGGGCAAATCCTGAAATTCTTTCAATGTCTACGTCATTCTCTGCATTGATCCCGATAAAAGGAGTTAGAGGACCTGTGTAAGGCTCGTAGGGTTGGTCGTTGCGTGGCAAAACCCCGGGCGGTCTCAGGGAGAAGCCAGAGGAATCGACTACTTGCCATTCGTCAATCCTGTCTTTGATGTTCTCTCGCTGATATTTCAGACCTGCCTCAACAAGATGGTTACCCTTGGCCCAGGCAGTTGTTGCGCGGATGTTGCTTATAGTGGCAATCAGGTCATTTCTTGCATGATCCAGTTGAGAACCAATGGATTGAACAGAAGAAGCTTGCCCGAAATCACCAGATTCGAAGTCGCTGTTGACGTCACCCAGGCTGTAAAACGAAAGTATGTCGTAGTATTCCTGTTCCTTGGTTTGATAGGTTGAGGCAGTCAGCGTCAGGGACAAGTTATCCGTGGCTTCATATCGAGCAGTCAGAGCTCCCAAGACCGTTTCATAACGGTCCTCCTCCTTGCCCTGGTAGTTGACCACCACTGACAGGGGTTCGTTGAGAGTTCCAAAATTAGTGCGACGAGAAACAGGGGTTACTTCATAATTATTAACAGCATAAGAACCCAGGAAGTCTAGAGAGAGTTTCGGAGTCAGGTCATACGAGAGAAAAGTCTGAATATCGGTGAAATTCGGATTGAAGTTGGCATTTACATCGGTGCTGTTGAGCAGAAGGGAATTGTTTCTGTATCGCGCTCCCACGAGAGCTTTGAAGCGCTGATTCTTCGATAGCCCTTCAACCGTAGCCGACGCTCCGAGAAAGCTGGCTTCTATTCGTGTGGAGAACCTTTGAGGTTTTTTGTATGTGATGTCGAGAACTGAAGACATTTTGTCTCCATATTTGGATTGAAAGCCACCAGAGCTGAACTCGACCTTCTGTGTCATGTCAGGATTTACAAAGCTGAGCCCTTCCTGTTGACCGGATCGAACCAGGAAAGGACGATAAACCTCGATCCCGTTGACGTAAACCAGATTCTCCTCGAAGCTTCCGCCTCGCACATTGTACTGGGTGCTCAGCTCATTGTTGAAGTTTACCCCGGGCAAGGTCTTTAAAACACTTTCAATCCCCGGATTGGCAGACGGAAGACTCTTGGCAAGGGCAGGGTCTGCCCTGAAAATTCCTTCGGCGTCAACATCATCAGCATCCTTCAAGACGATTTCAGTCATTTCTTCAGCTCGCAGGTACAAGCGGGGAGAGAAGTTCATTGTCTTGCCACGCTGAAGACTGAAGCTTCTTGTCAGTATTTTATAGGAAATGTGCCTAAAGACGATTACAACTCGCTTGTCACCAACCACCTTCAGTTCATAGCGCCCGTCGGAATCGGTGACCGTACCCCGGTCATTTACCGTAACAGAGACATTCTCAATAGGCTGATTGATGCTGTCGGTTACTCTTCCTCTGATAATCGATTCCTGTGCTGACAGTCCCTGGATAATCAGATAAAGAACAAGAAAGGGGAGGAGTTTTGCCTTCAAAGATTTCTGAACGTTAGTTTTTCTTGTTGAATTTAGTTTCAAACGTGGTTTTGTTGTTCACATTGTCCACAACCACAACTTTCAGGTGGTGCTCGGTACCTGTGAGCTCCCGGTCACTAAAATCATAGGTGAGAGTTCCATTCTTTGGATTGAAAGCCATCCTGATCCAGGAGCCGTCCAATTCACCTCGAAAGGATTTTATTCCCGACCCCTTGTCGTAGATCTTTACCCTCAATTGGTTGTATTTTGTGAGCCACTGTCCTTCCTTAAATCCAACTGGACTTATCTTGGGAGCTTCATTATCAGTTTTTAAAGTAAACTCTCCTAAAGTTTTGCTAGAAGTGTATAATGTATTCTCCTTTTTCTTTGTGCTTACGTAATACCACTTGCCATGTCGATTCTTCTTGGCTATATAGGTCTGTTTCAATTCTTCTTTGGGGACCTTGGTGACGTCAAAGGTCAATTTGAAATAATTGTGTACGGGAACACTTGAATTATGCAGCTTGGCGACCCCGTTGTCATAGCTGTAGTCAAAATAGAAGTCCTCGTAAAAAATATTTTTAGGAAAATAAGCGGTGATCATGGAGTCTTTGATCTGGTTGATCTCCCCCGATTTGAAGTAATAGGGTGTTTTCTCAGTGGTGGTACGTGCAATAATCGTATCCTTTTTTCCCACTACGGGAATAATGAGACGGGTGAAATTCCCTTCATAATCCCGGGCCGTTACGACCACCTCGTATTCTGTGCTGTCTTTGACATTGACTACGCCTTGATCTTTGATTTTCTTATACAGGCTCAGCTTGTTTTGCTCATGGTCCAGGAAACATTTTTGCACACGTTGCCTGAGACGTGCAAGGCGCTCATAATCAATGTAGGAGTTTATCCATCGAGACTCGCTGAACGCGAATTTATCTGCTTTGAATTGGAACACTTCCTTTCCATTCACACTCATATCCAGCTGGTAGAGTCCGTTTCTATTCAAGGCTCCGTCAAGACGATCATAGGCGTTGATTCCAAAACCTATTTCCCCATGGGCATATATGGTGTTGGCCTGAAGATCTCCATCCAGTTTTCTGTTGATGACCAGTTGCACGACTTTGTTCGACTGGTTCACCTGTGAGCTGTCATTTCTGCTGTAAGCGAAAGCAGCTTGTATCGAAGGATTTTTGTGATCCGGTATTTCAAGACCGAAATCAAAAGGATTCAGTATGTCCTGTTTGACATCTCTTATCTCATAGTGCAAATGAGGTCCTCCGGAGCTTCCGGAATTCCCGCTCAGGGCAATGGTCTGACCCTGGGAGACCGGCAACTCGCCTGCTTTTGGGTAGAGTCGGATCGTATAACTCTCTTTTTCGTATTGTTTTTTTCTGACGTAAGCGTCAATCTCCGGAGAGAACTCCTTCAAATGCCCATAGACAGTAGTATATCCGTTTGGATGCGTTATATACAAAGCATTGCCGTATCCCCAAAGGGAAACGTTGATTCGGGAGATGTACCCGTCAGCCGTCGCCTTGACAGAAATGCCTTCTCTCTGTTGGGTCTTGATGTCCAGGCCAGCGTGAAAATGATTCGTTCTCAATTCGCCAAAAGTACCTGACAGGACAAGGGGAATCTCCATTGGATTGATGAAATAATCCTTGGGATGATCCGTTTGAGCCAGGACATTGTTCAGAAAAAACAGACAACAAAAAGACAGGAGGATTTCGCGCATAATTGCGCTAAAATAGGAATTCAAAGTGATAGAAAAAAATGGTGAATTATGCCAAAATAGTTGTTTTATAGGATCAGGTATACTAAATTTGTTCGAACAGTTTGATTCTTTGAGTTGATGCACGATTTGTTTGAAATAGTCAATGGCCTGGAAGCGAAAATATCTAAATTGATTGAGCGCCAGACAGTACTGCAGGAGAAATATGACAAGCTTTTGCAAGAGAACAAAGGGCTTCAACAGGAAGTGGCGAGCAGACAGGCTAAGATCGAAAACCTGGAAAACCAGTACGAATCCCTGAGAGTAGCTCGAACCATGGTAGGCAGCAAAGAAGACAAACATATGACCAAGCTTAAGATCAACGCACTGATTCGAGAGATTGATAAATGTATCGTAGAATTAAGCGATTAAGAGAATGATGATAAATAGTCTTAGAATTAAAGTTACCATAGGCGACAGAGTCTATCCGTTAACCATAAGAGACGAAAGTGAAGAAGAAGGAATCAGGGCGGCTGTCAAGAAAATCAATGATCTGGTCAAGAAGTTTGAACAAAATTATGAAGTGAGAGACAAACAAGATGTATTGGCCATGTGTGCGTTGCAATTCGCGTCGGCACAAGAAGTGAAGTCGGTACAGGAGAATGTCGTATCAGAACAGGTGGAAAATAAATTAAGAGATTTGAGCAGTATGCTCGATTCACACCTGGAATAAGTTCTTTAAAAGAAAACAATTACTGCCTACATTAGTTATTTGTTTAATAAACTCAACACTATCAATTTAAAAAGGATGAGTTTTTTTAGTGAAAGCGTGCCTATTTAAGCGATTTATCGCGATAGAATTGGATACTTGACCTTTAAGTTAGTCCTAAACTTGTTAACAGGAGTTTACAAAACCGTAACCGATGTAGGCTTTTTTTATACATAAAAGTCATGATGGCAACCACTATAACAATAGCGATCGTAGCCCTGGTTCTGGGTTATTTCATCGCCAAAGTACTTGAAAAGAAAAAGGCGTCCTCGACCCTGAAAAATGTGCAGGAACAGGCAGCGACCATACTGAAAGAGGCAAAAATTGAGGCAGAGGGGATCAAGAAAGACAAAATTCTTCAGGCTAAAGAAAAGTTCATAGAGCTCAAGTCAGAGCATGAAAAAGTCATTCTTTCGAGAGACAAGAAGATAGGAGAAGCCGAAAAGCGAATCCGTGACAAGGAATCCCGTGTCTCTCAGGAGTTGGACAAAGGAAAGAAATTGAACAAGAACCTGGAGGAGAAAAACAAACAGTTGAATTACCGGTTAGAGCAGATAGAGAAGAAGAATGCGGAAATTGAAAAGCTCCACAAAAGACAGGTTGAGCAGTTGGAAACCCTGACAGGGCTCTCGGCTGAGGAGGCTAAGAAAGAACTGGTAGAATCCTTGAAGGAAGAAGCCAAGACAGACGCTATGAGTTTTATTCAGAGCACCCTGGAGGAAGCGAAATTGGGAGCACAGCAGGAAGCGAAAAAAATTGTGCTCAATACCATCCAGAGAATAGGAGTGGAGCAGACGATCGACAATTGCGTTTCGGTTTTCAACCTGGAGAACGATGACGTAAAAGGACGTATCATCGGACGCGAGGGGCGAAATATCCGCGCACTCGAGTCGACTACAGGAGTTGAGATCATTGTGGATGACACGCCTGAGGCGATCATTTTGTCATGTTTTGATCCGGTTCGGAGGGAGATAGCTCGTTTGTCATTGCACAAGCTGGTTACAGACGGCAGGATTCACCCTGCCAGGATTGAAGAGATTGTGGCAAAAACCACAAAAGAAATCAACGAGGAAATTGCCGAAGTAGGTAAGAGGGCGGTCATCGATTTAGGAATCCACGGGCTACACCCGGAATTGATAAAAACGGTGGGGCGCATGAAATACAGGTCTTCCTATGGCCAAAATCTCCTGCAACACTCCCGGGAAGTGGCAAACCTGTGTGCTGTCATGGCCGCCGAGCTTGGCCTGAATGCCAAAGTGGCAAAACGGGCGGGATTGCTGCATGACATAGGGAAAGTGCCCGATACTGACTCAGAGCTTCCACACGCGATCATGGGTATGCAGTGGGCTGAAAAATACGGCGAGAAACCGGACGTTTGCAATGCCATAGGGGCTCACCATGACGAAATTGAGATGAAATCGCTCTATGCGCCAATTGTCCAGGTTTGCGACGCGATTTCCGGTGCAAGACCCGGAGCGAGAAGGCAGGTTGTGGATTCTTACATCCAGCGCTTGAAAGAGCTCGAGGATGTCGCCTTTTCATTTAACGGGGTTCAAAAGGCTTATGCTATCCAGGCAGGACGTGAATTGAGGGTCATTGTTGAGAGTGAAAAGGTAGACGACACCAAAGCAGCTGAACTCGGTTTCAATATCACGCAGAAGATACAAAATGACATGACCTATCCGGGGCAGGTCAGAGTCACGGTAATTCGTGAAACCCGGGTCGTCAATGTGGCTAAATAATAATTGACAGGGTTAGTTGAGTCAATATGAATTCAGCCTCTGGTTGTTATGATCCTTCAGGATAGGAACTTTTTCTTCTATCAAATCCACTGGTTTACTGACTGGTTTAGGAGCCTTGAAACGGTATCCAGCATAAACGCTGAATGTGTTTTTCTGTGGCTGAATGTTGATTTGGTCTTCATTTAACCTCTCATTGGTCCATCTGTTTCGGATTTCGCCACCGAAAAAGAATTTCTTTCCGTTGTAGCCAATCCCAAGGCCGTAATCAAGAGATGCGAAAAAATCCTGGCCGTGTTTGGTTTTCTGTTGTTCACCTGCCGTGGTTTTCGTTTGATACATGTCGATTCCAGCGCTTGGCAAAGCAAATCCATTTAAAAACCAGCTCTTTTTCAGGACGAACGTATAATAATATCCGCCTGTTGCAGCCAGGCTCACTCCGTAGAATTCATTCGAGACATCCCTTCTCTGGACTTCTTCACCCGGAAGCTTTATGCGATCCAAACCAACCATTTTATAAACGTTATAGCTAGTACCCAAAACAAAACTCCCGGCACTTTTCGTCTGAATCTCGGTCTGTGATTCAATGGACCTTATCGAATAGTTCGGGTTGAATTTGTAAACCGAGGTTCCGAAGAAAATGTTGGTTGTCATATATGGCAACTGGACTCGGGCAGTTTCTGTATTAGGCAACAAGACATTGCTGTTATCCAGGTAAAAACCACGATCATAATCGTATTGAATCAAATGAGACCAATTGTCAAATAGAAGCTGGATCCGAACGCGATAAGTGTCCGACTCACCCTTGCTCTCCTGTTCTTGTTTACTTGTGTTAGGCCTCAATCCGACGCGAAAGCTGAGAAATTTGTAACTGAACACAAAGGCGTATCGCAGATTCAGATTTGGCTTTAAATTCAGGTTGACCCCTTCATCCTCAACCAAAAATTCATTGATGTCATTGCTAACTTCAAATTTTACGTTCAATTGTTTCTTGTGATCATCTATATATTCGCCATAGGCACTAGAAATGGTGTCGGGCTCAGCGGATGAATCCTGGGCAAACACAAATGCAGGAAAGGAGAATAGCATACATAACAAAAGCAGAGATTTCATTTGAATCTTTTGTTGATATAATCGTTTATTTCGGCCATTGACTCGATCTCCTGCGACGAATTGCCGCTTCTGACATAGAATTTTTCGTCCTGCTTGCCATTCTTGTCTTTTACTTTGAGAAATTGGGGCTCATCTGCAGGGATAACTTTGATCTTGCAAACGACCTTTCCATCGGAAGAACTTTCAAATTGAGTCCGGATGTGCTTGCTGACGTATTTCACACCCATTTCCTTATGCAACATATTGCGCAGATGGATTTCGTAATAATCAGCGTCGTGGCGCTTTAAACTTTGAAAGTCTTTCTCAAGTCCAATAATGTTCTTGTCATCATCAACGCCAATTAGGAGAATTCCTCCATCAGTATTCCCAAATGCCGCCAATGTTTTTAGAATGACTTTTTCCAGGTCAGGATTCGTCTTTTCCTGCCTGTAATCCCATCGCAGTGAGGATTTGAATTCGAGGAAACGATTTTCATCATCTTTCAATAGACTTTCAAGGGTAGGCATATCCATCCGATTCGCCTTGTAAAAGAATCTTTTACGGATTGCGGAAAGAACAATACCGACCAACAGAAGCGCTATGCCCAGCCAGAGGTACCACTTGGATTTACTAGCAGCTGTATAGGAAGACAGATTTTTGTTGTTGACTGAGAACAAATAATACTTCAAACCTGTTTCTTTTTCAAATTTTCTGAATGAGTTCCAGTATACCTGATTCTTAAAGCTAAAGTTGAATGTGCCCGTTTTCAAAGAATCGAACCGCTTGAAATGATTCGCCATTGCGATCTCCAAACTGTCTTTGTAATTTTTTGAAAGCGAAGAGGGCGGTGAAAACTCAAGGGTCCTGTCATCGATCGTTTTTACCTTAACTACAGGAAACAGGTTTATGATCTTGCTCCCCAGGCTGCTCAGGAGTCTTTCTTTGGAGAACTCCAGGACAATTATGGTTTTAACACCTTTCGCCAAATAAGAATAACCACAATAAATACTCTCGTTTTCCTTTTTCGGTATGTTGATATCTGAAGTCTGAATCTGACTGAACCAAGTGAATTGGTCGTTCAAACCGAGGAGTTTTCTATACCAGTCACTCTTTTCAATTTCATCCTCAAAGCTTTCGCTCCAGCTGCTTATCTGCTTCATGTTCTCAAATCGTTGCCAGCGCACGACATCCATTTGAGAGGTACTGTCAACTGCATAGATAAGACTCGGGCCATCACGTCGGGCAACAACCTTAAAATTGTTTTGAAAGAAACCAATGGTGACCAGTCGGTCGGACTCGTCCAACAAATCCAGAAAAAATTTTCGAGTCTGTAGCGAGTCCCTGACCTGGAGGGTGTCATTGTAAACTTCTCTGATACGGATTAGTTCCGTTTGTGTCGTACCGGAAAAACCAGTGAAGAAGGTGTCGAAGTCCTTGACTTGCTGCGCAAAAGCATTTTCTGCATACACATTCTTGTTGCTTCTCTTGGACAAACCGTAAAAGATGAAAAAGAGTCCTGAAACGACAAACAAAAATGCAATAATGTACTTTCTCATACTTAGAGTTAACCCTGATACAGGTGTTGCTCAAAATTAAGAAATTATGACAGGGCAGCAATAGTGTAAGAGCGATAAATAAGTGGAGTAGGGCCTTCAATGAGTTACATTTCGGCGCTCATTTCTAAGCTAATTTTGGCTCAAGGTGTTCCCACCCAAATCGCAAGGTTGCTGGTGGCAGGGGATTTCTATAATCAAAGGCATTTCCTAATCCCAGTCTCAGGTCATTTTCCAGTAGCAGCTCATTGAGAAGAGCTATTCTTTTTTTTCTGTTTTGCTTCTTTTTTAGCTTTCTTCTTTTCAGCCTTCTTACTTTTCTTTTCTGCCTTGAGATCTCTGATCTGGTCCTTTTTTTCTACACTTAAGCCTATCGGCACATTTAGTTTCAGGAAAAGAGAATTGACATTGGTTCCCGATCGTTCTTTGTAAACGTTCAGTAAACCGTAATAATATCGGGCCCCGAGGGTCCACCCCATACCTTTTAGAAGTCTATAGCCGACACCTGCAGAGACTCCCATGTCGAATCGATTGATCGCATCTTTGTTCTTCTCACGAATCCTTGCGGAGTTCCCGTCAATTTCCGAGTTAAACTCGATGTAAGCATCGTACATGAGTCCGAACTGAGGCCCGATTTCAACGTACATGTTGTTGTCAAACTTGTACTTTGCCAGGGCCGGCACCATGAAATAACTTATTTTCTGCCTGTATTCTCCTTCCGTATCATAGGTGGTGGCGTCGAGAAATTCGAGGTCGGCATCGGTTAGGTCATCCAAGCCAAAATTTGATTTGACCAGCACACCGGTATTGAGGAACCATTGTTCCTTCATGCGGATATCAAAATAAAAGCCAAGATTTAAGTTACGCGTCCAGGTATTGGATTCCATCCCGTCAATAGTTGCAAAATTCAATCCTCCATCGAGTCCGAATTCGATCTTGCCTGTATTGAGCTTATCTCCTAAAAGAAGTGCAATAAGCACCTGTGATTGCATCGAAAATCCAATGAAGAGGAAAAGAATAGCAAATAATAACTTTTTCATAGTGATTTTTACAAATGATGTAAACTAAAAAATTCCTATTGGACCTTGTAACCTTTTCCTTCCATACAAGCGGTGAAAGCCTTGTTGTAATCCTGTGCCAGTCGTTTGGTCTCGGCTGCTGCTGCCTGGTTGTTGGCTTGTTGCTGCATTTCATCACCGACCACTTTTGATCTTCTTCCGCGAACACCTCCTACAACTGCTCCAATGGCCGCTCCTGTTCCTGCATCACCTGCAATTGCTCCAATGGCGGCTCCACCAGCAGCACCTCTCGCTGCTCCTCCTATGGCTCTTCCATCCGGCGATCGATCCACATCCTGGGCTACAGCCACCGTTGGATTCATGGGGTCATATCCCGATTGCTGCTTGGCCCATTTGAAGCATTCGGTTTCATCCGCATCCTGTTGTGCTGCATCCTGGCCTTCGGCTGGAAAAACATAAAGCCCCAGGCTTCGCGAAATGCTCGAGCTTTGAGCCTGAAGGTTGCAAACGCCGAAACTTAAAAGAACAAAGGAAAGAATGCTGATGTTTATAGTATTTTTCATTTGGATATTGTTTGTGTTTTTCTACTGAGAACTGACTAGACGCGTGAATTGAGAAATTCTGGTGGATGCTCTTTAAAGGTCATCAGGATTGATAAAGACATAACCCAGCTGTTCCATCGCATCGGCCTCGTTGTAAAAGGTGTAACTCTTGATGATTTTTCCATTTTCAATCTGGTAGATGGAGTTCGTCCACAAACGGACCCGGTTTTGATCTTCTTTATAGGTAATTGTCAATTCAGCCCACGTGGAAACCCATTCTCCTTTTTCAATCCCACTTGGGACGGTAACCGCGATGCTCCTCGATCTGTCGTAATCTATATTTTCATAAAGATGCTCGAAATTAATTTTCAGAGTTTCGATTACTTCAGTTTTACGAATCGAATCGCCAATTGAAGGGCCCAAACCAAGGTAGCTCTCGTCCAGGAGGTTCTCAATCGATTCATAGTCCAATTCCTCTACGGCCTGGACATACTTTTCAATTAAAGCTACATTCTCCTTGTGTTTATTTTGCTGATCGCAACTCATCAAAAGAGCTGCAGCAATCAGAAAAAAGAAAAAATGTTTCATAACATAAGATGAATTTGATTGTCGATGTTTATTCTTCGTAAAAGACAGGGAACCCATCTTTATTTGGCTTTACCGAATTTCCAATAGAAACTCAGGATGAACTGTTGATGTGAGGTGTCAACATTCAGGGCTACAGGGGTGTCGCCGTCAAATGCATTGCCGATGAAATCGGCCTCACTATCGGTAAAGCCTGTTTCCCATCTCACATCGGCACCAAACCGACCCAAATTGACTCCCAAACCTATCTGACCCGAGACCGTGAAGTCATCAGAGTCCAGTTTTCTGATCTTATCCAGGTTCTCTGTGGGCGACAGGTCCGTATTGATGATATATTGGAAAGAAGGGCCAAAAAAGAAACGACCGATCCTGAGCACTCTGAATCCGACTAACACGGGGGCCTCAATCTTGTCCATTTTCAATCGGGTTCGATCCCCCTCGCTCTCATAGCTGCTTTCTGTATGGGTGTAGATCAATTCGGGTCGAATGTAAAGAAAGAGTGGGAGCTTGATCTCAGCCAACAAACCCAAATGATATCCGGTTTCTTCTCCAGATCCTATCTCAGCCAGATTTGAAAAGTCCGTCGCACGAAGATCACCGTTGGAATTGTAATTGATACCGCCTTTGACGCCCCAATTCAGAAATTGGGCCTGACCGAGAAGCAGCCCTCCGAAAAGAGCAACCAGAAAGAAGAGTTTTTTCATAGTTAAGTGCTTTTCTAACAAAAATAGGGATTATTTCCGTAGAAGCACTTTTTTCACCGCGGCCTGAACAGCCTGGTCGTTGAGTTTATACTTTTCCATGAGTTGAGCAGGGGTACCGGATTCACCAAACTTGTCATTGACTGCAACGAACTCCTGCGGTACGGGGTGATTTTCAGCCAACGTTCTAGCGACGCTTTCTCCCAGCCCTCCGAGAACATTATGCTCTTCTGCCGTTACCACGCAACCTGTTTTTTTGACGGATTCCAATATTGCTGCCTCATCAAGAGGTTTAATCGTATGTATATTGATGACTTCGGCACTGATGCCTTCTTCTTCAAGCTTTTCGGCTGCCTGAAGAGATTCCCAAACGAGATGACCCGTTGCGATGATCGTGACGTCCGATCCTTCTGTGAAGCGAATGGCTTTTCCAATTTCAAATTCCTGGTCTTCCGGAGTGAACACCGGTACGGCCGGGCGCCCAAAGCGAAGGTAGACAGGACCTTCATGTTCAGCGATGGCCAAAGTCGCCGCTTTCGTTTGATTATAATCACAAGGATTGATGACCACCATGCCAGGCAGCATTTTCATCATTCCGATGTCTTCAAGCGTTTGATGCGTGGCCCCGTCTTCACCAAGGGTCAATCCTGCGTGGGAAGCACAGATTTTCACATTTTTCCCTGAATAGGCAATCGATTGCCTTACCTGGTCATAAACTCTGGAAGTCGAGAAATTGGCAAAGGTTCCTGTAAAAGGTATTTTGCCTCCAATCGACAGACCGGCTGCAATGCCCATCATATTTGCCTCGGCAATGCCCACCTGGAAAAACCGTTCGGGGTTCTCTTTGATGAATTGGTCCATTTTGAGTGATCCCACAAGGTCAGCGCATAAGGCAACAACTTTGTCATTGGTTCTGCCCAGTTCAGTCAATCCGGCTCCAAATCCGGAGCGCGTGTCTTTTTTCTCTGTAAAGGTGTATTTTTTCATTTTCCCGTATTATCTGAATGCCCAGAAACTCCTTTCTTAACAGGCAGGGCAAAAATAGCAATTAATGTCAAAGTTTTCGGATGCTCTCATAAAACTTCTGAACAGGAAATCCCATGACGTTGAAATAACTTCCACGGATCCATTCTATGCCGATATAACCTATCCACTCCTGTATGCCATAACTACCGGCTTTGTCATATGGTCTGTAGTTCTCGATGTAGTAATCGATTTCCTCAGGTTCAAGCTCTTTGAATTTGACCAAAGTTGATTCGTTCACGATCTCCTGCTTTGAAGAGGTTGTAATTGCCACCGAGCTGATTACCTCATGTTCTACGCCCGATAACTTTGTAAGCATGCTGCTGGCATGTTCTTTGTTTTCCGGTTTGTTCAGGGCTTCATTGTTGCACCAGACAATGGTGTCTGCCGTGATCAAAACATCGTTTGGGCGCAGCTCATTAAGAAAGGGCTCAGCTTTTGCGATCGCGAGATAGTCACTGATCTCATGACCTTTGAGTGCTGAAGGAAAATTCTCTTCAATGGGTTTGAGCCTGACTTCAAAATCAAGGCCCAGCTCTTCAAGAAAGAATTTTCTCCTCGGGGATCCCGAGGCGAGTATGAGATTTTTGTCTTTCAGATTGCCTTCAAGCACTTTTTATCAGGAGTAGTGTTAAGATTCCTAGCAGCATGACGATTTTAAGGAGGCCACTGCTTCGATGCAATTCATTTTGACTCTTTGCCTTCCAGAGATAAAACATGAAATACAGCAGTGGAGCCAACACAAAAATACTCAAATAAATGGTTGCGATTCGATCAAAACTCATCAGCATGACAGCAAAAAAAGCAACTGCAGCACTCAAAACCAGGCTTGTTGCCAGCACGATGCCTTTTGTTTTTTGAACGCCAATCACAATGGGCAGAGACCGGGCACCAATCTTCCTGTCGCCTTTTACATCTTCGATGTCTTTAACAATTTCACGGATGACTGTCATGAAAAACCCAAAAAGGGCAAGAACACTTATGAGCTTGAACACTACCAATTGTCTGGATTCATTCAAGGGATTAGTGACCGGCAGCAAGTCAAATACAAGGGGAAGCACAATGCTCAAAAAAACGGCAAATGCCACCAACAGGTTTCCGATTAAAAGTTTCTTCTTGATGTATTTCGCGTACTGATAGAGCAGGAGTGAGGTAAGCACGTAGATGATGAAATAGGAAGTATGACCTACGTGATAGGAGAGATACATCCCTGCGAGCAGTCCAATCGAGTTGAAACCGATAAAAAGGTTGTAGGCACGGGTCCTTGAAATTTTATTTCCGACAAAAAGGCGTTTTGGTTTGTTGATCCGGTCAGCTTCAATGTCATTTATATCGTTGATGATGTAACCTGCCACTGCAATGCAGACGGTTGAAACGACCAATAAAACATAATGAAAGTGATCAAGGGTGACGTTCAGTTCGAAGCGCTCAAACAAAACATACTTGATCAGAAAAAGGAGAGTGCCGATCATGATGACATTCTTCCAGCGAATGAAATTCAAAAAATCCTTAGGGGTCATTTATAGCTTTTCTTTAACCTGTCCAGGGATCTCTTCTGCTCCCTGTCTTTGAGCACCTGCCTTTTGTCGTAGAGTTTCTTTCCTTTGCACAAAGCAATCTTCAATTTAGCCCAACCTTTGTCCGTGATAAACAATTTCAAGGGAATTATGGTAAGGCCTACATTTTGAACTTCCTTTTTTAACTTTTTTAGCTCGTTTTTGTTCAGAAGGAGCTTTCTGGCTCCCTTTGAAGCGTGATTGTAAAAGCTTCCGTGGCTGTATTCTTCAATGAACATGTTCACGACAAAAAGTTCGCCCCGGTCATTGAATTCACAAAAGCTTTCAGTGATTCGAGCCTTGCTCTCCCGGACGGATTTGATCTCGGTACCCGTAAGTTTGATGCCCGCGATGTAGGTATCCAGAATTTCGTATTCATGACGCGCTTTTTTATTCTGGATGTTTATCGGTTTTTGCATGGGGCAAAGCTAATAAAACTTTCTTGTGCACCCACTCAGTTTAAACCTTTCCAGTCAATTTTGATATAACCCGGATCGTTGAGATCATTCAGTTCCTGGCTGCTTTGACTTCCGGAATCCGCCTGAAACATGAGAACGAGGTTGTTTCTCAGTTCGGAACGTGTGGCTCCTATCGTCTCCACGCCAATTTTCGCATGGTAGTTTGAGGTACGGTCAAGTTTGACATTTTCGAAGACTCGAACTTCTCCATTGTTAGGACCTGCAATGGTCACAGTTGCTTCGATGTTTTCAGCGTTGATATGGAACTCATGGTCCCCGAAATCATTGAATAGCATGGTTCCGGAAATCTCTTTGACGTCGTTGGTCGTACAGGAAATAAAAACAAGGGCATAGCAAAACAGAACGCCCTTCGCAACAATCTTCTTCATAGCATCCACGTTAGAGGTTATTGTTAAGGATCAAACCTATAACGCTTGTTGACAGATGTTTATTGCCTATGAATTGATGTTTTCATTTGCTCTGATCTCAGTGGATGAAACAGGTTCAAAAACTTAGGCTGAGTTTCTGCTTGCATTGATATTACCAAACAGCGATCTTGTAATGATCTTTTCATAAACCGCTCTTTTGGACTGTTCTGCCTTAGTATTTCCATCAAGGTCCTTGACTTTTTTCAACGCGTATTGCTGAATGGTCAGAAGAGGAAGTACGATCTCCTCGCGGACTTCGATGGAAGCCTTGCTCTCAGGGTAGTCCTGCATGAGTTCAGTCTGATTCGCCAATTTCAAAACAAGTCTCTTTGAATTGAGGAACTCTTCGTATATCAAACGCCAGAATTCTCCAAATTCCGGATCGTTTTCCATGTAGCGCGTCAAATCGAAGAAGGACTTTTTCATCGACATCATGCTATTGTCAATCAAACTCTTGAAGAATTTAGAGCTGTTGTAAAAACGAACGGCTTCTTCAAAACGTCCCTCGTCCTCGAACTTCTGCAAGGCGGAGCCAACTCCGAAAAAGCCTGGAACATTTTGTTTTAGCTGACTCCACGATCCTACAAAGGGAATGGCTCTGAGGTCGCTGAAATCAAGGGTGTCTGAACTCTTTCGTTTCGAAGGACGACTGCCGATATTGGTCATTGCATAGTACTTCAAGGTGCTCATTGTCTCCAGGTAGGATAGAAACTTGGGGTGTCTCTTGAAATCGCTGTAGGCCTGATAACTGTATTCTGCAAGGTCGTTCATCAGTGACACCTCTTCTTCGGTCAGCAGGTTACGGCCACCGTCAAAAATATCATTGCTGACTCCTGAGCTTATCAATTGTTCCAGGTTGTACTGGGAAGAATCAATGGTTCCAAAGTTAGAGCTGATGGTTTGCCCCTGGATGGTGAGCTGTATCTCCCGGTTCTCAATGGTAGGGCCCAAAGACGCATAAAATTGATGGGTCTTGCCTCCGCCACGCGCAGGAGGACCACCACGGCCGTCAAAGAAAATTACCTTAATGTTGTGTTTTCTTGAGATCCTGCTGAGTTCTTCCTTGGCCTTGAAAATGGACCAGTTTGCCATCAGGTAGCCCCCGTCTTTGGTTCCGTCTGAGAATCCCAGCATGATTGTTTGCTGATTCCCTCGTTCGCGAATGTGCTCCCTGTATATTTCATCCCCATATAGGATTTCCATCACTTTTGAGGCCCTTTTCAAATCATCTACGGTTTCAAAAAGAGGAATGATGTCTACCGGAAGCTCCCCCGAAAAACAGGTCATCTTCAACATGGCAAAAACTTCCATCACATTGACGGCACTTTGGTTGTTGCTGATGATATATCGGTTTGCCCCCTTCTCACCATTTTTATATTGAATTTCTTTGATTGCCTCCATGGACCCCAATGTTTTTTGGACCATTTCATCTTCGAAGGAAGATTTGTCGACAGTTACAGACAGTCTACCCAGGATGCTGACCTGATCCTTCTCGCTCATGGTTTGATAGTCAGCAGGAAATGCACCGGGCTCCTTCACAGAGAGATGCTCTGTGATCTTTTCAAATACACCATGGTGAATTCTGCTGTCCTGGCGAATGTCCAGCGTAGCAAAGTGGAAGCCAAAAATCCGAACCTTGTGAATCAGGTCTTTCAGTTCGGTCAAGTAAAGTGATTGATACTCATCGATCAAAAGCTTCTTTATGCTCAACAGGCTCTGCATGAATTCATCCAAACCGATGATGATCTTGTCAGGTTCTACAAAACTCTGATAAAGCTTTCTCTCGAGATCCAGAACAATGTCTGACACCTTTCTGAAGGTGAGTTTTCTGCGGAGTTTTCTCAGATCGCGATAGTAGTTTCTCAAAATGGCCTGGCGAAGACGATCCGCTACTTGAAGCGTAATCTCCGTCGTGACAAAAGGATTGCCGTCCCGATCCCCTCCGGGCCAGAACCCGAGATTCACGAACTCATTATTGACATCCTTGTCTTCGTAGATATTGCTTTCTATGTAATTGTAGATGCTGCTCGCAGAATGATAAAAAATGTTTTCGAGGTACCAAATCAGACTGACCGCCTCATCATAGGGCGTAGGTTTTTCGGTCTTCAGAAAAGGCGTTATACCGAGTTGTGCCAGCAGCTTTTTTATAAGGGTGATATCATTTTCTTCAATGGCCGTGGTCAGATCGGTAATGATTCCCAAAACAGAGCCGGGATAAAATTGTGTCGGGTGAGCCGTAAGAACAACACGTACCTTGAATTCGTCCAAAAAGTTTTGAAGGGCTTCTTTTTTGTTTTGCGCGAAGGCCTCTTCTTTCACATTTCTCAGGGTGCCCTTTCCGTCAAGGTTGTTCATGATTGGAAATGCCGCATCCTCAATGGCATCAAAGAGAACTACCTGCCTCTCAATGTACTGGATGAACTTGAACATCAAATCGATTTTGTCCTGTTCTGAGGCATCTTCCTGGTATTTTGCGAAAAAGTGGTCCAATATTTCCACTGGAGTGCGGCCTTTTTCAAAACCCTTTCTACATTCATTGTTCAACAAGGGCATCATTACCCCCGTATTGCTGATGTTGTCAAACGGCAGGGTTATGAAAATGCTGTTAAAGATCTGGTATTTGGTAAGTACGTTCTGATTGAACCTCTTTGATTTCGGCTGTGAATTCATTTTTATATTTTGGTAGGACAAATTTAACAAGATTAAGATGAAATCGCTCACCGTGTTTAAGATTAGACAAGTTTTGGATTCATGTGCGAAATCAAAAAAAAGGCCGCCTGGTTCACAGGCGGCCCTTTCAACTGGTCTGTATTGAATTATTCTTTGTTTCTGAATACAAGCTGATCGTCAAAAGCATCCAAAAGAATTTTGCTCGTCGCGGTAATGTTTCCCTTGAGCAGCTCTTTCGACAAGCTGTTGAGCACTTCCTTCTGAATCACTCGTTTGATCGGGCGAGCTCCAAACTGAGGATTGAAACCTTTTACGGACAAACTGTCCAGGGCTTCTTCAGTCCAGGTCAATTCGATGTTCTTTTCCCTTAGCATTTCTGACAAGGCCTTTATCTGCAATTCAACAATGCTTCTCACTTCCTCCTTATTCAAAGGAGTGAACATGATGATCTCATCAATTCGGTTCAAAAACTCTGGTCTTATGGTCTTTTTCAAAAGGCCCAGCACCTCGAGCTTTGTGGTTTCCAGAACCATGTCACGGGCTTCCATGTCCATATTCTCAAAGTTCTCCTGGATTATATGGGCCCCCATGTTCGATGTCATGATGATGATGGCATTCCTGAAATTCGCCACACGACCCTTGTTGTCTGTCAATCGTCCCTCATCGAGGACCTGCAACAGGATGTTGAACGTGTCAGGATGGGCCTTCTCGATCTCGTCCAGGAGGATCACCGAATAAGGCTTGCGTCTGACGGCCTCGGTCAGCTGTCCGCCCTCATCGTAACCCACATATCCTGGAGGAGCACCAATCAATCGACTGACGGCATGTCGCTCCTGGTATTCGCTCATGTCGATACGGGTCATGGCGCTTTCATCGTCGAACAGGTAGTCTGCCAGGGCCTTTGCCAACTCGGTTTTTCCAACACCGGTTGTACCCAGAAACAGGAAGCTTCCTATTGGTTTTTTGCTGTCCTGCAAACCGGCACGCGAGCGCCTGACGGCATCCGATACTGCCTCGATGGCTTCGTCCTGACCGATTACGCGGTTGTGAAGCTCCTCTTCGAGATGCAATAGCTTTTCGCGATCACTTTGAAGCATCTTCTGTACGGGGATCCCGGTCCATTTTGCAACCACCTCCGCAATGTCCTCACTAGTAACCTCCTCTTTGATCAGGGAGTTTTCCTGGCTCTTTTCCATTTCCTCCTGAAATGCTGCCAGTCTTTCTTCTTCCTCTTTGATCTTTCCGTAACGGATCTCTGCGACAAGACCATAGTTACCTTCTCTTTCGGCCCTTTCGGCCTCCAGCTTATAGGTTTCGATCTTCTCCTTGGTGGTTTGCACCTTGTCGACGATCTCTTTTTCGCTTGTCCATTTCGCATTGACTTCGTTGCGCTTTTCTTTCATATTGGCCAGCTCCTCTTGCAACTGCTTCATCTTCTTCTTGTCATTCTCTCTCTTGATGGCCTCAAGCTCAATTTCCAGCTGCATGATTTTTCTATCCAAAACATCGAGTTCCTCCGGTTTCGAATTGATCTCCATGCGCAGTTTGGACGCGGCCTCGTCCATGAGATCGATCGCCTTGTCCGGAAGAAAACGATCCGAAATATAGCGTTGAGATAGCTCCACCGCCGAAATAATAGCGCTGTCTTTGATCTGGACTTTGTGGTGATTCTCGTACTTGTCTTTGATCCCCCTGAGAATGGAAATAGCACTCTCAGTGTCAGGTTCATTGACCACTACTTTTTGAAATCTTCGCTCCAGCGCCTTGTCTTTTTCAAAGTGCTTCTGGTACTCGTCAAGTGTGGTCGCTCCAATCGCTCGCAGTTCTCCACGAGCGAGGGCAGGTTTCAGGATATTGGCTGCATCCATCGCGCCCTGACCTCCGCCTGCTCCTACAAGAGTGTGAATCTCATCTATGAACAGGACAATTTCTCCGTCAGAAGAAATAACTTCCTTGATCACGGATTTCAGCCTTTCCTCAAATTCACCTTTGTATTTCGCACCTGCAATCAAGGCTCCCATGTCGAGTGAATAAATCACCTTGTTTTGGAGGTTTTCAGGAACGTCTCCTTTGACGATTCTGTGTGCAAGTCCCTCTGCGATAGCGGTCTTACCCGTACCGGGTTCCCCAATGAGAATCGGGTTGTTTTTGGTCCTTCTGGAAAGAATCTGCAAAATCCTCCGGATTTCCTCATCCCTTCCGATAACTGGATCCAACTTTCCGTCGTTGGCCAGTTGATTTAGGTTCTTGGCGTATTTGCTCAATGAGTTATACGTCTCCTCAGCGCTTTGAGAGGTCACTTTGTTTCCTTTTCTGAGCTCTTCAATGGCATTGAGCAAATCTTTCTCATTGATGCCGCTGTCTTTCATCAGCTGAGAAGTTTCGCCTTTGGATTTAAAGATGGCCAGGATAAGATGTTCGAGTGACACGTACTCATCTTTCATTTTCTTTGCAATGTTCCCGGCTTCTATCAAGGTCTTGTTGCACTCCCTAGATAGCATAATGTCTCCACCCTCAACCTTGGGAAAACTTTTTAAAATGCTTTCCAGGGTATTTTGGAAGAGATCCACGTTTACTCCCAATTTATTGAGAATAAAGGGAGTCACGTTCTCATCAACCTCGAAAATCCCTTTGAGTATATGGGCATTTTCGATTTGTTGGTGACCATAGCCCTGGGCGATCTGTTGCGCCCTTTGCACGGCCTCTTGCGATTTTATTGTAAAGTTGTTAAAGTTCATCTGTGTTCTTTTTCGTTCAATCCTCTATTGTCAAATAGTGTTCCAATTGGAATAAGATCATATTTACAGACAAAATGTCTGAATTTAAATGGGTTATGTGACTTTTTGGCGGGATTGAAAATTAGGGCACAAAAAAAACCCGTGCGTGAACACGGGCCTTGTTAGAGTCTTGAAGAGCTGAGCTTAAATGCTCAGACTGCTCAAAAGTTCCTTCAGTCTTGGATCTGAAGGACGTGGTGCATTGGCATCGTAGATATTCCCTTCCGGATCGATGAGAATAAACCGGGGTATCCCGGTGATGTTATATGAGGTTACAAAATCTGAGTTCCAGTCTTTGTCTGCCATTATCTGAATCCCCTGGAGATTTTGATCCTGAATCATCTTCAGCCACTTGTCTTTGTTCTCCATCTTGTCGATGGAAAGGCTTACAATGGCCAGGTCTTTTCCCTTGTACTGATCATCCAGTTCTTTCAAATACGGTATTTCCCTCTTGCAGGGTCCACACCATGTTGCCCAAACGTCTACGTATACATACTTTCCCTTGAGATCATCCAGGGAAACGTTTTTCCCATTGATATCAGGGTAGTTGAATTTGGGAGACGGCGCTCCTTTCTTCAGGTTAGTGACGTTATAATGCTCCGAAGGGTAATTTGACACGTAAAACGTAATGAGGTCGCTATTGGCTTTTCTTTCGAGTTCAATGACTTCGGGATCGAGACCCTCCGCCTCGTTCAGCATGGTCTCCATTCGGGATTTCACTCCCATGATCTTTGCGTCAAAATCCTCTTTATCCAATTCAAAATAGGCTCTGTAATTACCGAGTTCCTCCCTTTCGATAAACTGTAATTTCTCATTCAAATAGTTGTTTGTCACGGCCCCATTCCCTTCAAAACGGATAGAATTTGGGAATTCGTTGGCATCAAAATTAAGGGACAGGTCATATCCGTTTTTCAAGTAGACAAACGACTGCAATTTTCCATCGTTGAACCCGTGAAATCCATTCGTGACCTTTAAGGTGTCCTGAAAGCTTCCATCTTCATTTACAGCGATGTCTTTCTTATAATTCTTTCCCATGATGGTCAGGGTGTCGCTTTGCGAGTTGTCCACTTTTCCCTTGAGCATTACGTAGTTCTTGGGAGCTTCTTTGGCGCAAGAGAGCAACGCAAGGCTGATCATCAGGAGCAATAATTTTTTCATTTTTTCTGATTTTTTTTGATTCCTGCAAATTTAGGTTATTCCCACAAATTAAAAGTGTCACATTTGTTAAACAAAAAATAAATAATGTTGTTTTTCAGCTTATTCCGCTTAGTGGATATTTGATTTTCAATGCATCTAACGTAGTCGTGCTCTCAATCGAAAATAATTTTCGGTAAAAATTCGACTTATCACCTGGAGTTTACTAATTTTGCTGCCTTAAAAGTGCTTCAATATGCCTACAGTAAGTGAGTTAAAGGATTTTGCGACCCAGGTCAGACGAGACATAGTGCGAATGGTTCACGCCGTAAACTCAGGGCATCCCGGAGGATCTTTGGGATGCACGGAATTCATGACGGCCATGTACCAGGAAATTCTTGACTATTCTCCTGAATTTGACATGGAGGGAAAAGGGGAGGACCTGTTCTTTTTGTCAAACGGTCACATCTCCCCGGTTCTTTACAGCGTTTTGGCACGAAGCGGTTTTTTCCCCGTGGATGAGCTGTCCACATTCAGAAAGATCAACACTCGCTTGCAGGGACATCCCACGACGCATGAAGGGCTTCCGGGGATTCGGATGTCCGCTGGCTCTCTTGGACAGGGCTTGAGCGTAGCCATAGGAGCGGCTTGCGCCAAAAAATTGAATGGTGATGACCACCTGGTCTATTCGCTTCACGGTGACGGGGAGCTTCAGGAAGGACAGATATGGGAAGCTGCCATGTTCGCTGCCGGCAAAAAGGTAGACAACCTGATCTCCACGGTCGACTACAACCTCAAACAAATTGACGGATCTACAGATGATGTGATGCCGTTGGGCGATTTGCGGGCCAAGTTTGAGGCCTTCGGATGGATTGTCCTGGAAATTGAAAATGGAAATGACATCGAGCAAGTGCTTGAAGGCATGAGCAAAGCCAAGAAGGAAACAGGCAAAGGAAAACCCGTTTGTGTTCTTATGCACACAGAAATGGGAAATGGAGTTGATTTCATGATGGGAACGCATGCCTGGCACGGCAAAGCTCCGAATGATGAGCAACTGGAAATTGCCCTGGCACAAAATCCCGAAACCCTCGGAGACTACTGATAGAAAGTTGGCAGTTGCCACTTGAAGCGCACCGCGATCAAACGAACAGTGATCACCATCAGGGTGGTAAACAGCTGATTGATCCCTACTTCCACCTTGAAATGATTGAGTATTATGTAGGTCGTAGCGCCAATGATGCAGGCCGTGGCATAGATTTCCCTGTGAAAAATAAGAGGACTCTCGTTGCTCAAAGTATCGCGAATCACTCCACCAAAGGTAGCCGTGATCATTCCCAGTGAGACGCAGATGATAGGATGAAAGCCATGCTGGAGCCCAATCTCTGTGCCGATTATCGTGAAAATGCCCAATCCTATTGCGTCGAAGAGGAAAAGGGACCGGCTGAGGTAACCGATTTTTTTTCTAAGAACAATGGCCAGGACGACCGCTATGAAAATAATGTAGATATAATTCAGGTCAGCCATCCAGGTGATGGGGTAGGTGTTGATCAACACATCCCGCAAGGTCCCTCCGCCTACTGCCGTGACAAAGGCAATGACAAAAATTCCGAATCCGTCCATTTTTTTATTGATCGCGAACAATGCCCCGGAAATTGCAAAGGAGGCGGTTCCCGCCAGGTCCCAAATATTGAATATAGTCATTGTCTAAAGGATTGAGAGAAGGGTTTTTGGTCAGAGACTGGTCGCAATGGTTTTGTAATTTCGGTAGCGTTCAAAAATGTCCCGGACGTAATCATAGGGTTCTGAGCCTCTCGCGTAACCGTGTTGCACGATCGGATCGTTGAAGTACTTGGGGTTCGACAAGTTCTTTACGAAAAAGTCTACACCATTGTCCCAGCTCAAAGAGTCTTTTCCGTATTTCTCTGCCAGGCGTTGGGCATCTCTGATATGGCCGTATCCGCAATTGTAAGAGGCCATGGCAAACTTTATCCTTTGAATTGAATCCGGAATCTGTTCCCAGTAATTGTGCATCCTTTTCAAATAGAGGCTTCCCGCCTTGATATTCTGCTCAGGGTCACTGAGGTCTTCGACCCCAAGCTCTTCCGCCGTAGTGGGCATCAGCTGCATGAGTCCTTCTGCGCCCGACCAGCTCTTTCGGTTGTTCCGGAACATCGACTCCTGGTAGATCAGTGATTTTACGAGTATCCAATCCCAACCCAGATCTTTGGAGTACTTTTTGACCATCTCATCGTATTTGCTGAATTTTCCGGTCACTCCCGTATAATACTCGCTGTCGAGTCGCCTGTTGAAATACTTTCTGTTTTCAAAGTATTTTCTGTAGATCACATTGTAATCTGGTTTTGACTTTATTTCAACCAATTCTTGGTTAATGGTATTCAATAACTCAGGCGATGTTTTGCGGACCGCCCATCCGATGCGCTGCGACAAGCTTATTGGAGTGCTCACGTCGATAACGGGAAAATAGCTCTTGTGAATCGCCGCTTTGTTATAATCGATCACGGAATAGCGAATCTCACCCATAGCGACTTTTTGAATGATCTCTTCATCACTCAAGGATCCGGGTAGAATATTTATGTGAACCTTGCCCCCAAGCTCATTGCTCAGTTCTTTGACTCTTCTGTAATAGGACGAATTCTTTCTTACGCTGATCGTGTCGCCGATAAGTTCTGTCACGTCCTGGATCAGGGTTTTGTCGATCTGATCCAGCGTCATTTTTCTCCAGTTGTCGGGTTTCTTTTGGACCAGGGCCTGATGCGTTATCAGGTAAGGTTCGGTAAAGTCTACCAATTCCTTTCTATCTGAGGTAATGGTATATCCGATAGCTATTATATCGCCTTCGCCGCGATTCAGCATGGGGATCACAGAATCCACATTTCTGGCCAAAACGACTTCCAGGCCGACATGCAGGTTGTCAGCAAGTCGCTTGAACAATTCATATTCAAAGCCCATGGTTTGGCCCTTATAGATAAAATATCCCGTAGGGGAGTAGGTCGTGATCACCCTGAGAACACCATTGTCGATTATTTGTGGGAGGTCGTAAGCAACTGGTTTTATGTCTTTTTCAAGATTCTTCGAAGTCTTTTTATCCAGGTCACAGGAGCTTAAAGTCCCAATAAGAACCAGGAGCAGAATAAGACTTTTCGTCAGAGAGGTTGAATTCATTTTCAAAGCTTCGATCGACTTGAAAAAGCAAGCTGATCAAATATAGGAAATTATGAAAAGATTCAAAATTCAGTTGAACAGCCTCTTGACAGAAGATGTGCCCCACGAATAAATACTATATCTCGGAGAACTTTTTCTTTCTCAGGATGAAATGCTGCCAGACGATGCTAAAGCAATAGAAATAACGGGTTTGCTTAAAGGAGAGCTTTCTTCTCTTTCTCATCATTCCCGGCAAATGAGCGTAAAAGCTCAGGTGTGCCTTGATGATTGACCAGGTATGGATCGGTCTCAATTCCACGATGAATTTGATGCCGGCAACCGCGTCGAGAAGAAGTCGAAAGAGAACCACAAAGAAAACATAGCGTTTCGGGACATTCTTGGCGATGGTGTAGAGTGAATTTCTGAAGTTTAAAAAGGTCTTTCGCGGGTGGGATTCGCGAAGCGTTGCGCCTCCGACGTGATACACGGTTGAAGCGCCAACATATCTGACCTCAAAGCCTTCGTTCTGAACCCTCCAGCACAGATCGATTTCCTCCTGGTGGGCAAAGTAACCCTCATCAAACCCGCCTAGCTCGTGGTAGAGTTTTGATCGAATAAAAAAACAGGCACCGGAAGCCCAAAATATATTTGTGCTGTCATCAAATTGACCCTTATCTTCTTCCAACTCCATGAAGATGCGGCCACGACAAAATGGGTAGCCCATGAAATCGACGAAACCGCCACCTGCCCCAGCGTATTCGAACTTCGATTTGTCCTTGAAATCGAGCAGTTTTGGCTGCACAATTCCGGTGTTCTCATTCTTTTTGAATTCGCGGATCACAGGAGCCAGCCATCCTTCACTGACTTCGATGTCTGAATTGACAAGGGCATAGACATCGGCATTGATCTGGGACAAAGCGTCATTGTAACCTTTTGCATAGCCGCCGTTTTTTTCATTCTGGATGATTCCGACCCCGGGATAGGTCTTCCTAAGGAACTCTATCGAGTCATCCGAGGAATTGTTGTCAGCTACATAAATATCGGCCTGGCCCTGGGAAAACTGCACTACGGAGGGCAGAAACTTTTCCAACAGTTTCCGTCCGTTCCAGTTCAAGATCACAATTGCGATTTTCAATGCTGTCCTGCCTTTGATTGAAGCACTGCAAACATAGGATATTTAAGCAACCTGCGCCACATTCGAAAACAAATATTAAACGTACTTCGGAATGTCCTTCAAAAACTTGTATTCCCGGGCTTCGTGATCCATTTGGCAGATGAAGTGCTCGAGGCCATTGGTGACGATCAGATAGTTGGCTTCCATTTGTAAATTATATCGTGCTATCTGGTCAAAGGTACTCTGGCTGATCTTGACATGCGGTGCTTTGCACTCAACGATGATCTCTGCTTCCCCTTTCCTGTCAAATACGATGATATCGGTCCTTTTGGTCATATTTTCCACCTGGCATTGCTTTTCCACTGCGATCAGGGAACGGGGATAGTCTTTGTCGTTCACAAGGTATTCCACGAAGTGCTGCCGCACCCATTCTTCATCCGTCAAAAGCACCTCTTTTTTTCGATTCCGGTCAAAAATGTAGAGCTTATTTTCTTTACTTTTGATCCGAAACGGATACTGAGGCAGATTTAATCGTATCATGGGATAAAAATACGTATTTGACCGTATTTATGAATAGAATTCGACAGATCGCAGAAGATATTAAGACAGGCAACACCAAGCCCATTTATTTTTTGATGGGAGAGGAGGCGTACTATATCGATAAGATATCTGATTATATCGAAAAAAATCTATTGACCGAAGAAGAAAAAGGTTTCAACCAGATGGTTTTTTACGGCAGGGACGTATCTGTTGAAGATGTAATATCACAGGCCAAACGCTATCCTATGATGGCTGAAAAACAGGTGGTTATCGTCAAGGAAGCCCAGGACCTGTCAAGAACCATCGATCGCTTGGTGTCTTATGCCGAAAATCCACAGCCAACTACTGTGCTAGTGATATGCTATAAATACAAGTCGCTTGACAAACGCAAGAAACTGGGCAAGATCATAGCAGAAAAAGGCGTCCTTTTCGAAAGCAAAAAACTCTATGAGAACCAGGTAGGTGACTGGATCAGCTCCAACCTCAAGGACAGAGGCTATGACATTGAACCCAAGGCAGCGCATATGCTGGTTGAATTTCTCGGGACCGACCTGTCCAAGATTGACAATGAATTGGAGAAATTGGCACTTATCCTGGACAAAGGAACTGTGATCAATGCTTTTCACGTTGAAGAGAATATCGGCATCAGCAAGGATTACAATAATTTTGAGTTGCGCAAGGCAATCGGGGAAAAGCAGTTTGTTCGAGCCAATCAAATCATCAATTACTTTGCTGAGAATCCGAAGACCCATCCGCTGGTTATGACGATTTCACTGCTCAACAGCTTCTTCACCCAATTGCTTCTCTATCACGGGTTGAAGGACAAGGGCAGGATCAATGTGGCTAAGATGCTGAAAGTCAATCCATACTTTGTACCGGAATATCAAAGGGCGGGCGTTAATTACCCAATGCGAAAGGTAGCCCAGGTGATTTCTTATCTGCGAGAGGCCGATTTAAAAAGCAAAGGAGTGGGAGCGAGCAATTTGTCTCATGCGGATATCCTCAAGCAGCTTCTCTTTAAAATCATGCATTGAGAATCATCAGATTACTGGCCGGCGAGATAGTTTCTTTCACCGAAGATGGCGCTTCCAACGCGAATCATATTGCTTCCATGTCTCAGCGCTATTTCGTAATCGCCGCTCATTCCCATCGACAACACTTCCAGTTCACATCCCCTGGCTCGCATTTTTTCGTAGAATGCACTTAGCTCAGCGAATTCAGAGGCTATCTGCTCTTTGTCGTCCGTGAAGGTAGCCATACCCATTAAGCCAATTATTCTGATGTTTCCCAGGTCACGTAGATTCTGTGAAAAGAGAATTTGTTCAATCTGATCGAACTCCAGGCCGAACTTCGTCTCTTCTTTCGCAATACGGGCCTGCAGGAGGCAATCTATGACCCTGTCGTGCTTTTTTGCCTGTTTGTCGATTTCAACCAGGGTGGCCATTTTATCCACCCCGTGAATAAGGCTCACGAAATGAGCCATGTACTTGACCTTGTTCCTTTGAAGGTGCCCGATCATATGCCACTCGATGTCCTTGGGCAGAGCCT
Source organism: uncultured Flavobacteriaceae bacterium (assembly GCA_965365245.1). Classification (GTDB taxonomy): domain Bacteria; phylum Bacteroidota; class Bacteroidia; order Flavobacteriales; family Flavobacteriaceae; genus Lutimonas. Next base: position 29,553 of record CBDUAY010000001.1, on the reverse strand, counting down.
CGTGTTTATTGACCATTTCCTGTACCTTGTTCTCGCCGAATATGCGATGTCCCTCCCTGTATGCCTCCATGATATCCTCAATGGGCTTGGTCTTGGATACTGCAACCAGAACCACCTCTTTTGGAATACTTTCTACTATTTCCTTATAATTATGATTTATAAACATTTAAGAGGTTGGGTTAAATAATTACTTTAATTCAAAAATAGTGAGTGCGCTTCTCAATTTAGGCTCCACATAAGTGCTTTTCGGAGGCATAATCAGGCCTTGATCTGCAACACTTTTCATCTGTTCCACCGAAACAGGATAGGTTGCAAATCCAACCTGGTAATCTCCCGAATCCACAAGGTTTTTAAGCTGCATTTCATTGCCGCTCTCGGGAAGATAAAACAAATTTTTATCACCCCTTGGATCATCAATTCCCAATATGGGGTGCAAAACTGTATTGTATAGAACCTGGGGATCTAGATCATCAAGAACCGATTCTGGCTGGAATGCAGATTTTCGGAGGTAGAGTTTATAGTATTCTCCATCGAGGTACATTGAAAAATGATGTTTCCTGGAAGGTCGATAATATTGATTTCCCAAGTTCTTAATCCGGAAATACTGATCCAACCGGATCAGAAAAGTCTCCTTGTCCATCTCGCCCAAATTGCGAATAAAGCGATAAAAGGGAGAAATTCTCAATTGGGATTCCGGTATGAAATAGGCCATGAAATTCGCGCATGCGTTACCAGTCTCATCTCCATCGAAATTTTGTTGTTTCTTGTTTCTAAGATAAAGAGAAGACGCCGTCCTGTGATGACCGTCGGCGATGTAGAGCGACTCCATACCGCTGAATGCCCTGGAAATCTCCTCGATTTCCTTTTGCTCCCGAATCAACCAAAGCTTGTGGGTTCTTTCCTTGTTTGTGGTAAACTCGTATTCGGGACGTTGCTGGCTGTATTTGTCATAAACCGATTGCAGATGGGAGTCATCCTTATGAGTGATAAGCACCGGCTCTGCATTAAAACCCGTGATCTCCAGGTATTCACCAAATAATTCTTCCCGGTCCCGAATCGTTTTCTCGTGTTTCTTAATGATGTTGTTTTCGTAGTCATCCAGAGAAGCCAGTCCGATAATGCCCCAAAATCTCACATTCAAATACTCCTTCTGGTGCAAATAAAAAGCGGGCTTGTCATCCTGACGCAAAACCCCGTTTTCCAGGAATTCCTCATAGCGGTTGTGCACCATTCTGAATCGCTCTTTTCCGGTAACGCGCTTATGGTATTTGAATCCTGGGCGCAGGACGTGCAAAAAGGAGTAAGGGTTGTACTCGAGAATGCAGTTTCTCTCTTTCTTTCTGTAAAGTTCATACGACCTGGTTGTAACAAGAGAAACCTTGTCACGGGTCGGCCGAACCGCTCTAAAGGGATTGACCGTCGCCATCAAGCATCAGTTGAGAATTTTGATGATCTGCTCGGCCAGTTCTTCTCCGATTCGGGTTTGAGCTTCCTGGGTAGCTGCTCCAATATGAGGTGTCAGCGAGATTTTCGGGTTCATCAACAATTTGATCTCGGGATTCGGCTCGTTTTCGAACACATCCAATGCCGCGTTTGACACTTTGCCCGACTCAATGGCCTCGATAAGGGCTTTTTCATCAATTACCCCTCCACGAGCTGCGTTCACGATGCCCACTCCGTCTTTCATGATTTCGAACTCTTTCGTGCTGATCACGTAATCATCCTGAGCGGGGACATGAAGAGAAATGAAATCGGCTTGTTCAAGGACGGCCTCTTTCGAAATTGTGTCAATGGTGAAATTCACTTCCTGCCCGTCGAAGAAATCGATTTTAATGTGGGCACTGTCGATAAAAGGATCAAAAGCCACGACTCGCATGCCAACTCCCAGTCCTACTTTTGCCGTTGCCTGCCCGATTCTGCCAAAGCCCAAAATTCCCAGAGTTTTACCTTTGAGCTCAACGCCCTTAGCGTAGGCTTTTTTCAGTTCCTTGAATTTAGAATCTCCTTCCAGGGGCATATTTTGATTGGAATCGTGAAGAAACCTCACCATGCCGAACAAATGTGCAAAGACCAGTTCAGCCACTGAATGGGAAGAGGCGGCGGGCGTATTGATCACTTTGATTCCTTTGCCTTTTGCGTATTCCACGTCGATGTTGTCCATTCCCACGCCCCCGCGGCCGATGATTTTCAAGCCGGGGCAGGCATCGATAAGGTCCTTTCTCACTTTGGTAGCGCTTCTGACGAGCAGAACATCTATCTGGTTGTCGTTTATATAACTTGCCAGTTGCTCCTGTGCCACCGTATTCAATAAAACTTCATACCCTGCTTTTTCAAGCGCTACGATACCGGAAGTTGCAATTCCGTCATTTGCCAATACTTTCATCCTGTTAAGATCTAAAATTTTATAATGATTTCATTATGTCTACCAATACTGCCACACTTTCAATCGGCATTGCATTGTAAATGCTTGCCCTGTAACCGCCTACTGACCTGTGACCATTTATGCCGTTGATTCCTTTGGCTTTGCACAAAGCGTCAAATTCCTGTTTCCTGGAATCATCGGTTAGCAAAAATGTTACGTTCATATCTGACCTGTCTTCTGTTGCAGCAGCACCTCTGAAGAGTGGATTTCTGTCTATCTCATTATAGAGCAGCTGTGCCTTTTCCACATTTCTTCTCTCTATCTCCTTAATTCCTCCAAGGGACTTCAACCAGTCAAGAGTGAGCATGGAAACGTAAACAGCAAAAACCGATGGGGTATTGTACATGCTGTCTTTTGATATGTGCACCTTGTAATCGAGCATGGATGGGATCTTGCGCCCGGTTTTGCCCAAAATCTCGTCTTTGACCACTACAAGAGTCGTTCCGGCAGGGCCCATGTTTTTCTGAGCGCCCGCGTAGATGAGATCAAACCGGCTAAAATCGAGCTCTCTCGAAAAAATGTCGGAGCTCATGTCACAAACCAGGGGAGCCTCTGTTTTGGGAAACTCCTTCATCTGGGTCCCGAAAATCGTATTGTTACTCGTGCAGTGCACATAGTCTACACCAGCCGGGACATCATACCCCTTTGGAATGTAAGAGTAGTTGGCATCCTTGGAACTCGCCATGATTTCAACTTCACCCAGCAAGCTGGCCTCTTTAATGGCTTTGCTGCTCCAGGTACCGGTGTCCAGATAGGCAGCTTTTCCGCCAATTGACATCAGGTTGTAGGGAACCATCAAAAACTCAAGACTTGCTCCTCCCTGAAGAAACAGAACGGAATACCCTTTTCCTTCCAGGTTCATCAGCTCGAGAACCAGCTTCCTGGCCTTTTCCATGACTGCGACAAAATCGGCGCTTCGATGTGAGATTTCAATTAGCGAAAGGTCCAGGCCGTTGAAGTTTTCAACAGCTTCTGAAGCCTGTTTCAATACGCTTTGTGGAAGGATGCAGGGACCTGCACTGAAATTGTGTTTTTTCATCAATTCTGGATTTAGGGGAGAGTTCTTGTCTCTCATGCAAAATTGATAAAATTCTTTGACAATTGCCTTATCAAAAGGTCAAAAAAAAGACATCCAAACTTTACTTGGCTTCGTAGCTTATGCAAGGGATGATCATCTCTTCAAGAGAGATGCCGCCGTGCTGATAAGTGTTTTTATAATACTTGACGTAATGATTGAAGTTGTTGGGATAGGCAAAGAAGAAGTCTTCTTTTGCAAAAATGAACGAACTGCTCAAATGCAGGGATGGAAGGAATATGTCTTTAGGGTCTTTGACCTCGTAGACCTCCTTCTCGTTGTAGCTCAAGCTTTTCCCTGTTTTATAGCGAAGGTTCGAGCTGATATTCTTGTCACCGACCACCTTGGAGGGCCTCGAGGTATTGATCGTGCCGTGATCGGTAGTGATTATAAGGTTCAACCCCATTTTCTGAGCATTCTGAATGATCTCGAGCAAAGGCGAGTTTCTAAACCAACTCAGGGTCAAAGACCGGTAGGCCTTATCGTCGCTCGCCAGCTCCTTGATCATGTCCATCTCTGTACGCGAATGAGACAGCATGTCGACGAAATTATAAACCACCACAGTAAGGTCATTATCCTTGATTTTTGCCAGGTTCGAAGCCAGATCCTTTCCCTGACTCACCGCAGTGATCTTGTAATATTCATGGGAGATGTTCATGCCCAGTCTTTTCAGGTTCTCCGATAGAAACTCCCCTTCATGCAAGTTTTTGCCTCCTTCGTCTGTATCGTTCTTCCAATACTGAGGGTACTTCTTCTCCATTTCCAGAGGAGTCAGGCCCGAGAATAGGGCATTTCTGGCGTATTGGGTTGCAGAGGGAAGGATGCTGTAATAAGCAATTTCCTCTGTCGGCTTGTAATACTCATTGATGACAGGCTCCAATACCCTGAGCTGATCATAGCGAAGATTGTCTATCACAATTAGAAGAGTGCCTTTGTCCTTTTTCAATTTAGGGGCGATTACCTCCTTGAACAAGGTATGGGAAAGCACGGGAGCGTCGCTGCCGTGAAACCAGTCCCTGTAATTCTTTTTGATGAATTTGTAAAACTGAGAATTGGCCTCCTCCTTCTGGCTTTCCAGTATTTCGGTCATCCCCGGATCCGAAATGGACTCGAGCTGTATTTCCCAATGCACGAGTTTCTTATAGAGGTCGATCCAGTCCTGATAGGTGTTGACCATGGCAAGGTCCAGGGAAATCTTTCTGAATTCCTGCTGGTAGTTCGAGGTAGTCTTTTCGGATACCAGTCGTCCGATGTCCAGGTTCTTCTTCAGACTCAATAGAATTTGATTCGGATTCACTGGCTTGATCAGATAATCGGCAATTTTGGAGCCGATCGCCTCTTCCATGATATACTCTTCCTCACTCTTCGTGATCATGATCACGGGAAGGTTCGGATGCTTTTCCTTGATTTGCGATAAGGTTTCAAGGCCCGAAAGGCCAGGCATGTTCTCATCGAGAAAGACAATATCAAACTGCTCCTCGTTCACACTTTCAACCGCGTCGGCGCCATTGGTACAGGGAACCACCTCATAATTTTTCTTTTCCAAAAAAAGCATGTGAGGTTTGAGAAGTTGAATTTCATCGTCAACCCATAGTATTTTACCTGAACTCATTCTAAATCAATTATACCAAATTAGTTAAATGAAACCTTTATTTTTGTTCTGTTGCCCAGACACGCAAGGAAGGAATTTATTCGGAAAAGTACAAAAAACAAGCTGAAAATTTTGAAAAAACTCAAATTATTTAATGACCCGATTTATGGGTTTATAACGATAAAAAACCCCTTGGTTTTTCAGGTCATTGAACATCCTTATTTCCAGCGCCTGAGGCGGATTTCCCAAATGGGCCTGTCTTACCTGGTCTATCCCGGAGCCCATCACACCCGCTTCCATCACGTGATTGGTTGTACATTTTTGATGCAGAGGGCCATTGATACTTTGCGGCTCAAGGAAATCGATATCAGTGCAGAAGAGGAGGAGGCCCTTCTTCTTGCTATTTTGATGCATGACCTGGGGCATGGGCCTTTCTCACATGCACTTGAAGGATGCTTTGCTCAGGGAATGGGCCACGAGGACCTCTCTCTGAAGTTCATGGAATCACTCAACAAAGAGTTTGACAACCGGTTGGAGATGGCAATTTCGATGTTCAAGGGGGAGTATCCAAGGCAGTTCATGAACCAGCTGATTTCAAGTCAACTGGACATGGACCGACTTGATTATCTGAAAAGAGACAGTTTCTACAGCGGCGTGGCTGAGGGAAACCTAAATGCGGAAAGACTCATTTCCATGCTTTGCGTTAGAAATGACCAACTGGCCATCGAACACAAAGGAATCTATTCGGTCGAAAAGTTCATTATGGCCAGGCGATTCATGTACTGGCAGGTGTACCTGCACAAAACAGGGCTAGCCGCCGAAAATATCCTGGTCAAGATCCTCAAGAGGTCCAGAGAGCTTGTTCTTGCCGGGAAAGAGGTGCCAATGACGCCTGTGCTAAGTGTATTCCTGGAGAATGAGGTGAATGCTGAGTCATTTGACAAGACGATTCTGGAGGCGTACGCAAGACTGGATGATACAGATCTGATTCACGGGATGAAGGCCTGGTGTGAACATGAAGACTTCATATTGTCTTACTTGTCAAGATCCATTGTGAATCGGAGGCTTCCGAAGGTTGTCATGTCAGACAAACCTTTCGATCTAAACAAGATTGAGGAAATCCGCGAGAAAATTGGAGTTCGATTCAGCATAGGAGATTCAGAACTGGACTACCTGGTCTATTCTGGAGAGGTCAGCAACCTGGTCTACAAAACAGAACCCATGGGTATCCGAATCGCCCTTAAATCTGGAGAAACGATTGACATCAAAGATGCTTCGGGCTATGCGGGAATTGCCGGTTTAGATCAGAAAACTACGCGTTATTTTCTTTGCTATCCAAAGAAGCGCACATAAATGATCAGGATTGACCAATTTTTGTATTTTTGCAAACACCCGAAGAAAACGGAATAATAATTATCTTTTGAAATTCACGGCTAAACAAATCTCTGAAATTCTCAATGGCACTGTAATCGGAAACCCTGAAGAGGAGGTCCATAAGCTGTCAAAAATTGAAGAAGGGGACAAGGGTTCGCTTACTTTTTTGTCGAATCCAAAATACACTTCATGGTTATATTCGACGGATGCCTCGGTGGTAATTGTCAAAGAGGACTTTGTTCCAGACAGGGAGGTGAGCAGCACGCTGATCAAGGTCGACGATCCCTACCTGGCATTTACCAAGGTTTTGGAGTACTACAATCAGATCAAGCTTCACAAATCGGGTCTCGAGTCACCCCATTACATGCACAAAACAGTAGAGTATGGTTCAGATCTCTATCTCGGGGCTTTCAGTTATTTAAGCGCGAATGTCAAAATAGGCAACAATGTCAAGATCTACCCCAATGTGTTTATCGGGGAGAATGTGATAATTGGTGATAACACAACTATTTTTGCTGGATCAAAAATCTACTCTGAATCTGAGATTGGAAATAATTGCACGATACATGCCGGAACTGTAATCGGTTGTGACGGGTTTGGGTTTGCTCCGAACAAAAATGGAGATTATCACAAAATACCCCAAACGGGAAATGTGATCATTGAAAACAATGTTGACATCGGGGCAGGCACTACAATTGACCGCGCTACTTTAGGTTCGACCATCATCAGAAAAGGTGTGAAGCTCGACAATCAGATTCACATTGCACACAATGTGGAAATCGGAAAGCATACTGTGATCGCTGCCCAAACGGGAGTTGCCGGATCCACCAAAATAGGTAACAATTGCAAAATTGGCGGCCAGGTTGGAATTGTTGGACACATTACCATTGGGGACAACGTCCAGATCCAGGCACAATCCGGTATAGGCAAGTCAATTCCGGACAATGAAACCGTTCAGGGAAGCCCGGCGATACCTTATCACGATTTCAATAAATCATACGTTCACTTCAAGAATTTGCCAAAGATCTCCTCAAGACTGGACGACCTTGACAAAAAACTTGAAACTAAAAAATAATCATTTCATGACTGTTAACCAGAAAACCATCAGTAAGGAGATATCCTTGGAGGGCATTGGGTTGCACACGGGCAACAAGGTCTCCATGACCTTCAAACCGGCACCGGTTAACTCTGGATTCACCTTTGTTCGCACGGATCTAGAAGGGCAGCCTGCAATTGAGGCGCTTGCATGTTATGTAACAGACACGCAAAGAGGCACCAACATCGAGAAAAATGGCGTGGTCATCAATACTTCAGAGCATGTGCTGGCGGCCCTGGTAGGGTTGGACCTCGACAATGTCATCATTGAGATTGACGCCCCGGAGCCTCCAATCATGGACGGATCTTCCAAATTCTTTGTTGAAGCCCTTGAAAAGGCAGGAATTGAAGAACAGGATGCCGAGCGGGACATATACGAGGTAAAAGACATCATTTCATACAAGGATGAGGAGACCGGAAGTGAGATCATGATCATGCCTTCGGACAAGTACGAAGTCACGACTATGGTTGATTTTGGAACTAAGATTCTCGGCACTCAGAACGCTACCCTCGAACGCATTGAAGATTTCAAGGAGGAAATTGCAGATGCAAGGACCTTCAGCTTTCTGCACGAGATAGAAATGCTTCTCGACAACGATCTCATCAAAGGAGGAGACTTGAACAACGCCATCGTCTACGTCGACAAACCTTTGTCGGATGAGACGATGCAAAAATTGAGCAAGGCCTTTAAAAAAGACAAAGTAACGGTAAAGCCGAATGGGATTCTGGATAATCTAACCTTGCATTGGGCCAATGAAGCGGCGCGTCACAAGCTCTTGGACGTTATCGGGGATTTGGCGCTGATCGGCACGAAGATTCGGGGAAAGGTCATCGCGACAAAACCGGGTCATAAGATCAATACGCATTTCGCCCGTAAAATGATGAAGCTCATCAAGATCGAAAAGCGAAACAAGGTTCCCCAGTACGACCTGAGCCAGCCACCTCTGATGGACATCCATGACATAATGAAGCTCCTGCCGCACAGACCACCTTTCCTGTTGGTCGATCGGATCCTGGAACTTTCCGACAACCATGTGGTCGGCATGAAAAACGTCACGATGAACGAGACCTTTTTTGTGGGGCACTTTCCCGGGGCACCAGTAATGCCGGGAGTGCTGCAGATCGAAGCGATGGCACAATGTGGTGGCGTTCTGGTGCTAAGTACCGTGCCGGATCCCGAAAACTACCTGACTTATTTCATGAAAATGAACAACGTCAAGTTCAAGCAGAAGGTTTTGCCGGGTGATACCCTCATCTTCAAAGCTGAATTGATGATGCCGATTCGAAGGGGCATCTGTCACATGCAGGCTTATGGCTACGCCAACAACAGACTTGTCGTTGAGGCTGAGCTCATGGCCCAGATCGTGAAGAAATCCTGATATAACAATTTAAAGAAGAAAAGAACAGATGAATCAACCCTTAGCCTATATACATCCCGGCGCAAAGATCGCCACCAATGTTGTGATTGAGCCTTTTACGACCATTCACAACAATGTGACCATTGGGTCAGGCACGTGGATTGGATCCAATGTGACGATTATGGAAGGAGCTAGAATCGGCAAGAATTGTCGAATATTCCCGGGAGCCGTCATTTCGGCGATTCCACAGGATCTAAAATTCGAAGGGGAGGATTCTCTGGCCGTAATTGGAGACAATGTGACCATCAGGGAGTGCGCGACAATCAACCGGGGCACCAATGCTTACGGAAAAACGGTGATTGGGGACAATTGCCTGATCATGGCAACTGCCCATGTTGCCCATGATTGCATTATCGGAAACGACGTGATCATAGTGAACGGTGTTACCCTCGCCGGACATGTCGAGATTGGGGAGTATGCCATCATCGGTGGTCTTGCTGGGGTTCATCAATTCATTCATATTGGGAAACACGCCATGATATCAGGTGGGTCCCTGGTGAGAAAGGATGTGCCTCCATTCGTAAAGGCTGCCAAAGAGCCTTTGTCCTATATTGGGATCAACTCCATAGGTTTGCGCAGAAGAGGTTTTACATCGGAAAAGATCAACGAGATTCAGAACATTTACAGAATCCTGTTTCAAAAGAACAACAATGTATCCCAGGCCTCGAGAATTCTGGAAGCTGAACTCGACGCAAGTCCGGAACGAGATGAAGTTTTGACTTTTATCAACAATTCGCAGCGAGGGATCATGAAAGGGTATACAAGTAACTATTAGATCAAAATGGCAACAACATCAGACATCAAGAAAGGTTTGTGCATCGTTTATAACAACGACACCTATAAAATTGTAGAATTTCTGCACGTTAAACCAGGCAAAGGCCCTGCTTTTGTGCGAACGAAACTCAAGAGCCTTACCACGGGCAAGGTAATAGACAACACTTTTTCGGCGGGCCATAAGATAGAAGAAGTCAGGGTGGAAACAAGGAAGTATCAATACCTCTATCCGGAAGGAGACACCTATCACTTCATGAACACCGACGACTATAACCAGATATCACTCCAAAAGGAGGCGTTGGACTCGCCCGACCTGTTGAAAGAAGGGGAAATCGTCACGATCATCATCAGAACGTCTGATGAACTGCCGCTTTCGGTGGAGATGCCTGCTCACGTTTACCTTGAAGTCACCCATACAGAGCCTGGTGTGAAGGGGAATACCGCGACTAATGCGACGAAACCAGCAACGGTTGAAACGGGTGCACAGGTCAATGTTCCGCTTTTCATCAATGAAGGAGACAAGATTAAGATCGATACTGAGAAGGGAAGTTATATGGAACGCGTGAAAGACTGAACCTCATGAAATTCTTTCGCACCCACACCCTTGAGGAAATCTCAAAAATAGCAGGAAACGAATATGTTGGAGATGGAGATTTTCCGGTCAGGGGCATCAATGAGATCCATGTGGTTGAGCCCGGAGACATTGTTTTCGTCGACCATCCCAAGTATTATGACAAGGCATTGAATTCGGCTGCGACAGTGATCCTGATCAACAAGAAAGTCGAATGTCCTGAAGGGAAAGCACTGCTTCTCTCTGAAGACCCCTTTGCCGATTTCAATAAGATCACACAACATTTTCGCCCTTTTGAACCCGCTTCCAAAAGCATCTCGGATTCAGCCAGTGTTGGGCCCAACACGATTATACAGCCGCAGGTCTTCATTGGCAACAATGTAACCATCGGGAAGGAATGCCTGATCCATCCGAATGTCAGCATATATGACAATACCGTAATAGGCGATCGGGTGGTAATTCATTCGGGAACGGTATTGGGCGGTGATGCCTTTTATTTTCAAAAACGTGCTCATGGATTTGACAAGCTCAAGTCATGTGGTCGCGTAATAATAGAGGACGATGTGGAAATAGGCGCTGCCTGCACGATTGACAAAGGAGTCACGGGTGACACAATTATAGGCGAAGGGACAAAACTGGACAACCAGGTGCAGATTGCTCATGACACTGTCGTCGGCAGGAGATGCCTTATTGCCTCACAGGTCGGTATAGCCGGTTGTACCCGACTCGAAGATGAGGTCACGCTTTGGGGACAGGTTGGCGTGATCAGTGACATCACTATAGGTAAGGGGGCTGTGGTCTACGCTCAGTCTGGCGTAACAAAAGATCTCGAGCCAGGGAAAACCTATTTTGGCTCTCCAGCGGGAGAGGCCCGCGAAAAATACAGGGAATTGGGGATGATCAAAAACCTCCCCGGTCTATATGAAAAAATGAAGAAATAGGGTTTCATTCTATTGAATTTGCCCTAATTTTGTTCAAGTAAAAAAGGATTTAAAAAGTAAAAACCAGCATAAAAAAATGAGTGTATTAGTCAATAAAGATTCAAAGGTGATCGTTCAGGGTTTCACAGGAAGCGAAGGTACGTTTCACGCGGGTCAGATGATCGAATACGGCACCAATGTCGTCGGTGGAGTGACTCCCGGGAAAGGTGGTCAAACACATTTGGACAAACCGGTATTCAATACGGTTGCTGATGCGGTTCGTGAGGTGGACGCAAACACGTCAATCATTTTTGTTCCACCAGCCTTTGCTGCAGACGCTATTATGGAGGCCGCTGAAGCCGGCATCAAAGTGATCATCTGTATAACGGAAGGTATACCTACTGCGGATATGGTGCGTGTAAAATCTTACATCGATGCCCGTGACTGCCGGTTGGTAGGACCTAACTGTCCTGGTGTTATAACTCCTGAGGAGGCCAAGGTCGGCATCATGCCCGGCTTTGTTTTCAAAAAAGGACGAGTCGGCATTGTTTCCAAATCCGGAACGTTGACCTATGAAGCAGCTGATCAGGTGGTCAGAAAAGGACTTGGGATCACAACGGCCATAGGAATAGGAGGGGACCCGATTATTGGAACTACGACTAAAGAAGCGGTTCAACTCCTGATGGAGGACCCGGACACAGATGCCATCGTGATGATAGGAGAGATCGGAGGGCAATTGGAAGCCGATGCTGCGAAATGGATCAAAGCTGATGGCAACCGAAAACCAGTTGTGGGTTTCATAGCCGGACAAACGGCTCCTGCAGGTAGAACTATGGGACATGCAGGCGCAATCGTGGGAGGAAAAGACGACACGGCACAGGCGAAAATGGAAATCATGGCTGCCAACGGAATTCACGTTGTCGATTCTCCTGCTGAAATCGGCCAGAAAGTACTGGAAGTTCTGGGTTAATTCGACCCGAGCATGTTTTGAAAAATTTAGATGAAGGCTGCCCCACCGGGTGGCCTTTTCTCATTACTTCATCAGTTCTTCTTTAAGATGTTAAATTATTCACAATAGAGGCTAACCACTTTCTTACTCAACGTCTCTTCTTTATTTTTAAACAATTATAAATACTGTTAAACTTTCACCCACATTTGAAATGAAAAATCTCCTTTCCTACACTTTCACACTGTCCTTTTTGTTAATAGCTGCATGCAAGCAATCCGGGCCAGTAACAGATTTTGTTACCGAAAAGCACACCGATGCCAATGGATATTCTTATGAGACCGTCAGCAATGACCCTACGGGCTTGAGACTTTATACCCTTGACAACGGGCTCAAGGTGTACCTGAGTCAGAATCGCGACGAACCCAAAATACAGACCTATGTGGCGGTTAGGGCCGGGTCTACCTATGATCCTGCAGACAATACCGGGTTGGCTCATTATTTAGAGCACATGCTGTTCAAGGGCAATAGTGAGTTTGGAACCCAAGACTGGGAAACCGAAAAGATCTACCTGGATTCAATTTCTGATTTATTTGAAAAGCACAAGAATGAAACAGATCCGGAGAAGAAAAAGGAGATTTACCAGGAAATTGATCGGGTTTCTCTGGAAGCTTCAAATTATTCAATTGCAAATGAATACGACAAAATGGTTGGCTCACTGGGAGCTCAGGGAACCAATGCCCACACATCAAATGAAGAAACCGTATATCACAATAAGATACCGGCCAATGAGTTGGAAAAATGGGCCAAACTTGAAAAGGATCGTTTTTCTGAACTGGTTTTGAGATTGTTTCATACGGAGTTGGAAGCTGTGTATGAAGAATTCAATCGAGGTCTGGACGATGACGGAGATAAGAAATATCACGCTATGAACAGAGCCTTGTTTCCGAATCATCCCTACGGACAGCAAACCACGATTGGAACTTCGGAACACCTGAAGAACCCATCAATGGTGGCTATTCACAATTATTTCAACAAGTACTATGTCCCCAATAACATGGCAGTTGTTCTGGTGGGGGACTTAGAATTCGACCCAACTATTAAATTGATCGATGATACTTTTGGACAATTGGAGAACAAAGAAGTGGAACACCCTGTACTTCCTAAGGAAGATCCCCTTGAATCGATAACCGAGATTGAGGTCTATGGTCCAACAGCTGAATCGGTTAGAGTGGCCTTTAGAGTCAATGGTGGTCTTGGAAGTGAAGACTACAAAAGAGCTATGTTGATTGATATGATGCTTTCGAATGGCAAAGCTGGCCTGATCGATTTGAATCTCAATCAGAATCAAAAGGTTCAAAGAGCCGGATCGTACCACTCTTTTTTAAATGAATACGGATTGCATTATCTCGATGGGACTCCCAAGGCAGGACAAACCCTGGACGAGGTAAAAGATCTCATGTTGGCTGAGCTCGACAAGATTAAAAAGGGAGAATTTGACGATTGGCTGATCGATGCCGTGGTCAACGATCTGAAATTGACGAAACTCAGGGAGTATGAAAACAGTACATCTTTGGCTTCCATTTATTACAACAACTTTATTTCACAGAGAGACTGGGCCGATGAGATCAGGTTTTTGGATGAATTGAAAGACATTACCAAAGAGGATCTAATGACATATGCTTCAAAAAACTATGGAGAGAATTATGTTTTAATGTACAAAAGACAAGGGGAGGATCCTGGCATTGCAAAGGTTGAAAAGCCCCAGATCACGCCTGTTAACTTAAACCGGGGCAAAGAAAGTGCTTATTACAAGGATTTTTCGGCCATTAATTCGGGTGATATACAACCCTTATTTGTTGATTACAAGGCGGAAATTAAAAAATCAAAATTAAAAAACGGCCTGGATGTATCCTATATCGAAAACAAGACCAATGATTTATTCTCTTTGAATATCATTTTTGACATGGGGAGTGATCACGACAGAAAATTAGGTCTGGCAGTTGCCTATCTGGACTATGTGGGAACCGATCAATTGTCACCGGATGAAGTGAGAAAAGAGTTTTATAAATTGGGAATCAACTACGGGGTAAATACAGGGTCGGAGAGATCATATGTAGGTTTGTCTGGTCTGCAGGAAAATATGGACAAAGGCCTTGCTTTATTAGAGAATTTATGGGACAATGCCAAGGCGGATCAGGAGAGCTATGACAAATTTGTCGAAAAGATATTAAAAGGAAGAATAGACGGGAAAGCTAATAAAGACAACATTTTATGGTCAGGTTTGTTGACGTATGGGATATATGGTGAGAATTCTCGTCTCAGAGACATTTATAGCGCAGATGAGTTGCAGAGCATGGATCCTAATGAATTGATTCAAATGGTTAAAGACCTGAAAGGATATAATCAGAGAATTTTCTATTACGGGAATGACATTGAATCAACAATGGTTTCTTTAAACAATTCTCATAAAGTTCCAGCTGAACTGAAAAATTATCCGGATCCACAGAAATACGAACAAATAGCCACAGGAAATCAGGTTAATTTTGTCGATTTCGACATGGTTCAGGCAGAAATTATTTTAGTGGCAAAAGGAGATCAGTTCAATGCAGAGAAAATGGCCTATGGACTGGTGTTTAACGATTATTTTGGTTACAGCATGTCGTCAATTTTGATGCAGGAATTGCGCGAGTCAAAATCATTGGCTTATGCCGTTTTTGCAGAATATGTGAACGCCAGTAAAAAGGAAAATTCAGATGTTGTTTGGGCCTATATTGGCACCCAAGCTGACAAACTTCCAGATGCGGTAGATGGATTAATGGAACTCATGAAAGATATGCCGGAGGTCAATGAAAAGTTTGAAGCTTCCAAAAAAAATGCGCTTAAAAAGATTGCTGCTCAGAGAATAACCAAATCGAGTATATTTTGGAATTATGAAAGACTGAAAAGAAGGGGAATTGACTATGATATCCGGAAGGACATGTATGAATCCATTCAGAATATGACAATGCAAGATTTGAGTTCATTCTTTGACCAAAACGTCAAAGGAGGAGATTACACGGCTTTGGTCATTGGAAAGAAGTCTGACCTTGACCTGAATGCCCTCAAAAAAATGGGCGATGTTAAGGAAATGGACATTGATTATCTCTTTAATTATAAAGATTTGGAGGTAAAGCAATAGGCCTCCGATCAATTAAAATACAGTTTAAAATTTGATTTGATGGGATTCTTCTTGTTAGAAGATAGACCTTTGAATTTTAGTATATTTGAATACTAAATTGATATTGAATGAAATTACTCGAAAATAAAATAGCATTGATTACAGGTGCCTCGAGAGGTATCGGAAAAGGAATAGCCATTGAGTTCGCAAAGCAAGGGGCTCATGTGGCATTCACCTATAATGCATCTGCAGAGGCAGCCCGGGCCCTTGAAGCTGAATTGGAAGGATTTGGTGTAAAGGCAAAAGGGTATCAGTCAAATGCTGCTAATTTTGATGCAGCACAGCAATTGGTCAAAGATGTGATCGAGGATTTCGAAGGTTTGGACATCCTGATCAACAATGCCGGTATCACAAAGGATAACCTGTTGATGCGAATTTCGGAGGAAGATTTTGACAAGGTCATCGAGGTCAATCTCAAATCGGTGTTCAACCTGACCAAGGCAGTGCTTCGCCCGATGTTGAAGCAGCGTTCGGGCTCAATCATCAATATGAGCTCTGTCGTTGGTGTGAAGGGAAATGCAGGACAGACCAATTATGCGGCTTCAAAAGCAGGCATACTAGGTTTTACGAAGTCTGTCGCCCTGGAACTGGGCTCCAGAAATGTCCGTTGCAACGCAATAGCACCGGGATTCATAGAAACCGAAATGACGGCAAAACTCGATCCGAAAACGGTCGACAGCTGGAGAGACTCAATTCCTTTGAAGCGAGGTGGAACACCTGAGGATGTGGCCAATGCCTGTGTTTTTCTCGGATCTGATATGTCTGCCTATATCACGGGTCAGACCTTGAATGTTGACGGCGGCATGCTGACCTGACCGAACCCCTGAATCCAATGAATCTCAACCTGGTGTTTTTACTTGTCCTGTCTGCACTGGCAAGCGGCCTGTTGAGCTATTATCAGTACTTTTTTAGGAAGGAGCTTGACCGCGGGTTGATATTGCCGGCCTTCTTTCGTTTTCTCGGAATCTTTTGCCTACTGTTGCTATTGATCAATCCGCGCTACCACGCACGCCAGACAATTATTGAGAAACCCGTGCTGAACGTAGCCTGGGACGCATCCAGGTCCATAAGTCTCTCCGGGGCCGACATCCGGATGAAAGAAGTGATAGATCAGATCCAGAACAACGAGGACCTGAGCGATCAATTCGATATTCAATACTTCGGCTTTGGCGAGACATTGAGATTGGGAGATTCTCTGTCTTTTTCATCCGGTCAGACCGATATTGAAAGGGCCCTGAAGCAGCTCAATCAGCTCTCATCATCCGGGAAATCCCCCATTGTACTGATCAGTGACGGAATACAAACGGTCGGACGGAACTATGCCTATGCCGGGGTCGATCAGAGGGTCTTTCCAATTGTTTTGGGAGATACTATCAAAAAGAATGACCTTGAGATTTCCCAGGTCAATGCGAATGCCTATGTGACTTTGGGAAACATCTCTGAGGTAGAAGCCTTTGTGACGTTCTCAGGGGATGTCTCGGTAACATCCGAGCTGCTTCTCGAAAAGGAAGGTCAGGTCATTGATCGCAAGCGCATGTCATTTAGCAGAGAGGACAATAGCGATCGGGTCAAATTTGAAATCCCGGCGGAAGAGCCCGGTCAACACCTTTACCGAATCCGATTAACTCCTTTTCCAGATGAGCTCGAGACACTGAACAACCAGAAGAGTTTTGAGATCGAAGTCGTGAACTCCCAAATGCAAATAGCGTTGATCTATGCTTTTCCTCATCCTGACCTCGGTATGATAAAACAAAGTCTTGAGCGCGAGAAGAAAAAATCCGTGGAGCTTATAGACATTTCAGAATGGAATTCGGATGGCAATGATTATTCGGTCCATATTCTCTTTCAGCCTGACCTGAGATTTAAGGAGCTGTTCTCTTATCTCAATGAAAACGGTAAAAATTACTTCCTGATGGCTGGCGCTTCATCAGACTGGAATTTCATAAACAGTGTGCAGGGCGCATTTCGAAAAAGGATCATGATGCTCTCTGAGGAAGCCTTCCCGACATTTGCAAAAGAATTTCAGTCCTTCTACCAGGATGACATCGGGTTTGTGGATTTCCCTTCATTAAAGGTGAACTTGGGAGAGGTCGATTTCCGCATTTCGCAGGAGCCCTTATTATGGCAGTCTATCAATGGAATCGAATCCGGGCAGCCACTGCTAACTGTCTACCAGGAAGAGGGAGCCAGGCGTGTTGCTCTTTTTGGAGAGAATCTTTGGAAGTGGAGGGCGTTCGTGTTTCAGCGGGATGAAAATTTCGACGCGTTCGACAGGTTTTTTGATGCCTTGATCCAGTACCTGTACCTGACGGAGAGGAAGCAAAGCCTTGAATTGTTCTACGAGAAAACGAATTTCGATGACCAAAGGATCAAAATTCAGGCGAGGAAATACGACAGCAATTTGAATCTCGACCTTTCCTCTCCGCTGGAATTGCGTCTTGATAACGGGGAACGAACCTATCCCATGTATGTCAACAATGGATATTACGAGGTTCAGCTGGACGATCTCAATCCGGGGAACTATCGATTCACAATTATGGACCCATCGACCGACGCCGCCAGAAGCGGCAATTTTGAAGTCGTGTCCTATTCGGCTGAGCAGATGAGCCTCACCTCGGATGTGACCTCCCTGACTTATCTTGCCGACAAAACAAATGGGAAGGTTTTCTACCCTTCTGGGATGGATCAGTTGTTTGCTCACCTGGCGAACCAACCCGATTTTAAACCTGTTGAGAAAGTCGAAAAAAAGCGCATTTCACTGATTGACCAGAAGTGGCTGTTAGCTTTAATTGTCCTATCTTTGAGTATTGAATGGTTCATCAGAAAATACAGGGGTTTGGTATGACTATACAGCCCCTTTTAATTTAATCACTAAAATATTGCAACATGGCACAACAAGGGCAAATTCAGTTTCCAAAAGGCATTTTGCCGATAGTTTTCTTAGGAATATTGGCACTTATTTTCATATCCAAATCAACCGTTACGATTGAAGCCGGTGAAGCCGGTGTTCTTTGGAAGCGATTCAGTGGAGGAGTCGTTACCGATGAGCCGCCTTTGGGAGAGGGTTTTCACCTGGTGGCACCCTGGAATAATGTGATCGTGTACGAAATTCGTCAACAGGAGCTCACAGAAAAAATGAAGGTGTTATCCTCCAACGGTCTGGATATTCAGCTCGAGGCAACAGCCTGGTATCAACCCAAGTCTGAGCAGTTGGGATTCCTGCATCAAACCAAGGGAACCAATTATCTCGATCGCGTATTGAAACCTGCAATGCGTTCTGCAACAAGAAGTGTAGTCGGGCGTTACACACCGGAGCAAATATATTCTTCGAAACGAGACGCGATCCAGGAGGAAATCTTTGACGAGACCAAAAAGATAATTGACGACCAATACATTCAGTTGAACGACGTTTTGGTGCGTGATGTGACATTGCCAGTAGCAATCAAAGACGCAATTGAGAGAAAGTTAGGTCAGGAGCAGGAGTCTCTGGAATATAAGTTCCGCCTGGAAAAAGCCCAGAAAGAGGCTGAAAAGCAAAGAATAGAGGCCCAGGGTAAAGCCGATGCTAACCGGATCCTAAGTGCATCTCTTACAGATAAGATTCTACAGGACAAGGGAATCGAAGCGACCATAAAACTTTCGCAGTCACCTAATACAAAGGTAGTTGTGATAGGCAGCGGAGACGACGGTCTTCCTATCATTCTGGGAAATAACTAGGTTGAAACACCTGGAGATTGGAATGCGGCAGGCCTATAAAGTGTCCTGCTGCTGAACGCGGATGATGTCTTTTTTGACCTGACCTTTTTGAAGGGCCCGGTAATTCTCATAGCATTCCAGAACAGCTTCAATGATCTGGAGATCACTGGCCTTGTTGATGAATCGGCTTGAGTAATTGCATTCCGTAAGCAAGTCGTTGAGCTCTTTGCGGCTCATGTCGAGATAGTCCATCATGATCTCCCGACTGTACTTTTGCTCCATCATGGAGCGCATCTGGTCTCCCTCTTTTAACTTGCGAAGTTTGTTCATCTCCTTGGGCTTCTTGCCGAATTTGTTGTACCAGAAGTCGACCGGATTGAACACGGCGGCCAGCCCGGAGCTGTAATTTCGGGTATATGACCGACCTATTTCATAGGCTTGAGGAAGTCCGTTGATATGTATGCGACTGTAGGAATCGTCTGGGACGTTTTTGGCATCCACAACCAATACGCCGATGAGTCTGTGAGATTTTACGGTGACTTCGTCGATATTGACCACTTTTTCATGAATTGCGATCTCCAACTCGTTACCCTTCAAAAGGTCATTGGTGATTTTCAATTTGATAGACTGATATCCAATGTAGGAGATGAATATCGTGTCATTCACCTGGGCTGGAATTTCAAACTTACCATCAAAGTCGGTAATTGTTCCATCCACCGAATTCATATTTACGACGTGTGCGCTCAAGAGAGGTTCGCCGTCATCGATACTCACAATGCGTCCTTTCAGGTACCTGACCTGCATATCGTCTTCTGCTGCCAGAGAGTCAGAGTCGATTGTGTCTGTTTTCATTTCGGGAAACTCCTGGGAGTATCCCGCAAGAAAGAACAGAAAGAAAGCAAATAAGCAAAAGACTTTTCGCATGGGGCAATGATACTAAAACTTCATCGAAATATTTAATAAAATATTGTGAAAACTACCGAGAAATATGCCCCTGAAAACCTTTTATCTCGAATCAGACCTTAATGCTCAGCATACCCGCATCCATCTTGAAAACCTGCCCTGTAAATGAACTGGCACCCTCAGACAATAGATAAACTGCAAGTTCAGCCACCTCAGTCGGATCCAGTATTCTTTTCAAAGGATGTCTCTCTTTCATTTTCTCGCGAATCGCATCGTTCCTGAGAATTTTTGAAGCCAGTGAAGTATCTGTAATTGTCGGTGCAATGGCATTGACCCTGATTTTAGGAGCCCATTCGGCTGCCAGGGATTTGGCCAATCCTTCAACCCCTGATTTTGACACGGCGACACTCGAATGAAAGGTCATTCCCATGTCAGAAGCCACGGTGCTGAATAGAACCACAGAGGCGTGATCGCTTTTCTTCAGGATTTTTTCATAGGTCTGCAACACACGCACAGCCCCCAGGACGTTGATCTCAAAATCAGTGAGAAAATCTTCTTCACTCAGGCGTGAAAAAGGTTTGAGATTTATAGTGCCCGGGCAATATACAAGTCCATCTATTTCTTCAATTTCAGGCAATTCTCCTTTAACAGCATCCGTCTCCACTTGGGTCAGGTTTGGGTGATCAAGATCTGAGGCCTCTCTTGAGACACTTATCACCTTGCAATCGGGAAGAAGCTTTTTTACGACTTCCTTCCCAATTCCTTTGCTTCCTCCTACAACCAGAATAGTTCTCATGATCAGCTGTTATTTGCAATGTAGTTTTGGAGCTCTGCGATCTTGTTTGGATCCTTGAACTCGCCTCCGTAAAAAGCGGTAGTCGTGCTTGAAGTATCATCTTTGATCCCCCTTGAGGAAACACAGAGATGCTTGGCGTCAATAATTACAGCAACGTCATCTGTGCCCAAAACGGTTTGAAGCTCTTTGGCAATCTGGTTGGTCAGCCTTTCCTGAACCTGTGGCCTTTTGGCATAGTATTGCACGATTCGATTGAGCTTTGATAGTCCTATAACCTTGCCGGAACTAATGTAGGCGACATGCGCTTTCCCAATGATGGGCACAAAGTGGTGCTCACAATTAGAGTAGAAAGTGATATTCTTCTCGACCAGCATTTGGTCGTATTGATATTTGTTGTCAAACAAAGCAACCTTAGGCTTGTTTTTGGGATCCAAACCTGAGAAAATTTCCTCGATGTACATCTTTGCCACGCGCATCGGGGTTCCGCGCAATGAGTCGTCGGTAAGATCGAGGCCCAGGGTTTCCATGATTTCGCGAAACAGGAAAGCAATGTGTTCCTTTTTTTCAGCGTCGCTGAGTTCAAAGGCATCCTCTTTCATTGGCGTTTCCAGTCCGGTGAGAAGATGGTCATCTCCAATCTCCTCAAATGTAAAACCATTAAGGCCCAGGCCATTTCCGTTTAATGTTGTTGTGTGATTCGTGTTCATAATTGTCTTTTTAATGTGCTGTCTCCATTTCGGAACAAAGCATCAGGTTAAATTAAATCTCGACCCTTGTGTCTCCCGGGTCATCTGAGAAGGAGTATCATGGGGGCGCTGATACCCGTAGCGCTTTGGTTCGGCTGGCAGTGAATAGCCATCCAATCCATTAATACTTGCGACTTTCCCTTTTGAAAGGTTCACAAAGCCGTCTTCTTCCAACAATTCTTCTTTCAGGTAAAGGTCACAAATCTCTCCAATCACCAGGATTGTTCCATTGGATCGTACCTCGTGCTCCTCGACAAATCGCATGGCCATCTTGACCGGTGACTCCTTTACAAAAGGCGCGTGAAAATTGTTCAAACTCTCTTCGGTCAGACCCGTGACGTCAAACTCCGAAACATCAGAGTCGTATTTAGCGGAGGTGTGATGCGCCTGCTCGGCAAAGTCGTAACCTACGTGATTGATCGTATAAAAACTATTTTCTTTAATGTTCGAATAGGTGTGTCTAGCTACTTTGGTCGGTCTGAGAATAAAACCTAACAGAGGCGGGTTGGAACCCATATGAATGATCGAGCTGAAAACTGCAAGATTCGCAGCACCGAGATCACTTCTCGTGCCGATCAGATTGGCCGATTTGTAACCTGAGGCCGAATTGATCAGGTTGATCCTGAAGATCTTTTCGAGATCGTCTATGGAACTGCGTTTATAATGTATCATGCCGCTTTCGCCAATTTTCCAACAGAAATCCGTTTCGCTTTGAGGTCGAACATCAGGTTGTACAAACCGAAAAAGGTTCGGTTCATATAAATGAAATGCTTCGAGCCCCTGTTTCCATTCATTTTTCTGAGGGCTGTGTCTTTACTGTATTTTTCTCCCAATGCAGTTATCTCTGCGAAGAAGCTCTCGTCTGAAAAGTCAAAGTACTCCTGTTGGAATGGCCGGGTGAAAACCGTAAGCAATTCGTGGAACATCTTCGAGAAGAAAGCTACCTCCTCAGGCGAGTCTTCTGGTCTCAGGATTTCCAACTCGTACATCTTCTCAGTGAAAAATGTCTTGTCGCTGAGATTCTCTCTGTTGGCCAACTCGAAATAAGGAACATAAAACTCTTCAGGGATCTCTTTCATGCAACCGAAGTCGAGCACAATCAATTCATGATCGGCTGAAACCAGAAAATTACCCGGATGTGGATCGGCGTGAACTTTTTTCAAGGTGTGAATCTGGTACATGTAAAAATCCCAAAGGGCCTGACCAATTTTTTCAAGATTCTCCTGTGCATTGTCAAATTGGACGTATTCCGAAAGATGTTTGCCTTCCATCCAGTCCATGGTGATTATGCGGTCAGAGGAGAGATTCTCGTAATAGTTGGGAAACCTTAGATTCTCTATGTGGCTGCATCGGTCAGCAATCTCTTTGCTCTGCTCAAGCTCCAGAAGATAATTCGTCTCCTCGGTCAATTTTTCTTCAACCTCCTTGAAATACTTATCAGAACCCTTGCCATTGATGTTGAACATTTTGATGGCAACGGGCTTGACCAGCGCCAAATCAGAAGCTACAGTCTGAGCCACGCCTGGATATTGGATCTTAACCGCAAGGTCTTTCCCATCTTTTTGGGCAAAGTGAACCTGCCCGATGCTTGCAGCATTTCTGGAAGCAGGATCGAAAAAATCGTATACCTCATTGGGTTGCTTTCCAAAATATTTCTTGAAAGTTCGGTTGACCAGGGCGGGGGAGAGCGGTGGAACTGAAAACTGGGAAAGTGAGAACTTATCTACATAGGCTCTCGGAAGGATGCTCTTTTCCATACTGAGCATCTGAGCTACTTTCAGAGCGCTTCCCTTCAATTTTTTCAAACCATCGTAAATGTCTTCCGCGTTGTTTTCATTCAATTTTTCCCGGGCCTGCTCCTCATTGCTAAGGATTTTATCACCGTAGTATTTGATATAATTCACACCAACCTTCGCACCTGTTTGAACCAGGTTTGACGCTCTGTGGATCTTGGAAATTGGAATCTTGTCGATTGATTTCATTATTTCATTTGAATTTTTTCCTTGAACAGGAATTTGCCAAAATCAAGTATGCTCTTCAAAGGCTTCACGTCCAGAAGATCAAACCCGGTGTTTACAGACTTTTCGATGAACATGTCTGTTTTTTCAAAACCTGCCGATGAATCTTCCATCCAGAATTTCAAAGTGACCAGGAACTGGGTCCAGGAAGATTCCTTCAGAGATTTGTCCTTCAGTTTTTCAAGTTTCTCCTCCTTTAAATCCAGGGTTTCTATCTCAAGCTCGGCGATGTACTCAGTGAAAGCTGTGCGCAACTCACGCAAAACCCTCAGGGATTTCATCGATGGGTCTCCATTATCGAGAATGGACAGCACAAAGCTCCTGTTCGCTGTAAGGAGTTCAAAATAGGTGAAATAGAAACTGAGTAACTTGTTTCGAGGATCGAAAGTGGCATACTCCTCACTCTTCTCAAGGAGTTTGACTGTTTGATCGAAGAAGGCCTTGAAGACATAATTGTCAATCGCTTCAAAAGATCCGAAAAACTGATAAAAGTCCTTTTCTTCAAAATTGTTCACTTTCGCAAAATGATAAACCGATTTTGGAGCTTCCCCGTTTTCCAGGTAGTAATCCATGTAGAGGCTTATGATATCGTCAGCCTTGATTTTTTTCTTGGGTGCCATAATTAAGATTTTGTACAAAAATACAAAATGTTCAACTTTAAAAAAATAAAGTTAGACAAATATTTGTTAAAACTTTGATATCGATGGGGAGATAAAAATTTAAGAGTGTTTTTTTAAAGCTCCAGAAGATATTCACCGTTCTCTGAAAGATGCTTAATCACCAGTTCCAGAGAATTTAAATTAACGAATAGACTTGCAGATTCATGCTCGTTTGCCCAGCTTATGCGGATTTCATCATTCAATGACTCTTCGAAGACGACCTTTCCATCAAAAGCTGTGCAAGTGTTTCGGAGCTTGATCATTTCAAGTTGCAATTGAACAACATCCAGATCTATGAGCGATTCTATTTGATCGAGGCTTAAGTCTGTTCTGTTGATCTCCTTGTGTCCTCCGGCACCAAATCTTTCAACAGCTTCGTAGTCATTTTTGCCTGCAAACAAATCCAGGTACCATATTTGCGGTGTACCGGGCATGAAAAGCTGAATGGCCCTCGCCAGGAGCAATTTTCGTGGATCTTCACCCAGGGCACTGAAAAATGTGGCGTTGACCTGGTAGTACGAAATTTTATTCCCTGACGGATCAAATATGTTCTTGACTTTTCCACCTCGTTCGAGAACTTGATCAATCAATTGATCGATTTGAGAATCCGTCAAAAGACCCTTTCGATAAATCCCGTCGACTTCCTTGCCTTTTAAGTCGAGTACAGGTATACCGTCATGACAACCCAACATGTTAACTGTTCTGTACTCGTTCTCAACGATTTCCTGTCCCCATCTCACGAGTGCAGTTTTATCTCGGTGTTCAAGAGTATGCAGCAATAGTCCGGGCATAAAGAAATCGTAGATCATGTACCCTCGATCTGAAATTTCACGATGCAGGCCTGAACCGTACTCAGCGTGGATCTCAGGAAGTAGAAGCAAACCCTTTTCATCGGCCATTTTCCGCAATCGATCCAAATACTCCCATGTTCCTGGCTTATTGAAGAAGTTAACTTCTCCGACTTCCTTGTGAAGATAGGCAAATGCATCCAGGCGCACTATTTTGCTACCATAGTCTCTGAGTTTGTCCAAGGTCTCATCATAAAAATTCCAAACTGCCTCTGACCGTGCATTGACATCCATCTGACCCAAAAAAACCTGTTCTCCATTTTGAGAGTCATTTTCAATCGTCCGAATTTCCTGGTAAAAAGTATTCCAGTAGGGTTGAATTGATCCATCGGGGAAGGGAACCTGCAATACTGGAAGCCCTGGTTTTCTCATGAATAGTTTGTCGAGGTATTTCTGTCTGGGTATTAAGATCCCGTCTTCACCCATTTCCCCATGTCCTTGCCAAAAAGCATTCCAATTGATGAAAAAATCCTTGTATACTGACTTCTCACCCTTTTCAAGTAGATCACTGAATTGAGGTGAAGCCACAGACAGGTGATTCAAAACAATGTCCAATTTGAGACCTACCTCATTTCTTTTCAATTGATCGAGATCCAGTTCTTTGACCAATTCCTCGTTCAGGTCGTAGTCTATGATTGAAAAGCCCCGGTCCAGGTCACTGTGAAAAAAGGTTGGCAGAAGATAAACTATGGAAAACGCATCTTTGAACTGCTTTCCCGACAAAAGCGTAACTAGATCATGCAAGCAACTCCCCAAACTATCAGGATAAAGGTTCAGAATTACACCTTTTGGCAGTTTGTATTTGTTCATCTCCATTGCTTGAGAGAGTCAAAGTTATTCAAACCTGGAAACATTCGTGATATTTTCCGGCAACCTCCCAATATTCTGAAGTTTAAGGGCTGCTAATTGCTGGCCAACCTCAATGGATTTTTCAAGAGATTTCTTATTGATATAGGCGTAAAGGAAACCCGACCAAAAAGCATCGCCTGCTCCAGTTGCATCCTGTATGTTTTCGACTTTCAAAGCTGATCTGTGAAGCTCTTCTATTCCATTCAACGCGAGTTTTACACCTTTTCGTCCCAGCGTGAGGCAAACCGTCTTCACACCGGCTTTGTGAAAGAACTGAAAAATTTCAGCATGAGAAATTTCTCGTTCAAACAGGCGATTCATATCGTCTTCACTGACCTTGATGAGAGGGTCAAAACGGCAGTAGGACTCAATCGCTTCTAACGCTGCTTCGCGGTTTTCCCATAGTTTACGGGCATAATTGACATCCATGCTCAACTGGCAACCTGCATGAAAAGCCTCTTCTGCTTTCTTTAAAATCGTCGAACGAGCGGGTTCACGGCTAAGAGCGAAACATGTTGTATGAAATACCTTGGTGTTTGACAGGGTCTCTTTTTGTATTTGTCCTTCCTCGATTTGAAAGTCTGCTGCCCGAAAAGGCACAAATTCAGGTGTGCCGTCGGTACGAGATATAAAGATGGCAGAGGTGCTCGATTTGGGCGTAACTTTTAAAAAATCTGTTCCAACTTTCTCGACGTTAAGGCGGTTCAAAATGAACTTGCCAAAGCCATCGTCACCTATGGAAGCTACAAGCGCCGTTTTTAATCCCAGTCGAGAAGAGTTGACAGCGACATTTGTTGGCGAACCGCCAAGGAATCTTTGAAATTCACTTGTGTCTGCCAGTGACATGCCACTCTGTCTTCCAATGAAATCAATCAGAGTTTCTCCAACGCACAATACGTCTATTTCCCGTTTCTCAGAGTTCATGGCTCTAACTGGGTTTCTTCTCCCGCACTCTTTTTGACGCGGATATTCAACGTAAATAAAGCTCCAAGCAATAAAAGGACCCCTGCGAAGGTAATTGCCTGCCGGGGATCATTGTCGAGGAAGTTCTTGAGTATAAATCCGAAAGAAAGGTTTTGAAAAATCATTGGAATAACAATCATCATGTTGATAATGCCCATATACACACCGTAACGTTCTTTGGGAATCTCAGCTACAACCATGAGATAGGGGATACCCATCATACTGGCCCATCCGATGCCAAACCCCGTGATAGCGAAAAACAGGAGGTTCTTGTTTTCAATTTGAGGAAAGGCCAGAAAACCCAAAGCGGCTATCAGCAAACACAGGGCATGAACCTTTTTCGCCCCGAATTTTTTGGCATATCCCACCAGGATGAATGCGACCAGAAAAGTCACAATATTGTACCAGCCGTTGACCAGACCCGTCCAACTCACAGCATTTTCATATCCCTGAGGATCACTTTGAGGCGTCGCATTCCAAACTGAAAGAGCAATGCTCTTGGAAGAGTTTTGCCAATAACAGAAGAGCGCGTACCATTGAAAAAGGTATACCAGGGCGAGTTGCCACATGACTTTAGGCATGTCTTTGATGGCAGAAAATATCTCAAACAAAGGTTGAAAAAACCCTGATTTCTCTTCTCGAATTTTTCTCAATTCCTCATCTGTGGGAGGAATCTCTTTAGTTGTTTTAAGGGTCCATAGAATCGATACTATCGAACACACTGAACCCAGGAAAAAAGACGCGTAGACCCAGGTAGGCAAAGACCCAGTTTTACCTATGAAAATCATCGGAAAAATAAATAAAGAGAGATTGGCCAGGGTCTGACCAAGTCCTGTGAAAAAACTCTGCATCTGAAAACCCATCGGTTGCTGTTCCTCCAATAAATTATCGGCAATAAAGGCCCGATACGGTTCCATAGCGGTGTTGTTCCCGGCATCCAGCACCCAGAGCAGACCAGCAGCCATCCAAAGCGAACTACTGAAAGGGTAAACGAGCAGGCAGATGCTGCATATTAAGGCTCCAATAAAGAAATAAGGTTTACGCCGACCAAAGACGGGATGCCATGTCCTGTCACTCATTGCACCGATAACAGGTTGAACCAGGAGGCCCGTCACCGGGCCTGCAAGATTCAAAAGGGGGATTTCATCGGGGGAAGCTCCTAAAAAGTCGTAAATGGGATTAACGGCACTCTGTTGCAAACCGAAACTGTATTGAATGCCAAAAAACCCGACATTCATGTTCCAAATTTGCCAAAAACTGAGTTTAACCTTTTGCAATTGACTTTTCATAAATTCTGATCAATTGTTCGAAACCTTCTAGAACTGATTGGCAATGTACAATTATCAGTATCGGATTGCAGTTTTTCTTTTTGAAAATCGCCCATAATTCTTACGAAAACGGTTTAGTTTTCATTACATTTATCAAAAGAAGTTTTGATGAAACCTGTTACCCTCAAAGAATTAGCAGCTCGATTGAACCTATCGGTATCGACCGTTTCTAAGGCTTTGAAGGATTACCCGGATATAGGAACGGAAACCAAAAAGCAGGTCAGAGAACTTGCAAAAAGTCTGAACTACAAGCCGAATACGCTGGCAGTAAATCTTCGAACCAACGAGTCAAAGACCGTAGGACTAATAATTCCGGAGATCGTGCATCATTTTTTTTCCAATGTCATCAAGGGCATTGTGTCACGGGCAGAACAAAGAGGATATCTGGTTATTATTCTGCAATCAGATGAATCCCATGAAATGGAAAAAAAACAGATTCAGCTGCTACTCGATCAGCGCGTAGACGGGATCATGATTTCTTTGGCCAATGATACGGACCAATGCAACCACATCAAAGAGGTTTTGGATCAAAAAACACCTCTTATCATGTTTGACAAAGTCTCGAAGCGCATTGACTGTTCCAAAGTAATCATTGATGACAGGAAAGCGGCGTATGAAGCGACTGCACATTTAATTGATAAAGGATGCAAACGCATCGCCCACTTTCGAGGCGCTCTAACCCCGCTCAATTCAATAGATCGCTTTTTGGGATATAGAAAAGCCTTGTTGGATCATGGCCTTGAGTTTGACCCTTCACTGGTTTATCTGTGTGAATGCGGGGATCGCAGTTTCGAAGAAGGAAAGGAAAACGCAAGAAAGTTGCTTGAAGATCACAAAGATGTAGATGGTGTTTTCATCAATACGGACCTCGTTGCCATCGGAGCTCTCACAGAATTTAAAAAACAAGGCATCAGAGTTCCGGAGGATATGAAAATCGTGGGATTCAGCAACTGGTTCATGTCATCTGTCATATCTCCATCTCTCACTACAATTGATCAGCCCGGATTTCGTATGGGTGAAACGGCTTTTGATCAGTTATTCATTGAAATAGAAACCCTTAAAAAAGGGAAGAAACCGATTTTTAAAAGCATTGAGCTAGAAACGAAGCTGATTGAACGCGAGACAACGGGGTGAGGATTACCTCCCTTCGGTCGGTGATCCTGGTTTGGGAGGAACTCCCCATGATTACCTCCCTTCGGTCGGTGATCCTGGTTTGGGATGGACTCCCAATGATTACCTCCCTTCGGTCGGTGATCCTGGTTTGGGAGGAACTCAAACAAAATCCTTTGAAAATGCTGGTGCATTTTCGGATTTTTTAGTTTTCTATCGCTTTCGCAAGCA